>LFMX01000155.1 GCA_001184405.1 Candidatus Burkholderia humilis
CGCGGCGCGGCGAATTCGGTCCGCAACCCACGACGACCGTGAAGCCATCCTTGAGCAGACGCTGGCTGATACTCGTGCCGATGCCGCCCATCCCGCCCGTCACATACGCTATACGCTTCGTCATTCCTCACTCCATTTTCGTTATGCGGACGGCGATCTCCTTGCCGCCCGACTGACTTCCCAATCCTGCTCTCGTTTTTACGGACGTTCGACGGCCAGCGCAATACCCATCCCGCCGCCAATACACAGCGACGCCAAACCCTTCTTCGCATCGCGCTTCTGCATTTCGTGCAGCAGCGTGACGAGAATGCGGCAGCCCGATGCGCCGATCGGATGCCCAATCGCGATCGCGATCCCATCAGGGACAGCGAGCAAAAGTGTCTCGCGTGAAAAGTCCGAATGTACGGGTGCAACCTTCCTCTTCTTGCTGTCACGGAATGAAAGCTTGGCAAACTGGAGGCGTCCATGTACGGCTCGCGATCGGGCTCGAAGAAGATCGCGATATTGTTCTTGCGATATTGCGGCTGCGATGCGAGCGTCGCGAAGGTCTGCATGGTCGCGGGCAGATCGCGAATGTCCTTGCCGTTCACATACGCATAGAACATTTCGCCGCGACGCTCAGCCATCGTGCCGAAGAAGCACGGGTACTCCGGATGCATCACCTGTTCGCGCAGCGTTTCATACGAATTTGCGAGCCATGTGGGCGGCTCGGCCGCCGCGCCGGTACGATGCCCCGCGATCACGCGGCTTTTCCAGTCTTCGGCATCGAAGTGCGGTTCTTTCGCATCGGACGATTGCAGCTCGTTGAACTGCGTGACGTCATCGTTTGCTTGCATTGTCATTCCTGTTGGTCAACACCACCCATGCCACGTGCGCCGTCAATGCTCGTTGACGGCACGCCGTGCTGCTCGATTTGTGGGGTGATTGCCGGCGCTTTCTTCAGAAGCGCCTGGAATGCGGATGTGCTTTGATTAAACCTGCGCCTTGGCGTCGAGTTCCGCGATGAGCGCGGCGACCCAATCGTCGGGAATGATCGGCTGGTGATACGTGCATTCAGCCGATGTCACGGTGGAACCATGCAGACGGCCATCGGGGATGAGCACCATATCGCCCTGATGCATGTCGAGCTGCATGCCGACATTGCCCCAGAACAGCATGTCGCCTTCCTGAATGGTCACGAGACGATGATTGTTATGCACATGCGTCGTCGAGCACATTTCATGCGGCTCGACGAACGTTTCGCGATCGATGTCCGGGCACTCCGCATCGATGCGCGTGCTGATGCCCTGCGCTAACTCGACATAGCGGCGAATCGCGGAAAGCCAGCGCAGTTGTTCGCCTAGGTCCCAGCGCGCGCGTTCCGCAAGCCGCTCGCCCGCAACGACGCCTTGCACCGCTTGCGCGATGGCGCGATGGCGCGATGGCGCGATCGCCGACCTGTTGCGCGGCGCTATCGAGCGCACGCTTGAAACGCGCGATGAATTCGGCGTGACGCGCCGAAGGATCCACGCGTTCGCTGTTCATCGGCTGCAAATGCGCACAGGCTTTTTCCAGCCCGATGCCGAACGCGAGCCACTCCGCTTCCGCCGCAAACGCAGCGCCGGTAAATGCGAACGCACGATCAGGACGGCGCGCGAGCGCATACAGCAGATTGCATTTGGCAAGGCTCGTCGGCAGATAAAACTGCCAGTACGCGTGCTGTTCGCGCGTCAAACTCACGAAGCTCGCCACGCGTTGAAGCAGCGCATCGCCGGGAATGGAATCGAAAAAACCGCTTGCACTCGCGCGCGCCAATGCGCGGCGCTTCGATACAGCCAACGCCCAGCGCTGTACCATGATTAAGCGCAAGCCTTCTTCCAGATAGTCGTTGCGCATCAAACGCGCGAAAGTGGCTTCCCAGAAGGCACTTTCTTCATCGACGATACGCGAAAGACGCTCGGCAACGGCATCGATGCTTTCGCTGACATCGGTATCGAGCGACAGGTATTCGAACGCAT
>LFMX01000156.1 GCA_001184405.1 Candidatus Burkholderia humilis
GTGATGCCCGTCACTGTCATCGCCGCATTGGCTCCCACCAGCAGACGTGTGGTGGAATTGGGCAACTTGCCCGTCGAGTCGGAAGTGGCCGTGGCCGGCGTGGTGGAATCGCTGCTGCCGCCGCATGCGGCCAAGAGCGTCGAAGTCAGAAAAAGTACACAGCTCAGTCGCGTGACGAATGCGACTCGAGCACCTGTTTCACGCGGGAACAGCTCGTCGATATTTACGTGTTACAGCCAGGTTGAAAGGCTCGCCAGCGAGAGCGAGCGGTTGATGTGCGTACGACCGGCGTCGCTGCCAGACGCACGCGATCGAGTCAGGCCGGCGCACATAAAGAAGTAACGACGCGTCAGCAGCGCCGCAAGATAAGCGTGCGCACGTTGCCGAGCTATAGAACGATTTCGAAAGGACTGAAAGGCGCGCCGCACGGTGCGGGCAAGGCAGGATGGACGATTGGCGCGCGACAGATGCCGCAGCCATCCGAAAAGCGATGTGGAAATGAATGACCGAACCGGTCACGCCGGCGCCAGGTAATCAAGGGTCCGGCCCGCCGCGGGCGCCGGACCGTGAAAAGAAGAAAACTCTTACTTCTTCTCCGGCGTCGAATTAGTCGGTGCCTGAAACGGAAACGTATTGAACATCGTCTTCGCCTGATTCTGCATCTGCATCTGCATCTGCATCTGCTCTTGCATCTGCACGAACATGTTCTTCGACTGCTCGATGTAGCTCGTCATCATCCCTTGCATCATCGGCGCCTGCATGTTCATGAATTGCGACCAGACTTCCGGATTGAGGGCGTTGCCGTCGTAAATGCCCTTGCTCTGCTCCGACAGCTTCTGCTGGATATCGATGAACGCCTGGATGTTCTTTTCCAGATACGTGCCCATCATGCCCTGCATCGCGTGACCGTAAAAACGAATGATCTGCGAAAGCATCACCGATGAGAACATCGGCAAGCCGCCGCTCTCCTCTTCCAGAATGATCTGCAGGAGAATGCTGCGCGTGAGATCGTCGCTCGATTTCGCGTCCACGACCTTGAAATCTTCCTGGTCGAGCACGAGCCGCTTCACGTCCGATAACGTGATGTACGTGCTCGTCTCGGTGTCATAGAGCCGACGGTTTGGATATTTTTTGATGAGTCGTTCGGCGGGTTTCTTTGTAGTAGTAGTGTTGGTCATTGAGCGCCTTCAAACGCAAGACTGTACTGCGGATGGCAGCAAACATGTCTTGCGTTGTCGCAAAAAAGCATTGCTGCGTGTTCGCCGCATTATCGAAAAATCCGGCGAGTGGCGGTTCCCCGGCAAGCGCGTGGCAAGCGCCCGGTCCCCCGGGGAAACCACCGCCCGTCAGCCCATATGCAAGCCGCCGTTCAGCGAGAAGTCCGCACCGGTCGAGAAACCGGATTCATCCGACGCGAGCCACGCGACGATCGAACCGATTTCATCCGGCGTGCCCAGACGCCGCACCGGAATGGTCGCGACGATCTTCTCCAGCACTTCCGGACGGATCGCCTTCACCATGTCCGTGCCGATATAACCCGGCGACACGGTGTTGACCGTCACGCCCTTGGTCGCCACTTCCTGCGCGAGCGCCATCGTGAAACCGTGAATGCCGGCCTTCGCCGTCGAATAGTTAGTCTGACCGAACTGGCCCTTCTGCCCGTTCACCGACGAAATATTGATGATGCGCCCGAAGCCGCGCTCGACCATGCCGTCGATGACCTGCTTCGTCACATTGAAGAGACTCGTCAGGTTGGTATCGATGACGGCGGTCCAGTCTTCGTGCGTCATCTTGCGGAATACGACATCGCGCATGATGCCAGCGTTGTTCACCAGGACATCGATCTGGCCGACTTCGGCCTTGACCTTGTCGAACGCGTTCTTGGTCGATTCCCAGTCGCCGACATTGCCTTCCGACGCGACGAAGTCGAAGCCGAGCGCCTTCTGATCTTCGAGCCACTTCA
>LFMX01000157.1 GCA_001184405.1 Candidatus Burkholderia humilis
ACAAGGCTGGCGAAGGAAAAATACAAGGGCATGGCGGGCACCTATTCGTTCGATGCCAGCGGCGATCTGCAAGGCGCGCTCACGACAGTCTACATCATCAAGAACGGCCTGCCTGTCCCGTACGCCCAATAAAAGCACCATGAAACTCACGCGTTCCATTTCCACCGTCGAAGTCCATACCGACGGCGAACCGTTCCGTATCGTCACGAGCGGTTTGCCGCGTTTGCCGGGCAAGACCATCGTCGAGCGTCGCACGTGGCTCAAGGACAAACAACGCCGACGACATTCGCCGCGCGCTGATGTTCGAACCGCACGGCCACGCCGGCATGTACGGCGGCTATCTACCCAACCCGTTTCCGCCGACGCCGACTTCGGCATCATCTTTCTGCATAACGAAGGCTATAGCGATCACTGCGGACATGGCGTGATCGTGCTCGCGACGGCTGCGGTCGAACTCGGCTGAGTGCAGCGCACGAGTCCGGAAACGCGCGTGGGCATCGACGCGCCGTGCGGTTTTATCGAGGCATCCGTGAAGTGGGACGACGAGCACGCGGGCACGGTGCGCTTCGTGAATGTGCCGTCGTTTATCTGGCAGCGCGATGTCACGATCGATACGCCGCCATAGGCAAAGTGACCGGCGATATCGCCTATGGCGGCGCGTTCTACTTTTATGTCGATGGCGCTTTTATGTCGATGGCGCGCCGTTCGATTTGCCGGTACGCGAATCGTCCGTGGAAAAGCTCGTTCGCTTCGGCGCCGAAGTAAAGGAAGCGGCCAATCGCGCGTATCCGGTCGTGCATCCGGATATTCCGGAGATCAATCATATTTACGGCACGATCATCGCGAATGCGCCGCGTTACGAAGGTTCCACGCAGGCGAATTGCTGCGTGTTCGCCGATCGTGAAGTCGATCGCTCGCCGACCGGTTCCGGCACGGGCGGACGCGTTGCGCAGTTTTACTTGCGCGGCGAACTCGGCAAGAACGAAACGCTCATCAACGAATCGATCGTCGGCACGATCTTCAAGGGCCGTGTGCTCGAAGAAACGAAAGTGCACGACCTGCCCGCCGTGATTCCCGAGATCAAAGGACAGGCGCACATTTGCGGCTTCGCAAACTGGATCATCGATGAACGCGATCCGCTGACTTACGGCTTTCTCGTGCGATAACCGAAGCGTATTCGCTTACCGATGTCGAGCGCGCTTTTCCTACGCTGCATTATCGCACGCCTTGACGCACGCCTTGACGCAAAAAATCTTTGGACACATGATGCAGCGCACGGAGACAAGCCCAATCGATCAAGCAAACGAAGATGGCGAAAGGCACCAAGGGTTATCGGCGTATCGTTCCTTCTTTGACGGCGCTCGTGGAGTTCGAAGCGGTCGCGCGTCTCGGTAGTTTCACCACCGCCGCGAGTGAACTCGGTGTCACGTAAGCGGCTGTCAGCCGGCAAGTGCGGCAACTCGAAAACACGCTCGGCGTGCGGCTTTTTCATCGGCTGCACCGGTAGATTTCGCTGACCGGCGAAGGTGAAGCGCTGTACCTCGTCGTCGCAGAATCGATGCAGAAAATCGCGGGCGTATTCGATCGGCTATCGACAGGCGTGGTCGAACGGCGTGAACTCGTGCTCGCGTCGACCTTGCCGTTTTCGCAATTGCGTTTGCTGCCACGTCTGGCCAATCTCAGACGCGTCGATCCGCCGCTGCAATTGCGCCTGACCACGCAGATGTTCACCGCCGACTTGCGTCACGTCGAAGTCGATCTCGCCGTGCGATACGGCGCGGGCGACTGGGGCGACGGCACATCGACCTTGCTGTTCAACGAAGAAGTGTTTCCGGTCTGCTCGCCTGCGTTTCTGGAGGAGTATCAGCGCGCCGAAACGCCCGAGGCTTTGTCGAGACTGCCGCTCATCGAATCCGATTCGACGTACGAAGGCTGGATGAACTGGGAGGAATGGTTTCG
>LFMX01000158.1 GCA_001184405.1 Candidatus Burkholderia humilis
GGCTAAAGATGGTCTAATCTAAACCAGATGCACGGCTGCAACAAGTCAAAATAAATCGATCTGGTCCATCCAAAACCACCGTACTGGTATATTGAAACCAAAATTCCACCGCGTCCCGCAATGAATTCAGCCCGCCTCGACCTGTCCCGCGACTTCCGTCCGCTGCAAATCTACGAGCAAGTCACGGAAAAAATCCGTGCGGAAATCCGCGCGGGCCGGTTCGCGCCGGATGAACGCCTGCCATCGGAACGCGATCTCGCCACGCTGTTCGGCGTCGGCCGGCCGGCGGTGCGCGAAGCAATCGGCGCGTTGCAGAACGAAGGGCTCGTCGTCACGAGGCGCAATTCGGGCACGTATGTGTCGCCGGGTGCGCCAGAGATTCTCGCGGGGCATCGCGAGGCCATCGACGAAAAACAGTGCCGATTACAGCCCGTCCGCGACGCTCGACGTGCGGCTGATTCTGGAACCCGCCATCGCGCGCCGCGCCGCCGCGCACTATCTCGCGCAAATGGAAACGCTCACCGATGTCGCCGACACCGAACAGCGCGCGCTGTGGAATCAGAGCGACCGGCTGTTTCATCGGCAGCTTGCGGTGATGACCGGCGATGCGTTGCTCGCGCGTCTCGCCGAGGAAATCGCGGAAACGATGGATCAGTCGCTGTGGAAGCGCCTGAAGGAAGACGGCATTTACAATCCGGCGCGCATCCGTCTCTATGTGGCCGAGCATCGGCTGATTTACGAGGCGATCGTCATCGGCGATGGCGATGCCGCCGCGTTCTACGTCGAGCAGCATATTCACCGCGTGCAAAGGGACGTCGCACCGCACTAATGGTCTTTCCGAAGTCTAGACGGAAACATTTTGATTTCCTTGCCTAGCATCCCAAAATTTCATACATTGGTCTTTCAACAAACCAGTTGCGAGACCCTTTATGCGCACAAGATCACCATCGCTGTGGCCGCCGCGTCGGCCTTTTTCGTTGTCGCCGGCGCGCACGCGCAGGAAGTCGTCACGTTCGGACACTCGGCGCCGCTGACCGGCCCGCAAGCGCCCAACGGCAAGGACAATGAAAACGGCGCGCGTCTCGCGATCGAAGAGCAGGGCGCGTGACCGTCGACGGCAAAAAGGTGACCTTCAAGCTCGACTCGCAGGACGATCAGGCCGACCCGAAGGTCGGCGTGCAGGTCGCGCAAAATCTGGCTGATCACAACGTGCTCGCGGTGCTCGGGCCGTATAACTCGGGCGTCGCGATTCCCGCGTCGCGCATTTACAGCAACGCGAATATTCCGCTGCTGCCGGTCGCATCGAACCCGGCGCTGACCAAGCAGGGCTTCAAGAACATCTTCCGCATCGGCGCAAGCGATGAACAGCTTGGCGGCACGATGGGCGAATTCGCCGCGAAGACGCTCAAGGCGAAGACGGCGGCGATCATCGATGCCCGCACGGCCTACGGTCAGGGCGTGGCCGTGCAGTTCGAAAAGATGGCGAAGGCCAATGGCATCAAGATCGTCGATCAGCAGTTCACCAATTCGCAGGCCACCGATTTCCTCGGCATTCTGGCCGCGATCAAGGCGAAGAATCCGGACGTGATCTTCTTCGGCGGCTATGCGTCGCAAGGCGCGCCGATGGCCAAGCAAATGCGTCAGCGCGGCATTCGCGCGAAGCTGCTCGGCGGCGATGGCATCTGTTCGGCGGACATGGGCAAGGTCGCGGGCGATGCCGCGTCCATCGTGTATTGCGCGCAAGGCGGCGTCGCGCTCGACAAGACGCCGGAAGGCCGCGAGTTCCTGAAGAAGTATCAGGACGCGTACCACACCGACACGCAGGTCTACGGCGTCAACTACTACGTCGGCGAGCATCTTCACGCCGACGCGATGGTCAAGGCCGGCACGACCACCGACAAGGCGAAGCTGATCACGCAACTGGCGAAGGAAAAATACAAGGCTGGCGAAGGAAAAAT
>LFMX01000159.1 GCA_001184405.1 Candidatus Burkholderia humilis
CGAACCATGTGCCGGCGCTATCGTCATTGACCGCTACGCGCAGCGTGGGCCGTGTTTTATCGATGCCCGGCAAATCAGGCAGCGTGCCCGCCGGTTGCGCTTCGAGCATTTGCACGCGTTCGGTATGACGGCACAGCAGCGCGCCTGAAGACGTCGCCGTGCAAGGCGTGCCGCGTTTGACGAGCACGGTGCCCACGCGTTCTTCCAGCAGCTTCACGCGCTGCGAGATGGCCGAAGGCGTGACGTTGAGCGCGCCCGCCGCACGCTCGAACGAACCGCGTCGAACGACTGCGCACAGGGCGTCGAAGAGCGCATAGTCCAGCATTACCGTTCCTTAATCAGATTAAAGAGAATTAGCTTTGCTTTAATCGAGCCGAAAGGCAATCTAGCGCGGTTCGTTCAATTCGTCCATCTCCCCACATAAACTGGCTCATTTTTTCTCACGGCGCGGCCTTGTGCGCATCGTTGATCGTCACCATCGGCGCGCAGAACGCGTATGTGTTGCGGCAAGGCATCTTGCGCTCGCATGTTGGCAAGATCGTCGTGTTCTGCATTCTGTCGGACTTCGCGCTGGTCGCGCGTTATCCGCGCTTCGTGCATGCGCTTTTGTATGTCGGACTGGCTTATCTCGTGTGGTTCGGGATTGGTGCGCTCCGGCGCGCGTGGAAACCGTCGCATCAATCGATCGATATCGCTTCGAGCGGCGCGGCGTCCACGCTATCGGCGCGTGCGGCCTTGTTGCCCGCGATCGCGCTGACGTGGCTCAATCCGCATGTCTATCTGGATACGTTTCTGTTGATCGGCACGGCGGGTGGGCGCGAGCCGGAAGAGGCGCGGCTTGCGTTCGCCATCGGCGCGATGTTCGTGAGCTTCGTGTGGTTTATCGCGCTCGGATATGGCGCGCGGACCCTTGCGCCGCTGTTCAAGCGTGCAGGCGCATGGCGTGTGTTCGATAGCATAATCGGTGCGATGGTCATTGGCATCGCGATCACGCAAGTCAGGATTTAGAGCAACGCATCGCGCACGACGCGGCATGCGGCCAAATCCCATGCCGCGCATCCCACGCTTTTGAATACGATGGGCTGCTCCGTATCCAGCCGCCCGTCGATCGCATCGGCAAGCGAACGCACCGTCGTCCAGTCGATGCCCGCCTGAATCAGATCGCCGGCTTCGTGCTTCGCGCCCGCCGGATCATCGACGACGATCACGCTGCTGTCGATCGTCTGCTTGCCGATCTCCGCCATCTCCGGCGTGAACGCGCCCACGCCCACGATCAGCCGCCCTTTCTTTCCCGCTTCGTTATAAATGGCCGCGCGACTTGTCGTGACCATGACGACGATGTCGATCGAATCATGCAAGTCGTTGAGCGCGGTCATGTTCGGCGCGACCGGCCGCATCTGTTCGATAAAGCGCTGCGTGCCCGCCTCCGTGCGCCCTTTGACGAAGAGCGTGGCATCATCGGGGAAAAGCGTGGCCAGCGCCTCGATATGATTCGCCGCCTGCTTGCCCGTGCCGATCACCGCCATCTCGCGCGGCGACACGCCGTGCAGCGTCTGAATGCCGAGCGCGGTCACGGCGGCGGTACGTCGGCCGGTGACCGTCGGACCGTCGAGCACGAAGCGCATTTCGCCGGTATGCGCATCGCACGCGAGCACCTGACCGTGAATGGTCGGCAGATCGCGCTGAGCATTCGCTGGGCACACCGTCACGAGTTTGTGGATAGCGAGATCGTCGGCGTTCGCGGGCATCGAGAGCATCACGCCGCCGTCCTGGATCGGCACGACGAGCCGTTCGGGACTCACGATTCTGCCCGCCGTATAGTCCGCGACCGTCGTGCGCAAGGTATCGACGAGCTTCGCGTAATCGAGCAGCGCGGCCGTCTGGGACGAATCGAACGTGGTTTGCCGGGACAGGTTCATACGTTTTCCGATGGTTTGAGCTTC
>LFMX01000160.1 GCA_001184405.1 Candidatus Burkholderia humilis
CAGGAGCACTCGATGAACAAGGATCAGAAGGAAGGCATCAAGGAACAGCTCAAGGGCGTGGCGGATAAGGCCATCGGCACCGTGACGCGTAACGACGATCGCAAGGCCAAGGGCGATGTCGAGATCATCAACGGCGAAAACCGTCAGGAGTATGGCAAGCAGAAGAAGGCGATCGAGAAAGGCGACAAGGAACCGGGAGAAACGACCAACGAATAACGCACGGTTCAACGCGCCGCCCGATCACGGCGCGTTGTTCAGTCTTTACGCTTCGCCGCGCGGCGATTCGAGATCGGGCGTATCGTGCACCGGCTGCTGATCGGGCTGCACATCGGTATCCGGCGGCGTGGTGGGCGTGCGCGCTGGCGGCGTGCCGCGTGCGAGTTCTTCCTGCTACGTGTCGGGTTTCGTCGGCATGGCCTTGTCCTTTAGATGAATGGATGACTGCATCGGAGCATTACGCGTGCCGTTCATCCGAATATTCGCGGCCAACGAGTTGATCGTATTCGTGCGGAAGCGCCGCCACGATCGCGCGCAGCATACGAATGAACGCACTGCCATCCGGAAGATTTTCAACGATGACCCGTGCCGTGCGCAGCGAAATGTTTTCGACGAACGGCGACGCGTTGCCATCGTCGAGCAGGAAGCGGAAGCGATGAATCTCTGCCGCGGCAGCGTCCGGTACGTGTTCGTGCGAGATGATCGTGGCTTTCATGTGAGTTCGATTCTTTGTCGGCCTACGACGCCAGCAAGAAGCGAACCTTGCGAACGCGGATGCTTCTTCCTGCGGCATCGCGCGGCTTTGAGTATCCTTGTGCGTGACGCGTCGCGCGCTATTCATTCATACGATGCCGCGATGCGCTCGACCACCCTGACACACAAAGGAGTTTCGAATGGCGATCGAAAAAGTCTTGTACCGGACGAATGCGCATGTCACCGGCGGACGCGACGGACGTGCCAGCATTCCGGAGAACAACCTCGATCTCAGGCTCACCACGCCGAAGGAACTGGGCGGCAGTGGCGGCGATGGTACCAATCCCGAACAGCTCTTCGCTGCGGGTTATAGCGCGTGTTTCATTGGCGCGATGAAGTTCGTTGGCGCGCGCGACAAGATCAGCTTGCCGCAGGATCTGGCGATCGACGGCAGCGTGGGTATCGGGCAGATTCCAAATGGCTTCGGCATCGAAGTGGAATTGAAGATTTCGCTGCCGGGAATGGATCGCGCGCAGGCGCAGGAACTCATCGACAAGGCACATATCGTGTGCCCGTATTCGAACGCGACGCGCAATAACATCGATGTGAAGCTGACGCTGGTTTAAGCGTTTTCATACGCGGCGAATGCGCGCAACGTGCGTTCGCCGTGATTTCAACTCAGCCAATCGCCTGCACGTTTGTGCAGCATCGCGCCGAATTCATCGAGCCAGCCGATCGAAAGCCGCCAGCTTTGCCAGTACAGATCGACGTCCAGATGCTTGCCCGGCACCATCTCCACCAGTTCGCCATTCGCGAGATGCGTTTCGATCATGCGCTGCGGGCACATGCCCCAGCCAAGTCCGCTCGCGCATGCGCGCAGAAAAGTCGCGACATGCGGTATCCAGTGCAAAGGCGGTTCGACTTCCGCGCGCGTGATGCGGCGAATAAAGCGCTTTTGCAACTGATCCTTCGGATTGAACTCGACGCACGGCGCGCCGCGTAATGCATCGCGCGTGACGCCATCGGCGAAATAGGTGTCGTGAAATGCGGGCGAATACACCGCGAGATAACGCATGCGGCCAAGACGCGTGGAGCGGCAGCCTTGAATGGGTTCGGCTTGCGTGGTGAGCGCGGCCTGTACGCTGCCATCGCGGATGCGCTGCGCACAGTGTGATCCTGATCGTCGATGACGAGATCGAGCAGGATGTGCCGCTCGACGCAGAACGGCGCGACGGCATCGA
>LFMX01000161.1 GCA_001184405.1 Candidatus Burkholderia humilis
GCGCATCAAGCGGCCCGCGCGCAGCGAACATCTGCGTGAATAGACCTATATTAAGGGAACCTAACTAATTAATATCGCCATGCTTCAGATGTGGCAAAACTCGCTTATCGACGATGCCCACGCACACTATCCCGACCCGAGCGATCAACTCGTGACCAATGCGATACGCGCGTGGTTTCGTCCGCATTGCGACGCGGTGCGCGGCAAGCAAAACTGGCAGGACTTGTTGTGCGATACCGGCTCGACGCGCGACGGTCTGCGCGTTTTCGAAAGCCTGATGAGCGAATGGGTCCGAACCGCAGGCCGGCAACTCGACGTGCGCTGCCGTTGCTCGCAGAAACTCGCTGGCGATGAAGTGTCTCTGCTGCAAGCGATCGCCTGTTTTCAGACGCACGATGCGCTCGCGGCAAACAAGCTCTTGCGCACCTGCTTTGCGGCGACGTGCATCGATCGTCTGTCGAGCATCGCGCACGGCTTTGCCATGACGCTCACCGATACGGGCGTGATCGTGCGGCATCGCACGCGGCACGCTACGTACTTCCATTGAGCGCGATGAGCAAAGTCGCCACTCGTTTGGATACCGAAATGTCTGCGCGAGGAGCCGTACTTCGTCCGGCTCAGGCGCCGGAATTCATCGGGCACGCGCTCGATTTTCGCACGCATGCCGACGCGCTGTTAGTCGATGAAGGCACGGTCTGTCTCTGGCGTTTTCGCGCTTCGAAGGCATGGCGAGTTTGTCGAAGGCGGAAGCGGCGCGCGTTGCACGTTTTCCGAAATCATCGAACAGCAAGCGCTTCGCTGTCGAACGCGTAGCCTTGCGCGAAATTCTCTCGGGCATCACAGGACGGACAGCCGCCGATATCGAACTCGTCGAGGATGGCAACGGGCGCGTGAGGATCGCATCGCATGAGGTGTCGATCTCGCTCGCGCATGCGGGACTGTGGATCATAGTCGCCGTGTCGCGCACGAGCATCGGACTGGCAACGGCGAGCGCGAGTTTTCGACGCGGCGCGCATCAGCACGATCATGCGGAGCAACGCACATTGCGTGCGCGCGTGCAGCACGCGAGTCTCGTCGAAGCACACGCGCTATCGCCGCATGAAACCCACGCCACGCTGCTCGCCGATGACGCCCACACCTCCTATGAATTCGATGCCGACCGCCGCTGGCATCTCGTCGATCTGCCGATGGCGGGCGCGAATCTGCTCTCGCTCGCCGCACCCTATCCCATCACGCGCGTTCATGCGTATGGCTGGACCAGCAGCAGCGGCTACATGCTGACCTGCTGATTGCCGTTCACAACACATGCCTTTCGAACGTCGTTCGAAGGCATAGCCATTGCTCGTTCACACCATGTCTAACGAACGAAGGAGCGAGCAATGGAACAGGAGCCTTCCGATTCCGTGGAGCGCGCGGATAAGCGTCGCGAAGCGCTCGGCGATGGCGATGGCGATGTGAAGCAAAAGGGCGACGGCACGATCGAGCAGCGCGAGCACGGCAACATGGATGCGAGTCTGGTTCCGAAGGGTAAGGATCATCCGGAACAAGGACCTTATGTGCCCGAGCACGATCACAAGGATCCTGACCTCGAACCCGGCACATCGAATGTCAAGTCCGACAACGAAGCATGATCGCGCGCAATTCTTATAGGAGCTTCAACATGCAAACCGTCACATCAAGAGGAACGCTTGCGGCCCGCCGCGATCCGGCCGACTGGATCACGGGCGTGCTCGTCGTCATCGGCGCAATCAATTGGGGGCTGCTCGGCGCGGTGAATATCGATCTGGTCGCCTCGATCTTCGGCCCCGGAACGCCTGGCGCGCGCATCGTCTATGTGCTCGTGGGATTGTCAGGCCTCTTATATGCTGGTTCGCGCATTCATGCCGCCGCGTGAACGCAGGATCGCGGATCGACGACACGTGCGATGGATA
>LFMX01000162.1 GCA_001184405.1 Candidatus Burkholderia humilis
ACGCTTCGAGGAACGGCGCGATCTGCGCTCCGAGCGCGCAACCCGCCGCCGCCTTCCGCCGATGTCGCCATTCCCGCGACGTATCGATACGCATCGTCCGCATCGACCGATGATGCCGTCACTGCCGCGTGGTGGCGACGCTTCGGCAGCGATGAACTTGATCGCCTCGTGGCGCAGGCATCATCGGGCAACTACGACGTGGCGGGCGCCGCGCGCCTGCCGAACGTAAGCGCTTTCGCCGATGCGAGCCGTCAAGGCGGCTTCATGGTCAACGACAATTTACCGAACGGCAGCGCGTTCGATTTGGGCCTTACTGCAAGCTATGAAATCGACTTTTGGGGCAAGAACTGCGCAACGAGCGATGCCGCCATCGAACGCGTGCGCGCATCCGAATTCGATCGCGCGACGGTGCAGATGACGTTGAGCGCAGACGTCGCGACTACGTGGCTGCAAACCGTCGCGTTGCGCGAGCGCGAGTCGATTGCCGCCAGCAATCTCGATACCGTGCGCACGATTTTGCACAATGTCGAGTCGCAGTATCGGGCTTCGTGATGGCGCTCGATGCCGCGCAACAGCACGCGCTCGCGTCACTGCATCAGCAGGCCAACGATAGCGAAGCGCTCGTCGCTACGCTGCCCGGCGTGCCGTCGCCGGGATTTGGAATAACGACGCGTTCGCTCGGTGCCTTGCGCGCGCCTTCGATTGACGCGGGCGTGCCTTCATCGTTGATGACGCGGCGGCCCGACATCGCGTACCAGGAAGCGCAATTCGCCGCCGCATATGCGGACGTCGTCGCCGCGCGCGCCGCCATGTTCCCGAGCATCACGTTGACGGCGTCGGTCGGCACGGGCAGCGATCGCGTGCAGCGCATCTTCGACAATCCGCTCTACACGGTCGCAGCCGGTCTTATCGCGCCGATCTTCGATGCAAGCGCGCTCGCGGCCGGGCGCGATCTCGCGAAGGCGCAAGAGGAGGCGTTGCTCGCGGCGTATCGGCAATCGATCATCGCGGCGTTCGCGGATGTCGATCGCGCGCTCAACGCGAGCGCGGGCGCGAATGCGCAAACACTCGCACAGGACGATGAATTGTGCGAGACGCGGCGCACGCTCGCGCTTGCGCAGAGCCGCTATCGCGCGGGTGTGGAGACGGCGCTGACCGTGCTCGACGCGCAGCGCACGCTGTACACGGGCGAGGACGAGCGCGTACAAGTTGCATCTCGCGCGATTGCAGGCGGCGGTGTCGACGTATCGCGCGCTGGGCGGCGGCTGGCGTGCGTTGCCGTAAGCGCACGCGTCGGCCGATGCATCGACAATCCGACCACAAATGCGAATAGTTTGCATTTAATCTCAAATTGCCCGATCATCTCGGTTCTTCATCACGCGATTTTCAGGCCGAATATGAGTACGGTTTCGTCTCAGGAAGACGCGCAGCTCAGGCACGCCGCCGACGCGCACGACGACGCGAAGCGCATCGTCATGCACGCATTGCTGAACCGCCAGTCGCACTGGCCGCTCGTCGAACCCGCTCCAAACGATGACGAGCTCGCGCTTATCGTCGATGCCGCCTTGCGCGCGCCCGATCACGGCCGCCTGCGTCTGTGGCGCTTCGTCGTCGTGCGCGTCGCGCGAGCCGGATGAACCGCCGCAGACGCATGAGCATCGGCGGCAACGCGCGCAGGCCGCGCCGATGATCGTCGCGCTGGGTGCGGCGGTATCGGCGGAATCGCATATTCCGGAGGTCGAACAGTTGCTGGCCGTCGGCGCGGGCACGATGAACATGCTCAACGTGCTGCATGCGCTCGGCTACGGTGGATTTTGGGTGACCGGCGCGGATGCGTACGACGCGAATCTGCATCGCGCGCTCGGCTTCGATGCATCGGATCGGCTGCTGGGCTTTTTGTTCGTCGGCATGCCGGGTTCGGCGGGCAA
>LFMX01000163.1 GCA_001184405.1 Candidatus Burkholderia humilis
CGTCGTCGAAACCGGCGGGCGGCGTGAGCGCGGGATGCATCGGTGCGCCTTCGTACACGACGCGCAGGCACGTGAGGCGTTCGACCGGCGTCCACAAGGCAGTGTTCCGCGATCTGCAGACGCGTCGCGCGGCCGGATTTCGCGAGCGTATCGAGCCAAGCGGACCAGGGTTGCGCTTCGTTCTCGCTGATGCACGCGAGGCCCATCAGCGCTTCGTGCATTTCATCGGTGCTCGTGACTTCGGGCCACGCTTCATCGCGCACGCTCGCGATGGCGTCGGCATCGAGCGCGTGCGCGATCGTCGGTGGATTGCGGATCGGTCCAGCGGCGCGCCAGAACGGCTTGCGTGCGGCGTTCTTCGAGCGGTGCATCGTCGAGAAAGGCGTACGGGCGCGCCGACAAAATCTCCGCGGCCAAGGGCGACGGCGCGGGCAACTCGGGCGTGACAAGCCGCACATCGCCCGATTCGATACACCTGAGCAGCGCAAGCCACGCTTCGCTGTCCATTGCCTCGTGAAGGCAATCGTCGAGCGTTTGCGCGACGAGCGGATGCGCGGGCACGTCCCGCTCGCCCGCGATGTTCTCCGCGCACGCGACCTGATCCGGAAACACGGCCGCGAGCAAATCTTCGCTTCTTTTCATGCGCTGCAATTGCGGCGCGACCTTGCGCCCGCCCGCGTACCGAGGGCAGCGCGAGCGCATTGGTCGCGTTCCAGCGCCAGCGCACGCCGAACAGCGGCACATCGAGCAGCGCCTGAATCAGCACATGCTCGGCGCTCGCGGATTTCAGATAGCGCCACACGTCGTCCAGCGCGAAGCTGTGACTGCCGGTCAGCGACAACACGATCGCATCTTCGGTCGTCGCCGCCTGCAATTCGAAGTTGAACGTGCGGCAAAAACGCTTGCGCAGCGCGAGTCCCCACGCGCGATTCACACGGCTGCCGAACGGCGCATGAATGACGAGCTGCGTGCCGCCGGATTCATCGAAGAAACGCTCCATGACGAGCGTGCCCTGCGTCGGCAACACGGACAGCGCGGCGCGCGAACGCGCAAGATAATCGACGATTTGCTGCGCCGCGTCCGTGCCGATCACGCATTCATCGGCGAGCCAATGCGTGGCGTCATCGAGCATACCGGCTTCCAGTTTCCCGTCGATGTCCGCGCGCAGACGCGATATCGCAAACGAAAGTTCATCGCTGCGGCCGGGCGCTTCGCCGAGCCAGAACGGAATGTTCGGCGGCTGGCCGTTGGCATTTTCGACGCGCACGCGCCCGCCTTCGATGCGCATGATCCGGTACAACGTATTGCCGAGCTGGAACACATCGCCCGCGAGACTTTCGACGGCGAAATCCTCGTTCACCGTGCCGATCTGCAAGCCTTGTGGTTCAGCAGCACGGCAAAATCCGCGTTGTCGGGGATGGCGCCGCCCGACGTGACCGCGCGGTAAGCTTCCCGCCGCGCCGGCCGCGCAACGTGCCGCTACCACATCGCGATGCGCATACGCCGCGCGCACGCATCATCGAAACGGGCGCGGTCGAGCGTCGCATACGGAAACGCCCGCGTGATGCGCGCGAACAATTCGTCCTCGCGCCATTCGCGGCACGCAACTTCGGCGGTGATCTGCTGCGCGAGCACATCGAGCGGCGCGGGCGGAATGGCGAGCGCATCGAGTTCGCCGCGCCGCACGCAATCGAGCAAGGCTGCGCATTCGATCAGATCGTCGCGCGAAGTGGGAAAAAGCCGCCCTTTCGGCGTGCCGCCCACGTGATGCCCCGAACGCCCGACACGCTGCAAAAACGCGCCGATCGAACCCGGCGAGCCGATCTGACAAACGAGATCGACATCGCCGATATCGATACCCAATTCGAGCGATGTCGTCGCAATCAACACACGCAATTCGCCGCGCTTCAGCCGCTGTTCC
>LFMX01000164.1 GCA_001184405.1 Candidatus Burkholderia humilis
CCGGTGCTTATTCTTCCGGTACCGTCATCCGCTCAAGATATTAGCTCGAACGTTTTCTTTCCGGACAAAAGTGCTTTACAACCCGAAGGCCTTCTTCACACACGCGGCATTGCTGGATCAGGGTTGCCCCCATTGTCCAAAATTCCCCACTGCTGCCTCCCGTAGGAGTCTGGGCCGTGTCTCAGTCCCAGTGTGGCTAGTCGTCCTCTCAGACCAGCTACAGATCGTCGCCTTGGTTGGCCTTTACCCTACCAACTAGCTAATCTGCCATCGGCCGCCCCTATAGCGCGAGGTCCGAAGATCCCCCGCTTTCTCCCTTAGGTCGTATGCGGTATTAATCCGGCTTTCGCCGGGCTATCCCCCACTACAGGACACGTTCCGATGTATTACTCACCCGTTCACCACTCGCCGCCAGACCGAAGTCCGCGCTGCCGTTCGACTTGCATGTGTAAGGCATGCCGCCAGCGTTCAATCTGAGCCAGGATCAAACTCTTCAGTTCAATGCCTGTTACTGTTTTCGGTTCTTTTAGAACCGGTCGCTCACTCAACGTACTGACGATGATTTATTCCATCCAAAGATGGAAAAACCTTCCTCTGATACTTCGTGTGAGACTCTTGATACTTTTGCTTTACCAGACCCTAAGGACCGGCCGCACTCGCATCAAGCGCCCACACTTCGGAGCCATGGTGAGGTTATTCGGGCACCACCAGACGAAAGGGGCGGCAACAGACAAACCGGACCTACTACCACCGCGCCACATACCACCGCGCCACATACCACCGCGCCACATCTCGACTCTACCGGACATCGCGTGCTTATGACCCTTTTGAAAGCCGCTATTCGTCACGCGAGACGTCCGACTTCGTTATCTCATCTTTAAGCAGGCAGAAATCATCAATGGCCAGTCTCACCGATAAAGTCGTCGCGACCTTGTTCGAGGATATCGAACGCGGCGTGCTCTGTTCCGGCGACAAGATTCCGACCGGAGTCGCGCTGATGAAGCAGCTCTCGGTGAGCCGTTCGGTCGTGCGCGAAGCGGTGTCGCGTTTACAGGCCGCGAATGTCGTGGAAACGCGGCATGGCGTCGGCACGTTCATTCTGCCGCCGGCCGATCGCGAATCGGTGCGGCTGCCGGACGCGGACCTGTCGAGTTTGCTCGACATTCTGGCGATCGTCGAGTTTCTAATCGATCTGGAAGGCTTTGCCGCTGCGTAGGCGGCGGGGCGGCGCACCGAGCAACACCTGAAATCAGCGCGGCGCTCGAGCACTTCAAGTAGCAGGTCAACAGCGGCAGCACCGATGTGCTCGAACATGACGTCGAATTTCATCTGCAGATCGCGCGGGCGAGCGGCAATCGCTATTTCTATGACGTGCTCAGTCAGATGGGCCGCGCCGTTTGTCCGCGCACGCGACTCGGCAAAGCGGAGATCACCGAGCTGGATCAGATCAGCCGATTGCGGCAGGTGCATGGCGCGGCTTCTTGATTCTCTGTGTTCTCTGTGATGCCCGAAGAAGCGCTCGGGTTTTGAGCGCTGTGCCTTGCTTCATATGAATAAACAGAGGAATAATATGTATACGTCGTAGTATTTAACAAGCCTCGCTGTTTTCAGTGGATAACTACATTGCGGCGTTTGCGATCAAAGGTTTACGCGATCGATAACTCCGGTATGGCGCGACCGTTTACCGCTGGAAGCCGGGACAACTTTCGCGGATTTTCGAATCGTGCGGAGTTATTCAGAAAGCGCCAACAGTAAACCTGGTGCGGTGCTCACAAGGTTGTCCACAGTCAGGGCGTCGATGCCGCGAGACCAATCCGATCGATCGCGCCGCCGGGAGAGTCATCTGACGCGTTCGCCTGATGCGCGCCGCAAACCGTAACTGGAGGTCAGGTCATACTCGTTTGCGCTAC
>LFMX01000018.1 GCA_001184405.1 Candidatus Burkholderia humilis
CGCAGCAGATGCGCGGTGAGTTGCGCGAGCACGATCGATCCCATCGTGATGATGCCGGCGGTCAGCACCACGCGCGAACGCAGATAAAAGAAGCTGAACTGCACGAAGAGCGCGAGACACACGCCGCTGAAATGCTGCGTGTAGTTGTACGGCGCGGGCGTGATCGCGACCAGCGCGATGATCATGCACAGCAGCCCGTAAATGTCACACAGGATGACGCGCTACGACATCGCATGGGTACGAAACGATGGCCGGAACACGAGAATCGCGCTGACGATCAAGAGCAAAAAGCCCGCGATACGCGCACGAGATTGCCGAGCAGTTGCGTCGGTCCGTTCAATGACGCGGACACCGGCGTGCGCAGCAGTTCATCGATGGATGAGATTTGATATTGCGGCGTCTGCACCGCGAGGTTGTATTCGACGCCATTGCGCGGATTGAACCAGAAGCCCGGCGCGGTTTGCGAGCTGCCCGACAACGATACCAGCACGTTTTGCGCGACATTGTTCGCGTTGAGATTGAGTTGCTGCAAACGCGTGCGATCCATTTGCAGGTTGATTGCGGGCTCGTCGAGCTTCTGCTGAATGTGAGTATCGACATTGCTGGGAATCATGCGGATCTTTTTCATCAGCGCGCTCGCGACCTGAAAGTTCACTTGCTGGTTTTGTCCTTGAATCTGCACGTCGATAGCGGTGGGCAAGCCGAAGTTCAAAATCTGCGTGACGATATCGGCAGGCTGAAAAAAGAATTTGGTGCCGGGAAAAAGGCGCGGCAACAGCGAGCGCAATTCATCGATATAGGTTTGTGTCGGCTTGTGGTCTGCCTTGAGCACAACCTGAATCTCACCGTCGAGCGTGCCTGCATTGCTATACGACAGGTTGATGCCGCTATAGGGCAGGCCAAGGTTATCGAGTATGGTCGCCAGCTGATCGTGCGGCATGACGCGCCGCACGATCTTTTCCACTTCATCCGCAAGCCGCGCGGTTTCTTCGATACGCGTGCCCGTCGGCGCACGCATATGCATGCGGATATCGCCTGCATCCACAGCAGGAAAGAAGTCTTCGCCGAGCACGAATACGAGTCCCGACGAGATCATGCAGAAGCCGAGAAAGAGCGTGGCGAACAGACGCCGCCGCACCAGCAACGTGCTGAGAATCACATTATACGCGCCGCGCATGCGCTCGAAACCGCGATCGAAACGCTTGTGCAAGCGCATGAAGAGATTCGGCTTTACTTTCGCATTGGGCGTGTGGGCGTGTCCCATCAACAGCATGGCGAGCGTCGGCACGAGCGTGCGCGAGAGGACGTAGGACGCGAGCATCGCGAAGACGACGGCTTCGGCGAGCGGCACGAAAAGAAAGCGCGCAACGCCGGTGAGAAAGAACATCGGCACGAACACGATGCAGATGCACAGCGTGGACACGAGCGCCGGCACGGCGATTTCGCCCGCGCCGTCGAGAATGGCATCGTGCAGATTCGTGCCTAAATGAAGGTGCCGTTCGATATTTTCGATGGTCACAGTGGCATCGTCCACGAGAATGCCGACCGCGAGCGCAAGACCGCCCAGCGTCATGATGTTGATGGTCTGCCCGAGCGCATGCAGCGCAATCAGCGACGAGAGGATTGACAACGGAATCGAGATCGCGATGATGCACGTGCTGCGCCAGTTGCCGAGAAAGAGCAGGATCATCGCGGCGGTCAGCGCAGCCGCGATCAGCGCTTCACGCACCACGCCCTGCACAGCGGCAGTCACGAAGATCGATTGATCGAAGAACGCATTGATCTTGATGTCCTGCGAAAGTTGCGCGCGCGCCTGCGGCAACAGACCCTTCAATGAATTGACGATGGAAAGCGTCGAGGCATCGCCGTTCTTCAACACGAAGATGAGCACGCCGCGCTGACCGTCCTGTCGCACGATATTCGTCTGCGGCGAAAAGCAGTCGCGCACATGCGCCACTTCGCGCAGATACGTCGTCGCGCCATTGACCGTGCGCACCGGAATATCGTTCAGGCCTGCCACAGTCGTGGGCGAACCGTTCATGTTGACCGTGTATTCCTTCGGGCCGATCTTCGCGGTGCCGGTCGGCAGGATGAGGTTTTGCGCGTTGACGGCCCGGTGGGCGTGAGGCCCTTGGCAAGCAGCGCGCGGGTATCGAGATCGACGGAAATCAGCCTTGTTTTACCGCCGTACGGGTAGGGCACGGCAGCGCCCAGAATGGTCACGAGTTGCGAGCGCAGGAAGTTGAGCGCCGTATCGTTGAGCGCCTGTTCGGATTCACGCGTGCTCGACAAGCCGAGCTGAATCACCGGAATGCTCGACGCCGAATAGCTGATGACGAGCGGCGGCGTGGCGCCCGGCGGCATCTGCTTGACTTACGCCTGTTTGACGACCACGGTCTGCGCAATGGCGGTCTGAATGTTTGCGGTTGGCTGCAAAAAGAGCTTGATGATCGAGATGCCCTGCAAGGACTGCGACTCGTATGCTCGATGTTGTTGACCGTCGTCGTCAGGCTGCGCTCATTGACCGACGTGATGCGATTGGCCATGTCCTCGGCCGACAGGCCCGTGTAATTCCAGATGATGCTGACGACCGGGATATTGATCTCGGGCAATACGTCCACGGGCGTCGTCAAGAGGACGAAGGGCGTCGCCAGCAGAATCATGATGGCCATCACGATAAACGTGTAGGGCCGCTTGAGCGTAACGTTGACGATCCACATTGAGTCGTTCGGACAATACGAGGGAAGGGAACGGTGGCGCTAAGGCGTCCGGCGCACGAGACGTCTCACGATGCGAGGCCGGAGGTCGCATCGTGCAGCAATGGTAGTGGCCGGGTGCCAACGAGAATATGGCGTGAATATGTCGTTCTCATCAGCTAAAGCCGATTGAAAGCGAAGTGCCTGATTTGATCGTGAAGCGGGAAATAATAAAGGCGCACACGGAGGATGCGCCTGGATAGCGTCAGCGTGTTTCTTACTGCGGTGTCTGGCCGAGCGGTGTCGTCGACATCGTGCGTCCGGATGTGGCCGATCCATCCGTCGCGCCACCGTATGCGTTTTGCGCGTTGATCTTCGCTTCCGCGGCCTGGATATCGTTGGGATAGAACACGTCGCGTTCGGACGGGTTATAGCCTGCCTGTTCCATGCGTTGCAAATCCTGTTTCACTTGCGTGCACGTGAGGCCCTCGCTTTGTGCGAAAGCGGCGAGCGGCGCAGCGCTAAGCGCGATGATGACGACTCTTGTTGCAAGCTTCATGGCGAACTAGGCGGGGCGCAGCATGGGTATTCGTGTCCCTGCCATGCCGTTCATTCTATTTGTCGTACGTGACCTCATGCTGGCGATCAGATGACGCAATGGTCAGAGAACGCGTCTGCATCGACGAAAGCATGCTGATAGACTCGCCCCTTTGTCAGGCGATGGTGAACAATCGCCCGACACTCGTCACATTGCGATCGGACTCACTCAATTGCCGTTCAAACTCCCGACCACTGCCACCGCGCCGTTTTGTCCCTCTGAAGTCAAAGGCTCGGTCGCCGTTGCGCCGAGTGCGCCGCTCTGGAAAAAACTGCTTCAATTCGCGGAGCCGGGTCTGCTCATTTCGATCGGCTATATGGATCCGGGCAACTGGGCCACGGATATCGAAGCGGGTTCGCGTTACGGCTACACGCTGCTGTTCGTCGTCGTGCTGTCGAGCCTCGCGGTGATGGTCCTGCAATGTCTGTCGATGCGACTCGGCATCGTCACAGGAAAGGATCTCGCGCAACTTTCACGCGAGCGTTATGCGAAGCCCGTCGCGAATGCGCAATGGGCGCCTGCGGAGTTGTCGATCATCGCGTGCGATCTCGCCGAAGTGCTCGGCGGCGCGCTCGCGTTTCATCTGCTGTTCAAGGTATCGCTGATGTGGGGCGTCATTCTCACCGCATTCGATACGCTCATCGTGCTCGGTCTGAAGGGCAAGAACTTCCGCGATCTCGAAGCGATCATGCTCGGCCTGATCGCGACCATCGGCGTGGGCTATGTCGTCGAACTCTTGCTCGTGAAACCGCATTGGCCGGCGGTGGCGGCGGGCCTCGTGCCATCGATCGATGCGCTGTCGAAGCGCGAGCCGCTTTATCTCGCGATCGGCATTCTCGGCGCGACCGTCATGCCGCATAACCTCTATCTGCATTCGTCGATCGTGCAGACGCGCGTCGTCAATCGCGATCGAAAGAGCCTCGCTTCCGCTATCACGCTTTCGCGCCTCGATACCATCGTGTCGCTTATTCTCGCGCTCCTGATCAATGCGGCGATTCTGATTCTCGCGGCATCGGCGTTCCATGAAACAGGGCATACGCAAGTCACGGAAATCGAAGATGCCTACAAGCTGCTCGCGCCGATCGTCGGCAGCGGGTTTGCTACGATTCTTTTCGCGGTCACGCTGTTCGCATCGGGACAAAGCTCGACCTTCACCGGCACGATCGCCGGGCGGGTCATCGTGGAAGGCTTCTTGCGCTTGCGCTCGTGCCTGCGCTGATCGGCGTGTATGTGATGGGCAATGGCGCGGTCAGCAAACTGCTCGTGGCGAGTCAGGTCGTGTTGAGCCTGCAGTTGCCGTTTGCGTTGTATCCGCTGATTCGCATGACGAGCGATCGTGCGCTGATGGGTCCGTTCGCCAATGCAACGCCTATGAAGCTGATTGCATGCCTGCTGTTCGTGCTGATCAGCACGGCCAACGTGTTGCTCGTCGTGCAGACGGTTGCGGAGTGGATCGCTTAAAAAAGACAACGCCATGCATGTGCATGGCGTTGTCGAAAAAATTACTTCACTACAGCAACTGGCGTATTCGATTTCGCCGCCACCGCAGCGGGAATCGCGGTCTCAGGCGGCAAGGCCTGATCCACCGTCGTGCGTCCTCCATCCTTGAAGAACGCTTCTTCCGATGCCTTGTTCAGCACGAGAATGCTGATACGACGATTGGTCGGTTCATCGACGACATCTTTGTTCAGCGGCAATGCATCGGCGAGACCGCGCACTTGCAGCACCTTGCCTTCCTTCATGCCGCCCGCGACCAGCGCACGGCGCGCCGCGTTTGCACGTTCGCTCGACAGTTCCCAGTTCGAGAAGCCCGTCTGACCGCCGGAGTAGGGCACGGCATCCGTGTGACCCGCGATCGACACGCGATCGACACGCGATTGTCCACGTCGTTCAACGTCGAACCGATGTTGGTCAGGATGGTCGTCGCGTAGCTTTCCATCTTGAAGCTGCCCTAGCCGAACATCGGCCGGTTCTTCGAATCGACGATCTCGATGCGCAAGCCTTCGCTCGTGATCGCAATGCGGATCTGATCCTTGAAGCCTTCAACTGCGGCGTTGCATCGATGATGGTGCTGAGCTTCGCCTTCAACTGCTGAAGACGCTGAAGGTCTTCCTGCTGCAAGCTGGCGCGCGTGACTTTCGTGGGCGTCGGCTGCTGTTGCGTCTTGTTCGCTTCGCCCGGACGCGCGCTCGCGAGACTTGCACCGCCGCCGTTCACCACGCTCGTGTGATGAGCCGCGCCGCCCTGATCGCCGAACAATGCAGACAGCGGCGTGTTGAAGTATTCCTCGATGCCTTCCTTGTCGTACTTCGATGTGGAACCGAGCAGCCACATCAGCAGGAAGAACGCCATCATCGCGGTGACGAAGTCGGCGTAAGCGATCTTCCATGCACCGCCGTGATGGCCGTGTCCGTGCGCCTTCTTCTTGCGCCGCACGATAATGGTGGGCGCGAGCACGGATTGCATCGGATCGCGTGATGGTTTTTCAGCCATGGTTATTTAGTCTCGGTTAACGGCGATCACGCGCTCTTGGGCATCTTCGTGGCGCGCGCGGCTTCGTCGAGTTCCTTGAAGGTCGGACGATCGGCGGTGAAGAGCACCTTGCGGCCGAATTCGACGGCGACTGTCGGTACATAACCGTTCATCGATGCCAGCAACACGGCCTTCACGCACTGGAACGGCTTGGCTTCGGACGCGCCCTTGGCATTGAGCAAGTCAGCGCGCGGGCCGACGAAACCATACGCCAGCAGAATGCCGAGGAACGTGCCGACCAGCGCCGCCGCGATCATCTCGCCGAGCACGGCGGGCGGCGCGCCCACCGAACCCATCGTGTGCACCACACCCATCACCGCGGACACGATACCGAATGCCGGCAGACCATCCGCCATCTTCTGAATGGCGTTCGCGGCGATCGAGCTTTCGGTGTGGTACGTTTCGAGCTCTTCGTCCATCAGGTCCTGCATCTCCATCGCATTCACATTGCCAGCGGACATCATGCGCAGATAGTCGACGATGAACTCGAGCAGATGATGATCGGCCATCACATGTTCGTACTTCTGGAACGTCGGGCTGGACTCGGGCGCATCGACATCGGCTTCGAGCGCCATCATGCCTTCCTTGCGCAGTTCATAGAGCAATGCGATCAGCGCCAGATACTTCTCTTTCGTGTAGTCGCCGCCCTTGAAAATCTTCGGGAACGTTTGCATCGTCTTCTTGAGCGTCGAGGTCGGATTCGACACGACGAACGCGCCGATGGCCGCGCCGAAAATACACAGCAACTCGAACGGCTGCAAAAGCGCCACCACGTGACCGCCCACGGCGACGAAGCTTCCGACCACACAGCCGACGATCACCGTCCAACCAATAAGAACAAACATGATTTCTCCGCTAGAGTCCGCGTCGCGAGCCGTGCGTGCTCGATTTCTTGCGAACGCTTGTTCGCAGATGGGTGCTTCCAAGCGCGCACGGCTCGCGAAGCATTGTTACCTTGATGTTGGGCTTTAACGGCTTGGAGGCCGCCGACATTTAGGGTATGGGGCAAGAATTTCTTAGCAAATGTTTGCGGAGTAGAATTTACGTCCTGAGCGCGATAACGTGAGAGGTAATGGATCAGCGGCTTTGACGCGGCTAAGATCGTCGCCATGAACTCGACACTTATTCACGCGACGATGCGCGCAACTGTGGGCACTTTATTGCGCGACTGGCGGCAGAAGCGGCGTATGAGCCAGCTCGATCTCGCGGGCGTGGTGGAGTATCGACGCGGCATTTGAGCTTTGTCGAATCCGGGCGCTCGCTGCCGAGCCGCGATATGTTGATGCGCCTCGCCGAGCAACTGGAGGTGCCTTTGCGCGAGCGCAATACCTTGCTGATCGCGGCGGGCTATGCGCTGCTTTATCGCGAACGCGCGTTGGCCGATCCGCAACTCGCGGCGGCGCGGCGCGCGGTCGAACTCGTGCTGAAAGGGCACGAGCCGTATCCGGCGCTGGCCATCGACCGGCACTGGACGATGATCGCCGCCAACGATGCGCTGACGCCGCTCGTCGCATCCGCCGATGCCACGCTACTCGCGCCGCTGGTGAACGTGGTGCGGCTCTCCATGCATCCGCGCGTGCTGGCGAACATGATCGGCAACTGGCACGAATGGCGCGCGCATTTGTTCGCGCGCGTGCGTCGTCAGATCGAAGTGTCCGGCGATGCCACGCTCGTCGCGTTGCTGGCGGAACTGGAGGCGTATCCCGCGCCTGCGCATGCGGGCGAGACATCGCGCACGATGGCGATCCCGATCCGGTCGTCGTGCCCTTGATCCTGCGCACGCCGCACGGCGAACTGTCGTTCTTCAGCACGACCACGGTGTTCGGCACGCCGGTGGACATCACGCTATCGGAGTTGGCGATCGAAGCGCTTTTCCCCGCCGACGATGCCACCGCCGACGCGCTGCGCGCCTTATCGCAATCACGGCGTTAAAGCAGGTTGCGTTGCGGACAGCATGCTTACAGAATTGAACCTGCCGTAGGCGGGCGAATCGATGAATAAGCGAGCGTGCGAAAGCGTGTTCCCGACACCTTTTGTCCAACCAAACGCGGAAGACAGCGATGATTCAAACATTCGAACAAGTGATCGGCGGGCAAAGGATGCAGTTTTGCGCGAGCCTCGCCGAAGGCGGCGGTCCGCAGCGCGTCATCATCAGCCGGGCGGACTCGGCGGAATCACTCGTGATCGTGGAGGCGGGCGGCATCATCGGCACGATCCGGGTGGAAGTGGAAGCACCCGATTCCTTTGTCGCCGATGCAGTGCGCAAAGCGCAGCAGGAAGCGCTGATCGAACGCGCGCTCGAAACGGGCACGGTGCAGACGACGAGTCTCTAACTAACAAGCGCCACAGTAAAAATGCCCGCGCGGTTGCATCAACCGCGCGGGCATTCTATTTTCGCGCGCCGCTTACAGGCGCGGCTCGCCGTTTTTCGGATCGGCAGGGACGATGGGCGCCGCGGAATCCGGACCGTCGGGCATGTACGGATCTTCGGGATTCGGCGGCACGTCGGGATCGAGCAGTTTGTCGGGATCGGGTTCGATCGGTTCTTCGGGCAAACGAGGCCGGGTCGACATGATGGTCCGGTCTCCAGAGAAGAAATTCACTTTCGCCGATGCAACGGGCGTTCCTGACATCGTAGGCGGCTTATTCGGCCTGCGCATTGGACACGCCGCTGCCGCGCACATTGCGCACGAGACTTCCCGTGAACGCCGCGCACAGCAGGAGCGCGACCGAAATGCCCGCCGACCAGCGCACGGCATCGACGATTTGCGCGGTTCCTGCCGCGCCGTCCGCGCCCGCGCCCGCGCCGTACGCCGCGACGCCGATCGCGCCCGCCGCCTGCCGCGCCGTATTCAGCACCGCCGATGCCGTGCCCGCGCGCTGCTGGCCGACGGTGCCGAGCAAGGCGATCGTCATCGCCGGGACCGCGACGCCCATGCTGGACGGAATTAGCAGGAACGGCAGCAGCAGCGCGACCGTGGGGGTCGACGGGCCGACAAACATCAGCGCCACGAAGCCGATGGCATCGAGCAAAGCGCCGGCGATCATCGGGCCGCGTGAGCCAAAGCGCGCGTCGATCGGCCCGGCCCGCTCGCCAGATTCGAGAGCAGAAAGCCGCCGGTCAGCGGCAAAAACGCGAGGCCGGTCTGCAGTGGCGTGTGGCCGAGCACGCGCTGCAAATACAGGCTCAGCACGAACACCATGCCGTAATACGTCAGATTCACGCCAATACCGAACACCACCGCCGCGCTGAACGTGCGCTCGGAAAAGAGCAAGAGCAAGAGCGGGAGCATCGGCGCGTGCGTGCGCCGCTCCGTCGCGATGAAACCACAAGCCGCGGCGACCGCCAGCGCGAGTCCGCCCAGCACGAGCGGATGCGTCACGCCAAGCGGACGCATCTCGATCACCGCACCGACGAACGCCGTCAGCGCGACGATCGTGAGCGCCTGACCCGGCAGATCGACGCCGCCCGCGTGCGCGGGTTGATCGCGCGGAAGAGGCGGGCGCGCATTGTCGACCCACGCGAGCGTCGCCAAGACGCCCGCCGCGCAAATCGGCAGATTGACCCAGAAGATACTGCGCCAGCCGAATCGGTCCCGCCGCGATCGATACCGTGCCCGCCGCCGTCCACAGGACCGACCGCTTTCGCGCGCACGCGGCAGTCGTTGCCGCACGCGGCGTTCAGCAGCGCGAGGGAGTTGGGCAGCATCGCGGCCGCGCCGACGCCCTGAATCGCGCGGGCGATCACGAGCTGCGCGGCATCGTGTGAAAACGCGCCGCTGAGCGATGCCAGTGCGAATAGCCACAATCCGCCGACAAAGAGCCGCCGCGCGCCGAAGCGGTCGCCGAGCGAGCCGGCGGAGAGCATCAGCGCGGAGAAGGCGAGCGCGTAACTATCGACGGTCCATTGAAGGCTCGCGCCGCTCGCATGCAGGTCGTACCCGATGCTCGCCAGCGCGACATTGACGATGGACACGTCCAGCTGCGAGACCACGAAGCCGATGCTGGACGCGGTGACGGTGAGCATCTGCCGGCGTGTCAGCCGCGATGCCGAAGGGGAAAGGTTCGAGTTCATGCTGTTCATCGTAGGCGCGTTATGCGTTCGATGTTTCGGCCTGGCGTGAAATGTCCCTTCCCTGAAATCAGCGCGATTCCTTGATGAACAAGGTCGTCAACGCGCCGACCGCGCACAGTGCGCCGACGTAGATCGCCGGGGCGAGCGGGCTTGATTTCATCATCAGCGACACGACGATCGGCGTGAGTTCGCCGAACACCGCGTACGCGACATTGTACGAAAACGAAATGTCCGAGAAGCGCACGGTGGACGGGAACGACTTGACCATTACGAACGGAATCGCGCCGATCACGGCGACGAAAAAGCCCGCGAGCGCGTAGTACGGCAGGAGCGCGGCGGCATCGAGCGCGACTTGCTGGAACATCAGCCAGTACGACACGGCCAACGCTGCGCCGCCGATGAAAATCGTCTTGCCCGCGCCGATCCGCCCCGCAATCGCGCCCGACAGCACGCAGTCGATGGTCAGGCACAGCGTCGCCGCGCTGTTCGCGATCAGCACCGTCGCCGGCGCGATATGGAACTGCTTCTGCAGAAGCGTGGGCGCATCAGAATCACGACGACGATCGCCGCCGACAACATCCACGTGAGCAGCATCGACACGATGACGGCGCGGCCGTGATCGCGCAGCACGGCTTTGAGCGGGATTTCGGCCGCGATCGCCTTGCGCTGCTGCACACGGGCGTTTCATGCAGCCAGCGGCGCAGATACACCGAGCACAGCCCGAACAGCCCGCCGAGCAGGAACGGCAGACGCCACGCGAAATCCGCGACCTGTTCCGGCGCGAACGACTTGTTGATGGCGGTCGCGATCAGCGAGCCGAGCCCGTCATATCGGCTATGCGTGCGGCACGCTGACGGCGGGCCTCACGCATAGCCGATATGACGGCTCGGCACGTGCTCCGACACGAACACCCACGCGCCCGGCACTTCGCCGCCGACGGCCGCGCCCTGCATCACGCGGAACAGGAGCAGCAGCACCGGCGCGGCAAGACCGATCGACGCGTAGGTCGGCAAAAAGCCCATCAGGAGCGTGGGTACGGACATCAGCAAAACGGACAGCGTGAACATGCGCTTGCGGCCGAGCAGGTCGCCGAAATGCGCCATCACGATGCCGTCGAGCGGACGCGCGAGATAACCCGCCGCGAAGATGCCGAAGGTCTGCAACTGACGCAGCCAGTCCGGAATCGATACCGGAAAGAACAACTGGCCGATGACCGGCGCGAAGAACACGAAGATGATGAAGTCGTAAAACTCGAGCGCGCCGCCGAGTGCGGCGAGGGTGAGCGTCTTATAGTCGCCGCGCGTGAGGGCGCGGCCGGCGGTGCGTTCGCCGCCGGAAAGAGGGTGTGCCGACATCGAAAAATGAACCCGTAAGAAAGCCGCGCGATGCGCAGCGAAAGTGAGGCATTGCCCTGCGGGGTGTCGGACGCGCCGGGTGAGCGCAAAGCGTGGAACGACTCGGGCGCGGATTCGTTGCCGCCGCCCGTCAACCGCGCGGCGCTGTGCGACGGACAGTCGCGGCGCTGCGTGTCTTCGCGACGTTTCGGTAAAACGACGGAAGCGGGGACTTTTGAGCCAAACGCGGCATGTTACAGGATGTAAGTAGCCTGAATACAAAAAAGTACGATTAATCAGCGACGGTTGCGTTTAAGAAACGTCCCAGCATCGTCACACGCGTGACAATTCGGGCCTCCTGTAACAGAAACGTCTCATCCCGCGACGAGACGCCCACGGCGCAGTAATCGGCGCCGTTAGCTCCTTGGATCCATCAGGCCTGACACTATGCGCGTCGCCGTTTTGCAAACCGACCCCAGCTATCGAAATCTCATCAGCGATATCGTCAAACGTCTGGGCCACACCTGCGTCACTTTCGGAGACGGCTTATTGCTGTCGAAAGCGTTGTCGCGTTCCACCGTCGATCTTCTCGTGCTCGACTGGAATTCCTCGGGCCTGTGCGGGCTCGATCTGCTGAAATCCGTGCGTTCGAGCTTCGGCGAGCGCGTGCCCGTCATTTTCGCTACGCCCGACGGCGACGAACACAACATCGTCTGCGAGTTGACGGCGGGCGCGGACGATTACGTCGTCTATCCCATTCGTCCGGGCGAATTCGGCGCGCGTGTGGAAGCGCTGCTGCGCCGGGCGTATCCGGCGAATGCGTTCCTCGAAGTCGGTCCGTACCGGTTCGATGCGCGCCAGCAGATCGTCACCGTACGCGGCAAGCCGGTCCAACTAAGCGGCACGCAATTCCGTCTCGCGCAATTGTTCTTCTCGAATATCGGCCGCGTGTTGTAGCGCGATCATATTTTCGCCATGGTCTGGGGCCGCGAATTCCGCGAAACCACGCGTACGATCGACAGCCACGTGTCACGTCTGCGTCTCGCGCTCGAAATCGAGCCGGTGAATCACTTCCGGCTTCAGCCGGTGTACAAGAGCGGCTACCGCCTGCTGCATCTCTACGATGAAAGTGGCAGCCCGGTCGATGATGGTCTCAACGACGATCACACCGAAATCGCGGCTTGATGCCGTGATCGCCTGAAAGAAATGCCGTCCTCGCGACGGCATTTTCCTTTGGCGCGCGCCGGGTGATGTTGTGTCTCTATAATCGAGTACCGATCGATTACGACCGCACTTCGCCCACTCAACGCATGACTAGCCCTCTGGCCGCGCCGGCTGCATCGACCTTGCGCGACATGCTCGCGCATTTCATGCTGCTCGAACCCGTGTTCGACGCGATGCCTGACATCGTCTTCTTCGTGAAGGATCGCGACGCGCGCTACGCGATGGTCAACCGCACGCTCGCGCGCCGCTGCGGCTACAAAGACGACAAGTCCGCGCTGCTCGGCAAGACCGCCGAAGACGTGTTCCCGCGCCGCTTCGGGCGCATCTATACGGCGCAGGATCAGGCGATCATCGCGCAGGGACATCAGCTGATCGATCAGCTCGAATTGCATCTGTATCATGACGTGCAAGCAGCCGCTGCACGATACGGCGGGAAATATCGTCGGGCTGGCGGGGATTTCGCGCGATCTGCAGGCGGCCGAGAGTACGCATCCGGCGTATAGCAAGCTGGCGGCGGTCGTGCAGCATATTCAGGAACATTACGTCCAGCCGCTCAATATGCGCGAACTCGCGCAGATGGCGAACATGTCGATCGCGCAGCTCGAGCGCTATTTTCACAAGGTGTTTCATCTGACGCCGCGGCAGGTTTTGCTCAAGACGCGGCTCGATGCCGCGACCGCGCTGCTCGCCACGAACGAAAAGGTCACCGATGTCGCTGCGCTCTGCGGCTACACCGATCACAGCACGTTCACGCGTCAGTTCAAGGCGACCGTCGGCATCACGCCGACCGAATACCGCGCGTTGTGGCAATCGACGGGAACGCGCGCGGACGGCGGATCGGCGGCGAATGTTTCAAATGTCTGACGGGAAAACGGGGCGCGGCAGGTCCCGGAATTACACGTTCGTGCGCAACGCGCTCAAGCGTTCACTTCTCGACACGCCGCAGAACCTTGTATCTAAAGGCTTTGTTTCGATCGGTCCGCTTCTTGCCCGATAAAACATGTCGCGCTCAAGCGCTTTTTCCGCTCGGCCCGACACACCCACCGCAAGGCGTTCCGCACCGGTGCACTGGCGGCAATAAAATACGGTGCGTTCGGAATTCGCGCCGCGTTTTCGTGGCAACTTCAGCCGGTAGCGTGAGGTCGACGAGCGGCGAACCGTGGAGACCGTGCGCGAGAATTCCGTTTTCGGCAGTTGAAAAGAACATGATGAACGAAGTAGCAAGACTGGGGTATGCGCGGATCGTACTCATCGAAGACGATCCCGAAAGCAGAGCATCGCTGCAGATGTTGTTGGAGGAAGAAGGCGCCGCCGTCGTGGCGGTGGCCGAAGACGGCGCGGAAGCGGCGATCACGCATCTCCCCAATGCGGTCATCTGCGATCTCGACCTTCCAGGCATGGACGGTTTTTATCTCATCCAGCGTTTGCGCGATCACGAAATACGCGGAAATCTGCCGCCGTCGGTCACGATTGCGCGCCCGCGTCGCGCCGGTAATCACGGCAATGCCGAGCATGATTACGGCGACGATCGCGATTGTGTGCTGCGACACGTGCATGGCGACGAGTCCCCAGCACACACCGCCGATGAAAATCAGCCAGCCCACCAGATAGATGATCAGGGTCATCGACTTCTCCTTTTTTCGTTGTGTTTTTCAGCACGTTCACGCCGGCAAGTAGCATGCCGTGACGCGTACGACGCATTTCGTATGCGACACTCGGGCTCTACGCTTATCGGGATCCGCGCATGCTCACCGTTCACCACCTCAACAATTCGCGTTCGCAGCGTGTGCTGTGGATGCTCGAAGAGCTCGGCGTCGAATATGACATCAAGCGCTATCAACGCGATCCCGTCACGATGCTCGCGCCGCCCGAATTGCGCGCGGTGCATCCGCTGGGCTGGGCAAATCGCCTGTCATCACCGATGGCGATCTGACGCTCGCCGAATCCGGCGCGGGGCTCGTGAAGGTGTATCTGCAAAAGGAGCGCAATGTCGCCATTCAACTTGCGCGCACGCTGGAGAATTTGCATTGGCGGTTTACGGCGGCGTTCGGGGCGGGGACGTATCGGATCGAGGAGCTGCTGTATTGCCCGGATTACACCGTCAAGGACGCGGCGATCGCGGGCGTGCCGGCGGGGCGTATCGTCGATACAAGCCGCAAGGCGCAATTGCCCAAAGTCGTGCTGGAGATTTTGCCGCCCGACGAACCGCGTTTCGAAGCGGCGGCGCGCATCCATCATTTTCTCGCCGATGAACTGTCTCTCACGCCGGATACGAACGCGCTCGTCGGCGCGGCCAATACTCTCGTCACGCGATTGTCGGGCGGACTCCCGACGTGGGCGCGCAGACTCGAATTCGAGCCGTTCCGTTTGCGCGTGATCGCGACCGCCGGCGCGGGCAAGACGCAGCTCGCCATACGCGCGATGCGCTCGCCGCTGGCAAAAGCGTGCTCTATGTGTGCTTCAACCGGCCGCTCGCGGACCATATCCGCGCGATTGCGCCGAAGGAAGCGAAGATCGCGAATATCCCAACTGAGCGCGGCCGTCGCGCGCGATGCCGGCAGTCTGCCCGATTTTAGCTAGCCCAACGTCTCTTTACGACGCTCGAAGAGCGCTTCGCCGCCGTGCCAGTGCCCGAGCACTGGAAGACCGATGTGCTGATCGTCGATGAAGGTCAGGATTTTCAGGCGGCGTGGGTCGAATCGCTGGAACGCCTGCTCAACGCCGATGGCGCGTGGTGGTGGCTCGAAGATCCGATGCAGAACCTCTACCTGCTCGAACCGGTGCCGCTGCCCGGCTGGACGATTCTTCGCGAAACCGCCAACTATCGCAGTCCGCGCGACTTGCTCGACTTTATCCGCAAGATTGTCGGGCCGGACGTGCGGCTCGAAGCGGGCAGTCCGTTCGACGGCTCCGACGTGAGCATCTCCACTTACGAAGACGGTCATCCCGAAGAAGTGATCGAAGCGACCAAGCGCGCGATCACGCATGCGCTGTCGCTCGGCTTCCGGAAGCAGGACATTGCCGTGCTGTCGTTTCGCGGGCGCGAAGGCTCGGCGCTCACGGCGGTCGATCAGCTCGGGCCGCATCGGTTGCGCGCGTTTACCGGTTCCGTACGATCTGTTCGGCAACCCGGAGTATCGCGAGGGCGATGTGCTGCTCGAATCGATCTATCGCTTCAAAGAGCAATCCGCGCCGTACGTCGTGCTGACCGAAGTCGATTTCGACGCGCTCGACGATCAGGCCGCGCGCAAGATTTTCGTCGGCGCGACGCGGGCGACGATGAAGCTGATCGTCGTCGCATCCGAACGTGCGGCGCGCATGATAGAAGCACGGTAAGCGCTTAAACCGATGGCCGTCACGCGTCACGATTCCTCTTTGCGCACGCGCCCCGCGCGTCCCTGGTTCCGGCGCGTCTGGTACGCGGCGATGATCGCGCTCGCCATTGCATTGCGCCGTCGATCGGCGCGGTCGGCTACATGCTGTACTCGGGGCTGCTCGCGCGCGAGACGCATCAGCATGTCGTGCCGTACGACCGCCTGTACTGGGACGCCGCGCAGTTTCAGATTGCGTACGAGCGCTTCGAGAGTCAGGTGTTGCTGTATCGCGGCAGTATCGATGAAGACGCGGAGTGGGTGCGCGAGAGTTACCGCCTGTTGCGCGCGCGGCTCACGCAAGTCGCCGATTCAGCCGGTGTCGTCGCCGGGCAGGAAGCCTTGCGCAATCGGCAGCAGGAAATTCTGCGGCAGTTGCAGACCGCGCTGGATTCCATTCAGACCGATGTCGAAGGACTGAAGGCGGAGCATCAGCGCACGCTGAGGATCATCGGCGTGATGCGGCAAAATGTGCCCGCTGTCGCGGAATTGTCGAGCGGACGGCGGCTGATGGATGTCGCCGCGCGCGAGGATATCGCGCGGGATTTCGAGGCGAAGCGCCGTACATGATCTACAGCGGCATTCTGCTCGCGCTATTGTCGGTGGCGGCGACTTGTCTGCTGTTGCTCAACGGCTACCGGCACATGCGTCTGATCGAGCAGCAGCGCGCGGCGCTCGCCGCCGAACACCAGGCGACGCGCGTGGCCCGCGATGCGGGCGTCGCGAAAGACACGTTTCTCGGCATGATCAGCCACGAATTGTGCACGCCGCTGCACGCGATCGTTTCGTCGGTGGAACTGCTCGGGCTGAATCTGCACGCGGAAGCCGACCGCAAGATCATCGAGCGGCTGGAAGCGGGCGCGCGGCACCTCGAAGCGCAAATGCGCGATCTTACCGATTACACGCGGCTCGGCGCGGGCAAGCTCGAACTGCGCATGGTCGTATTCGATCCGCAGGAACTGCTCGAATCCATCGTCGATGCGAACATGCCCGCCGCGAATTCGAAGAAGCTCGAACTGCGCGGCGACTTTGCGGGCGAACACGGCGCGATCGAATCGGACCCGCATCGCGTGCGACAAATCGTGACCAACGCCATCAAGTACACGGAAGCGGGTTCGATCGACGTGCATTTCGTGCGCAGCCAAAAGCGTCTGGATATTTCCGTGATCGATACCGGTCCGGGCATCGCGCGCGAACAGTTGCCGCTGATTTTCAAGGAATTCAGGCAGCTTGATTCATCGAGCACGCGGCGCTTCGATGGCGCGGGCATGGGACTCGCGGTCGTGCGCGGGCTGGTGGAACTGTTGAACGGGACGATCGAGGTATCGAGCGAAGTCGGGCAGGGCGCGGCGCTTCGCGTCAGCTTGCCGGCGGTATCGGCGCAAAATCTGCCGGCGCGCGCGGAGGAAGATGCAGGCGCGCCGGCGCTGCGCAAATCGCGCGTGCTCGTGATCGACGATCACGAATCGATCCGCGAATCGCTGGTGGAAATGTTGACGCACCTGGGTTACGCCGTCGCCGCCATGCCCGATGTCGACAGCGCGCTCGCGTAGCGGCGCGCGAACGACGCCGACGTGATCCTCGCCGATCTGCATATGCTGGACAAGGACGGCTATTCGTTCGCCAATGAATATCGCGCGCGGCTGGCGCCGGGTGCGAGCGTGCCGATCATCGCGGTGAGCGCGTATGCGCTCGAACTCGTCGATCCGGCCGCCGCCGTGCTGTTCTTCGATCACCTGTTGAAACCGGTGCGCTATGAAGTGCTCAAAGGCGCGGTGCATCGCGCGGTGACGGTGCGACGGCGCGCAGTCTAAGCCGACATTAACTACGCAACAGCCGCTTCGAGAGATCCGCGACCAGAATGCCCAGGTGCGCGGGCTTTTCGAAACATGTGACGTTGTAATCGCGGATGATCTGGCTGATCTCTGATTCGCTCGCCTTGCCCGTCATCAGCTCGCCAGTGAGCACGAACACCGGCGCATCCGGATTGTCCGACTCGCGCACCGCGCGAATGGCGTCCGCCGACGTGTGCACGCCGAACAGCGCCAGTCGATGACCACGGCATCGAACACTTGCGTTTGCAGCGCTTCAAGAAACACGTCGAGACCGTAAAAGGGCCATCGCGGTGAAGCCGGTGGCATCCAGATAATCGTGAAGATTGTCGGCGGACGCGTGATCGTCGTCGACCATGGCGACGACCGGCTTTTCGACATCCGCGCGGCGCGGCAGGATTTCGATCTTGTGGACGTCGCACGCCTCGTACAGCAGCACGCCTTCGTGCTTGCTGACCATCCAGCGGTTATTCAGCTTTTGCGCGATGAAGTCCGGCCGGCTGCCTGCCTCGAGCGCCTGGCCGATCCACGCCATGCACGGAATTTCGACCGAGCCGAGCTTGAGCGTGGCGTCGTGCGCGGTGCCTTCGGTGTCGTCGGAACGCGGATGGTGTCGAAGAGCTTGAGCGCGGGCTCGTCGAAGGCATCGGCGACGCGGCGGATCTGGGCGAGCGTCCACGGACTGTTGCCCTGCAACTTGCGATGGCCCTGCGAAAAACTCAGGTCGAGAATGCGGCACAGTTCGGCGGTCTGCTGACGCTTGCCGATGCCGTGACGGCTCATGAGCTCGCGCACGCGTTCCGCGACGGCGAGCGATTCCGATGAAGACGTTTCAGTGACCATACAGCCGGGCGGATGCTAAGAGGTGGGTCTGCGAGAGGGGCGTGCGCGCAGTCGGTCCGATATTGTAAAGGGAGCGAGGCGCCGTTTTCAAAACAGAAACGACGATTGACGCGCGATGGAAATCTTATCTGCGGGGAACGGCGTGTGCCGTTCGTTGGCGCGCACTGTGCCATCGTGATGCGCTCGGCTCCACGACAGCGGCGCAAACGGTTTACTGCGGCTGAATGTTCGCAGCTTGCAGACCTTTCGGGCCCTGACGCACCTCGAACATCACCTTCTGGTTCTCCTGCAGCGACTTGTAGCCGTCCGCGCGAATTTCGGAGAAGTGCGCGAACAGATCGGGCGTGCTGTCATCCGGCTTGATAAATCCGAAACCCTTGGTGTCGTTGAACCATTTCACGGTGCCAGTTGCCATCGTTTCCTCTTGTTGCTTCGTTGTTGAGCGAGCGGTTGTCTCGCGGGTTGTGATTCGAATAGGTCAGGCCATCGCGGGCTGGGCGTGCGGCATTTCATCGAGCAGCGTCGAGAGCTGATCGTCCGCGCTGCTGCCGCTGAACTCGCGCAGGGTCGCGAGCAAGGTGCGCCACGGCGCGGGCCAGCGCGTTTCGCGCACGCAATGGCCGGCGGAATCGGTAATGCGCAAAAGCGTGGTGTCGGAGTAATACGTGAGCGTGACGGGCAGTCCATCGAGGACGCAGGTCGTGGCGCAGGCTTTCGGAGTGAACATACTTGATTTGGAGTAGTTGATCGTTGTCGGTCTTTGACGGCGAAGCAGTAGAGCAACGCCTGTGAGTAAAGCAACGCCTGTGCCTGAGCCGCTGACTTGTGTGTCCAAGCGCGCGTTCCATCGGACACGGATGAGAAACGTCTACGAGGATTTGAAGGGAGTTTTGTGCGATTGACGCTAAATTAAACGGTGAAGACCGACATATACTGCGATGCAACGTAAGCGGAGGCCCAACGTAAGCGGAGGCCGTTATGGTTGATCGTATTTTTTGTCGCCAATCCCGTCGCCGTCGGCGCGCTGTTCGCCTTTGCGCGATTTGCCGACAGGAATTTTCGAGATTCGATGGCGCTGCAAAGCGAGCGTTTTCCGCGCGGCGAGCATCGCAATGGCTCGCGACGCGCTTGATCATCTCGTATAGAATCAGAAAGCGATGCAGCCGCCCGTTGCCATCCAGAAACGGATGCGCAGATACACAAACCCGAACGCGGCGCACGCCGCTTTCACGAACACATCCGGACAGCGCTTCTGATCGTTGACAAAGCGCTCCCACGCCTGCATCACTTCACGCAGATCGCCGACGGGCGCGGGAAAAAGTCGATGCGTCCGGTCGCATTCTCCAGCTAGTTCTGCTTCGTGCGATACGACGCTTCCTGACTGAACATCGCGCACCACGACGTTCTGCAACTGCACCAGCCACTCTTCGTTCACTTCGGCGGCCTCGCCCGCGCGCTTGAGCAGATGAACGAAGCGCTCCTGCTTGTCCGAACTCGGTGTTTCCGATTCGATCGCGTAACTCCCGCGCGTATCGGACAGATAGAGAAAATTCAACGCCCGCCGATACAACTCGGGATCGTCCATCGCGTCGAGCATGCTTTGCGCTTCGCGCAGCAGATCGGTGAGCGGCGGATCATCGGGAATCGCCGCGCGGCGCACGATCGGGCAGAAGTAGCGCGTGCCGAGCGCGTTGTCGCGCACGCGAAACTTCGGCGTGCGCACCGGTTCGGCCGCCGTGTAATACAGATCGGTGGGAAAAAGATCGACATAGCCGACCTTGATGGTGACTTCCGTATCGAGCGATTTGTCGGTCAGCCATTCCCACAGAAAGCACGCCCGGCGAATATGCTCGCCGGTCGGCGTCGCTTTGAGGCGCGCGATCAGTTCTTTCGGCTCGATGAAGTCGAATGCGGCATCGATGACTTCGAGATTCACGCCCTCGTGCCGCAGTGCAAATTCGAGATGCCCGACCGGCGATTCGTCGTAGACCACGCTGGTGGGAAACAGAATCTGGCTATCGTTTTCGATACGGCGGTTCACCGACGAGCTGGCATAAGCGAGCTTCTGCGGCGGCGTAACGGCCAGGTCGCCATAAGCGATGAGACGGGCGTAACCGAGCGGAATCATCGAGATTTCTTCACTTTGATCGAGAAATTTTAACTTTACGCCCGATTTGCCGGATTTCATCGAGAAATTTTCACCTTTAGCCATTCGGCAGATGCCATCGATCCGCTTTCGCTATCGAACGATCGCCCTTTCGAATTGTTGCGCTATTGGCGCGGGACCTATAGTGCCTCTCAGGCTCGCATCCCGAGCACATCAAAACGAAAGGAGACAACACATGAACCGGATCGATCTGATGGACCGCACGGTCGTCGTCACGGGCGGCGCGTGCGGTATCGGGCTGGCGGTGGCGGAGCGGGCCCTGCAATCGGGCGCGAATGTCGCGCTTTGGGATGTCGATGCCGGACGGCTCGCGCGCACCAGCGCCGAACTGAAGGCCGCCTACAAGGAACGCGGCGGCAGCGATTCCGTCGTCGAACTCACCGATGAAGCGTCCGTCGAAGCCGCTACGCAAAAGGCGCTCGCCGCGCACGGCAGGATCAATGTGCTCGTGAACAACGCGGGCATCACCGGCAGCAACGGCACGACGTGAGAACTCGCGCCCGACGTGTGGCGCCGCGTGATCGATGTCAATCTGATCGGCCCGTACCTCACGTGCCGCGCGGTCGTGCCGCATATGCTGAAGTCGGGTTACGGGCGCATCGTCAATGTGGCGTCGATCGCGGGCAAGGAAGGCAATCCGAACGCGTCGCACTACAGCGCGTCGAAGGCGGGATTGATCGGGCTGACTAAGAAGCTTTAACAGAATGACTTTTGAAGTTATCGCCAGCAGATGATGCAGCAGGCGAGCTTGAGGAAAGCTTCGTGAATGAAGGCTAGGCGCTCGAAGCGGATGCGCAGCCGCCGGAAGTTGTGCCATGATCGCGCCCTTGCTCGGAAGCGGAGCGGCAGCGGGAGCCGAAGCCGTATCGATCGCCGCAGCGGACGCGGTTTCATCGGTTTTGGCAGTGGCAGCGGCGGTGTCGGCGTCCGAAGGCGTATCGGCCACGCTCTTCACAACCGGCTTTTCCGTCGAGCAACCGCGCGTGGCCAGCACTGCGAACAGCGCGAGCGCGGCGGCGCTGGCCACCCACATCCAGGTCTTGCGATGGCCGGGTTCATCGGCGGCGACGGCGGCTTGCGGCTCGGACACGTCCGTGTGAACGGGGAATGCGTTCTGCGGCTGCGCGCCCGAATGATCGAACTGCGCGGAAACGGCCTTCAGCCGCGACATCACGCCCGCGAGAAACGCGCCGACCGATCCGAGGCCGAGTGCCTGCGCGAAGGCTTCCGTCATGTTGGCGCGGACCACCGGCAACTGGTGCCCGAGCAGTCCGGGCAAGTGACCCACTTGCGCGTTGTGCTGCGCGAAATAGCGCTTGAGCACGCCGAGCACCGTGGTGCCGACGACGCCGGACAGCGTGCGTGCGCTCGAGGCCGCGACGCCCGTGTATTCCGAAATGCGTTCCGCGAGCTGATCGAGGCCGTCGTGCGAGGCGAGCGCGCCATCGGCGTTTTCGCCGGATTCGACGAGCGACTTGAATTCATCGTCGCGAACGACGACATGCGGCAGTTCGTCCGCGATTTGCGCATTCGTCGATGGCGCCATGATGGCCGCGAACAGGCTGCGCGCGCCGTCGGCCGAGGAGTCCTTGTCATCATCGAGCCGATCAGCGCGGGTCCGCACAGGGAGACGACGCGCTTCGCGGAATCCGGCGCACAGCCGATGCGTTGCGCGATCTACTGCAACACGCTTTCAGTCAAAGCGCCCTGAACTAACTGGTTGAGATTGATGCTCATTAAGAAAGCTTCCTGAAAAAGCGTATTGGAATCAGCCGATTAGCGGCCTGGCGATTATAGGTTTGGGGTCCCGGAGTTTTTCGTGTGGGGCGAACAATCGGAAAACTCTGAGGCACGCGGGCTTTCGGAAAACGCCCATCGCCGGGATGGGATTGCGCTGCATCGAACGGCGGCTCTACACGCCACACGGATGCGCGACCTATGATTCACAGATTCACGACGACGCACCGCGCCGCATGGAGTCAGCGATGAATTCACCCCGATCCGCCGATCTGTCGTTCGGCCAGACGCACACGGTCACGAACCAGCCGCCGTCGCTCGCCGATTACGATCCGTTCGCCGCCGATCCCGCGCTCGCGTCGGCGATCGAACGCGAAGACGCGCACCGGCACCGCGAAACCCTTTCCCGCGATGGCCGCGCGCTCACGCAGCCCGACGCGCTCGCGCTGGCCGACCTGGCCAATCGGCATACGCCGGAACTGCATACCCACGGCGCGCGCGGCGAGCACATCGACGAAATCGAATTTCATCCGGCCTGGCACGCGCTAGTCGGCCGGTTGCGGGAGCAGGGCTGCCACTCACTGCCGTTCGAGCTGAACCCGCGCGCCGGATCGATGGCCGCGCGCTGCGCCAGTTACTTTCTGCACGGCCAGCTCGAATCCGGCTCGCTGTGTCCGGTCACGATGACCTTCGCCAGCATTCCCGTGCTGCGTAACGAACTGGCGCTGTTCGGGCGAATCGCCGGGCCGCTGCTGTCGCGCGAGCACGATCCGCGCGACATTCCGCTCGAAACGCCCAAACGGTCGATGCTGATCGGCATGGGCATGACGGAGAAACAAGGCGGCTCGGATGTGCGCAGCAACCGCACGCGGGCGTATGCGCTCGGCGCGGGCGGGCGCGGCGGCGAGTATCGGCCATAAACGGTTCTTTTCCGCGCCGCAAAGCGATGCGCATCTCGTGCTCGCGCGCACCGGCGACGATGCCGGCCGGTCGTGCTTCTACGTACTGCGCTTTAAGCCCGACGGCGCGCGAAAAACGCCGTGCAGATCCAGCGTCTGAAGGACAAGCTCGGCAATCGTTCGAACGCGAGCAGCGAAGTCGAATTTTTCGATGCCTACGGCGTCATGATCGGCGACGAAGGGCGCGGCGTGCCGACGATCATCGAAATGGCGAATTACACGCGGCTCGATTGCGTGATCGGCAGCGCGGCGCTCGTGCAGGCGATCCATCACGCGCGGTACCGCAACGCGTTCGGCGCGCGCCTCGCCGATCAACCGCTGATGCGCAACGTTCTCGCCGATCTCGCGCTCGAATCCGAAGCCGCGACGGTGCTGTTCATGCGGCTCACGGGCGCGTTCGAGCAAAGCGCATCGGCGGGCGCGACGCCGCTGGATCGCGCGTGGCGGCGCATCGTGACGCCTGCCGCGAAGTTCTGGGTGTACAAGCGCGCGCTCGAATTCACCGGCGAAGCGATGGAAGTGTGGGGCGGCAACGGCTACGTCGAAACCGGTCCGATGGCGCGGTTTTATCGCGAGGCGCCGGTCAATTTGATCTGGGAAGGCTCGGGCAACGTGATGTGCCTCGACGTGCTGCGCGCGTTCGAGCGAGAACAGGACGCGGCGCGCGCTGCTGGATGACTGGATGGGCACGGCATCGGCGCATCCGGCGCTGGGCGCGGCGTTGCAGACGCTGGCCGACATGCTGACGAGCGATCCGGCGACGCACGAAGCATCGGCGCGGCGCATTGCGCAGCAACTGGCATTATGCGCGCAGGGCGTGTTGATGGCGCAATTTGCGCCGGAGGAAGTGGCGCAGGCATTGATCGGAACGCGGCTGAGCGATGCCCGCGCAGAAACGGGGCGTGTGTATGGCACGTTGCCCGCAAGGTTCGATCCATGAGGGGATCGTGCGGCGGGCGTTTGATATTTAGCGCTATCAAAAAGTGACATTGCAGAAGCGAATGGCCGGGCGATTTGACTTGCAGAATGGCGGCTTGCCGTATCGGACGTGCCGGCCAGCACAGCCGACGCCATTCAACGCATGTCCAGCTTTCGAAGATGGCAACACGCTACTTACCACCAGAGACGCCGTATCACGGCGTGCTGCGCTTTTCGCGAAAACTCGAAGGCGAAAATTTGCGCTTTGTGCTGATTTGCCTGCTCGGTTTGTCAGCGGCCATCCTGCTCTTTACTTTGCACCTGAGCGGCTTCTTCAGCTCGCTTTTAGAGGAGCACGTTCCCACCGAGGACCTGGGACTCGCGTCATTTTTTTCCAGCGCGCCCGTTTTCATGGTTCTCGGTTTCGGCATCGTTCTTGAATGGCGATTGGTGGAAATCTCGGCGGACACGGGAGATATCCGCGTCAAAAGCTATCGCACATGTTTTCGGTGGCGCTGCTTTCCCGCTTCGGATGTCGCGCGTGTGACGTGTGCCCGCTATACCGGGCGCAACGGATACACGGAGCTTTGCGTCAGCCTGTATCCGCACGCCCATCGATCTTTTTCGAAGGTGCGCTTCATCAAGACCGCATACACGCCCGTAGACAATCCGCTCTTCACTTGCCTGATTTCCGTTATCAGGTCACATCAGCCGGCGGTTGAATTCGACATGCGGCGCGATGTTGCGGTGCTCTGAGACTCACAGCCCCAACCGCCCCGCCTCCCTCAACGGCTCCTCGTTCTCCAGCCGATACACCCACACGCCAGCAACTCCGCCACTGCCTGATAAAGCGCGGGCGGAATATGCGCGTCCAGATCGACCTGCATCAGCAGCGAGACCATTTCCGGCGAATCGTGCACATACACGCCCGCGTTCTTCGCGCGCTGCACGATCATTTCCGCGATCAGCCCGTAGCCCTTCGCGACGACGCGCGGCGTCGCCTCGCGGCTCGCCGGATCGTAGACGAGCGCGGTCGCCTGCTTGCGATGATTCGCGCTCACGTTGCGTCCCCTTCTTCCGCCGATGCCCGAAACAGATGTTCCCGCGGCGACGGCACCGGCTTGGGCACGTTGGGCGCACTCGCGCCTTGCGAATCGAAATTGACGCGCCCATCCATCGAACGCACCGACAGCGATGCGAGCGAAATGCCCGCCGCGTTCAATTGCTGCGCGAAAGCCTGACCATCGCCCGCAAAGTGCGATGCGCCCACGTCGTTCGCACGAATGCGCGCAATCAGCTTGTCGCCGGTCGGCATCGACGAGACCGAGCGCGGGCAAGGACAGCGTGACGCGCGTGCGCCACGGCTGTTCGGTGGCGGCGTCGTTCGTGCTGCGCGCGTCGCGCGGTTCGATCGCCTGACGCTCGATTTCCCAGTCGAAGCGCGTGCCCGGCCACGCTTCGCCCTGCCAGCGAAACTGGCTGTTGGCGAGCATATCGAGCTGCTGACGCACGATATTCAGCGACGCCGGATGAATGCCCGCTGCGATCGACGCCTGCACCGCCGACGCATGCGGCGTCGCCTGCGCGGACGATGAACCGGACGAATCCGTCGCGTTCGATAACGCCAGCGGCAGCGCATCGCGCAGCGATTCGGCCAGTTCCGCCGCCTGCTGCGGATTCTGCGGCGGCGTCAGGGGCCGTCCGCCCGGCTGCAATTCGAGCAAGTCGGGTAAGTCGGGCGCGATCTGCGATGTCAGAAGCGGCAACGGCCGGGCATCGCCGGTTGGCGGGGTATCGGTGAAATCGAACGGTAAATCGAGCGCGCGCGGATCGATGCGCGCCTGCGGCTCGCCATTGAGCGATGCGCTCGTGCGCTGTCCCGCGACCCACTGCGCCAGATGCGATTCGTAGAAGAGTTCGTTCTTGCCGATGGTTTTCGCCAGTTGCGCCGCGATCTGCGACACCGGCAGCGGCGGCATGTTCTGGCTCGCGGCGCGCGCCGCGGCGACGTCGGAGGCGTTCGAGGAGAAAGCGGTATCGAACAGACCGGTGGTGAAGGCGGCGAAAGCACTCGCGGGGCGCGGCGGCGGCCACAGCGGCGTGTCGCTGACGGCGGCGAGCGTGGTGCCATCGCCAAAACGGGAGATGATGTCGAGCGTGCGCGCGACGCTGGATAACGCGGTCTGCGTGGAAGGCGCGGGCGCGCTCAGGTTCCCGTACGGATTCGGGCCGTACGTGCCGGGCGCTTGTATTGGCCACGCTCGCCTGAGTGGCCGTCTGACCCGGCGTCGAGCCCGCCGCCGCGCGTAGCGCGGACTGGAAAAGCTCGCTCCGGGCGGCGTGGTGATCGCGGCATCGAGTCCACTCATGCGGATATCCTCTCATTGCGTCTGCGAACGGCGCGCATGCGCACGCCATCCCGCGCGGAGACTGCGGCCTAGCGCAGTCCTATCATTTTCTTCAACGTGCGAGCCGGGCTGTTGACCGTGAACAGCGCGCCCAGACGCGCCAGACTCGGCAACGTCAGATCGCGGATCGCGGCGGCGGCGGCGGCGGCGTCGAGAATCTTCTTCACGAGGTTCAGCTTGCGCGCGCGGGCCGTATCGTCGAGTTCGGAGCGATGATCCGACTTCCTCAACTGCTCGACCAGCTCGCGATACGTGCTCTGCATCGCCTTCAAATCGCTCCATTCGCCCTCACGCGCGGCGACCAGCATCTGGCTGGAGAGTATCGCGATTGCTTTGTAGTGGGCGAAATATTCTTCTGTCGTCTGCATGCTTCTCCGGCTTGCAGCCACGGCTTCGTTCAAACGGTCGTCGCGGCCATCTTCGCCACTTCCGGTTCGATTCCAACCCACGCTTCTTCCAGCGTCGCCAGCAAGTTGTCCACCTCGACGAACATGGCCTCGTCCTGCTGCGCGTTCGCTTCGAAAAGCCGGCTCGTCATGTACGAGTACAGCGCGTCCAGCCGTTGCGCGATCTCGCCGCCCGCTTCCTTGTTCAGCGCGGCCTGAAGCCCGCTCTGAATGATGTTCATGGCCTTGCTGACGGCCGCGCTGCGTGTGCCAATATTGTTTTGCTGCAGATACATCCGCGCCTGCGCAATCGACTGCCGCGCACCCTGATAAAGCAGCACGATCAGCCGGTGCGGGCTCGCGCCCATCACCCCTGTCTGAACGCCGACGCGTGCATAGGCGCTGGCTCCCGCTGCGAATCCCTGGGAATACATCCGTGTCTCTCCTTTGCGATGCCGGTGCGTCGCGTTTCGGCCTTCAGTCCGAGCGCCGGGGCGTCTTACTCGCAGAAATCGATGCTGGCCGCGACTTGCTTCGCCGCGCTGTTACCGGGGTTATCGGAGAAACGCGGCAAAGCTTTAGGACGCCGCGTTCTAGGGCCATGAGGCGTTTTGACGAGCGAAACGCGGTGGGGAATCAAACCGAAATCTGCATGATGTTGTTGTACGCCGACACCAGCTTGTTGCGCACCTGCAGGCCGAATTGCAGGCCGACGTTGGCCTTCTGCATATCGACCATCACGTCGTTGAGCGACACGTTCGGCGCGCCGACTTCGAACGCGTGCGCCTCGGAAAGCGCCGTCTTCTGGTTGTCGCTGATCTTGTCGATCGACGATTTCAGCGCGTCCGCGAAACTGCCCGCGCCGCCCGCTCCACTCATGCCGCCGGCGGCCTGCGAGGCCATCGACTGGATTGCGTTCAGCGCGGAGGAAAGCGGATTGATCGGAAAGTTCATGATGACTCCGGTGACTTCATTTGAAAGCCGGCGCATGGCGTCCGCACGAGGCTGAGCGGCCAGGAACCGGGGTTCGGCGCGGCGGATTTTCCAGCACGACCGAGTACGAAAAAGATTAGTAGCGCGCCCGCTTGCAAAGCCCCTGAAGAACGGGGAAAACTCCGCTCTATTCATCGAATCGACTTGCAATGTTCTGCGGATAATCCCCATCGTGAAATCTCTCCTGTCCAAGCGAGACGGGGACATCAGGATTCGGAGCATCGACGCTAAATGGATACGCTCAACAACTCTCTGATTACGCCGGACGCCCGTGTGGGCCTGGCGGGCGCGCAGCCCGGCGCGGCTGGCGGCAACGCCACGAGCCTCACGGGCGCGGTGGGCGGCGCCGATTTCGGCTTGAGCCGCATGCCGATGCTCTCGAACTTCCGCTCGAATCCGCGCGTGCCGATGATCATCGCGGTGGCGATTCTCGCGGCGGTGGTCGCGGCGCTGGTGATGTGGTCGCGCCAGCCGGACTATCGCGTGCTCTTTTCCAACCTGTCGGACCGTGATGGCGGCACAATCGTCACCGCGCTCCAGCAGGCGAACGTGCCTTACAAGTTCTCGGAAGGCGGCGGCGCCATTCTGGTTCCGGCTGAATAAGTTCACGAAACGCGTTTGCGTCTCGCGTCGCAAGGTCTGCCGAAAAGCGGTTCTGTCGGCTTCGAGCTGATGGACAACCAGAAGTTCGGCATCAGCCAGTTTGCGGAACAGGTGAACTATCAGTGCGCGCTCGAAGGCGAACTGGAGCGCACCATCGGTTCGATTCGTCGGTGAAGTCGGCGCGCGTGCATCTGGCGATTCCGAAGCCTTCGGTGTTCGTGCGCAACAAGGGATTGCCGACGGCGTTCGTGATGATCGAACTGTATCCGGGCCGCGCGCTCGACGAAGGTCGGGTGTCGGCGGTGACGTACATGGTGGCCTCGGGCGTGGCGGATATGCTGGTTAAGAACGTGACCATCGTCGATCAGGACGGCAACCTGCTGACCAACCCGAACGCGGTGAACGACCTCGACGCATCGCAACTGAAGTATGTACAGCAGATCGAGCACAACACGCAAAAGCGCATCGACACGATCCTCGCGCCGCTCTTTGGCGCAGGCAACGCGCATTCGCAAGTGAGCGCGGACATCGATTTATCGAAGCTCGAACAAACCGCCGAAAGCTACGGCCCGAACGCGAATCCGCAGAACACGGCGATCCGCAGCCAGCAATCGAGCACGTCGATGGAAAACGGCGGCAGCAGCGTGGGCGGCGTGCCGGGCGCGCTGTCGAACCAGCCGCCGCAGGCCGCTTCCGCTCCGATCGATGCCGCCGCTTCCGGCGTGCCGGGCGTAGCAGGCAGCAAGCAGCTCCCGACCAACGAGCGCAAGGACACGACCACGAACTACGAAGTCGATCGCACCGTGCGTCACTTCGAGCACGCGATGGGCGACATCAAGCGTCTGTCGGTGGCGTGGTCGTGAACTACGAAAAGAAGGTCGATGCCAAGGGCAACGTGACGATGACGCCGCTCTCCGCCGACAAGCTTGCGCAAGTGCAGCAGCTCGTGAAGGACGCGATGGGCTTCGACGACAAGCGCGGCGACTCGGTGAACGTGGTCAACAGCACGTTCACGTCGGATCTGAACACGACGCCCGCGGTGCCGTGGTGGCGCCCGCCGGAATCGATCGGCATGGGCATTCAGGGCGCGAAGTATCTGGGCATCGGCATCGTGGCGCTGTTCCTCTACTTCAGCATGGTGAAGCCGGCGATGAAGCGCGCCTTCCCGCCGCTGCCCGAACCGGTCGCGAGCACCCTGCTCCCCGCCGGACGAGCGGGCCTTCCTCGACAGCCCCAAGGGCGCGGCGAAGGACGACGAAGACAAGGATGCCGAGGTGAGTCTCCTCGGCAGTACGGAAAGCAACAAGGCCAAATTCGATCGCAATCTCGACTACGCACGCAGCGTCGCGCGTCAGGACGCGAGAATCGTTGCGACGGTCGTGAAGAACTGGGTGTCCGATGAAAGCTGAAGGTCTCAATAAAGCCGCGCTCCTCTTGATGTCGATCGGCGAGGAAGAAGCCGCCGAAGTGTTCAAGTTCCTCGGCCCGCGCGAAGTGCAGAAGATCGGCGCGACGATGCCGTCGCTCAAGAACGTGACGCGCGAACAGCTCGACGACGTGTTGACGGAATTCGTCACGCAGGCGGAAAAGCACATGGCGCTGTCGCTGGATCCGAGCGAGTACATCAAGTCGGTGCTCAACAAGGCGCTTGGCGAAACCAAGGCCGGCGCGCTGATTGACCGCATTCTGCAAGGCAACGATACGAGCGGTATCGACGGGCTGAAGTGGATGGATTCGGCGGCGGTGGCGGAGCTCATCAAGAACGAGCATCCGCAGATCATCGCGACGATCATCGTGCATCTGGACCGCGATCAGGCATCGGAAATCGTGTCGCAGTTTTCGGAGCGGCTGCGCAACGACGTGCTGCTGCGCATCGCGACACTCGACGGCATTCAGCCCGCCGCGCTGCGCAAACTCGACGACGTGCTGACCGGCTTGCTGTCGGGCAGCGACAACCTGAAGCGCGCGCCGATGGGTGGCATCCGCACGGCGGCGGAAATCCTCAACTTCATGGCGACGAACCAGGAAGAATCGGCGATCGAAAACGTCAAGTCGTACGACGCCGAACTCGCGCAGAAGATCATCGACCAGATGTTCGTGTTCGATAACCTCATCGACCTCGATGACCGCCCGATCCAGATGCTGTTGAAGGAAGTGGAATCGGAAACGCTGATCGTGTCGCTGAAGGGCGCGCAGTCCGCGCTGCGCACGAAGTTCCTCGCGAACATGTCGCAGCGCGCGGCCGAACTGCTTGCCGAAGACCTCGGCTCGCGCGGTCCGGTGCGCGTGTCGGAAGTCGAACAGCACAGCGCAAGGTGCTGCAAGTGGTCCGCAATCTCGCGGAAAACGGTCAGATTCAATTAGGCGGAAAGGCGGAGGATGCGTATGTCTAATGCAGCGGCGGCTCAGAAAGTGTCGGCGTATCAGCGCTGGGAAATGGCATCGTTCGATCCCGTCACGGTTGATGACAGCGCGGCCGATCAAGCGGCGCTCGAAGCGCATCTGCGCCGTGTCAAGGAAGACGCGCACGCCAAAGGTCACGCGCTGGGTCACGTCGCGGGTCAGGCGCTCGGTTATCAGGCCGGTTTCGAGCAAGGTCACGAAAAGGGCATCGAGGAAGGCCGCAAGATCGCGATGGAAGAAGCGCAGCGTCTCGCGCAAATCGCTGATGCCTTCAAGACCGCGCTGTCCGCAACGGATGTCGCGATCGCGGAAACGCTGGCGTCGCTTGCCATCGATATCGCGCAGCAAGTGGTGCGTCAGCATTTTTCGCACGATCCGACCGCTCTTGTCGCGGTTGCGCGCGAAGTGATCGCGACGGAGCCGGAACTGCAAGGCTCGCCGACGCTCGTCGTCAATCCGGCGGACTTGCCGATCGTCGATGCGTATCTGCAGGAAGAACTCGGCGCGGCGGGCTGGATGGTGCGCCCCGATCCGCTCGTGGAGCGCGGCGGCTGCACGGCGCATGCATCGACGGGTGAAGTGGATTCGACCAATGCGTCGCGCTGGGAGCGTGTCGCGACGGCGCTCGGAAGGAGCCAACTGTGGTAAATCAGCACGCCATCGCGCCGGCGCCCGCGCCGCATATCACGCAGGAAGGCCTGAGCGATCTCGAACTGGAACTCGCGCGCGCGTCGTTCGGCCCGCAAGCGAGCGTGGAAGCGCCCGCCGCCGCTTCCACGCCGGAAGACCACGTCGCGCGCACGATTGCCGATCTTGCAGATTTCGCCGATCTCGCGGGCAATCCGCATCTCGATGCATGGCGCGACAAGCTCGACGCCATGAAAGCGCGCACCGCGATCGCCAAGCCGCTGCGTCCGTGCGGCAAGTTCACGCGCGCGGCCGGTCTCGTGCTGGAAGCGGTCGGTCTGAAGATGGGCGTTGGTTCCGAATGCATGATCGAGCTGCCGCCGGGCAGCGCGATTCCGAGCGCCGAAGCCGAAGTCGTCGGCTTTGCAGGCGACAAGCTCTTTTTGATGCCGACCACGGAAACCGGCGGCCTGTTGCCGCGCGCGCGTCTATCCGCTGGAATCCGCGCCGATCGACGATCCGATGGCGGACGCGAAGCGCTTGCCCGTGGGCTGGGAAATGCTCGGCCGCGTGGTCGATGCGTCCAGCCGTCTGTTCGACGGTCTCGGCCCGCTCGGCGCGAAAGTGGATGCGCCGCTTTCCGGGCCGGTCATCAATCCGCTCAATCGCGAGCCGATCCACAAGGTGCTCGATGTTGGCGTGCGCGCGATCAACTCGCTGCTCACGGTCGGACGCGGTCAGCGCATGGGTTTGTTCGCGGGTTCGGGCGTCGGTAAATCGGTGTTGCTCGGCACGATGGCGCGCTACACGAGCGCGGAAGTGATCGTGATCGGGCTGATCGGCGAGCGCGGCCGCGAAGTGAAGGAATTCATCGAGCAGATTCTGGGCGAAGACGGTCTCGCGCGTTCGGTCGTGGTGGCCGCTTCCGCGGATGTATCGCCGGTGCTGCGCATGCAGGCTGCCGCGTACACGACCTCGCTCGCTGAATATTTCCGCGATCAGGGCAAGCACGTGTTGATGCTGATGGATTCGCTCACGCGTTACGCGATGGCGCAGCGTGAAATTGCGCTGGCGATCGGCGAGCCGCCCGCGACGAAGGGTTATCCGCCGTCGGTGTTTGCGAAGCTGCCCGCGCTCGTGGAGCGCACGGGTAACGGCCCGGAAGGCGGCGGGTCCATCACCGCGTTCTACACGGTGCTGACCGAAGGCGACGACCAGCAGGATCCGATCGCCGATTCCGCGCGCGATTCTCGATGGTCACATCGTCCTGAACCGTTCCCTTGCGGAAGCGGGTCATTATCCGGCGATCGACATCGAACAATCGATCAGCCGCGTGATGACATCGATCATCGACGACAAGCATCTCGAGCGCGTGCGTCTGTTCAAGCAGATGCTCTCGCGCTATCAGCGCAACAAGGATTTGATCAACGTGGGCGCGTATTCGAGCGGCCGCGATCCGTTGCTGGACCGCGCGATCGCGTTGTATCCGCGCATGGAGCAGTTTTTACAGCAAGGCTTTCGCGAGCAGGCAAATTTCGAACCGAGTCTCGATTTGTTGCATGCGCTTTTCGAATAGTATTCGAGCCGTATCCGTATTTTCATAAGATCACATAAACGCGTAGAGACCAAAACGCTATGTCCAAGAATCTGCCGATCAACACCTTGATCGAACTCGCGCAGGAAGAGCTCGATGCCGCCACCAAGAAGCTGGGCAAGCTCCAGCAGGAACGTAACGACGTCGAGGTGCAGCTGAATTCGCTCGTGACGTATCGCGACGAATATCACGCGCGTTTCACGGCGTCGGCGCAGCAGGGCACGACGGCGCAGACGCTGCGCAATTTCCAGGCCGCTCGATAACGCCATCGCGCAGCAGCGCACGTTGCTCTTGATGGCCGATCAGCGTGTCGAGGCCGCGAAGCCCGAGTGGCGTCTGAAGAAGCAGAAGGTCGGCAGTTACGAAGTCTTGGCCGCGCGCGGCGAGGCGGTGCTCGCGAAGAAAGCGGCGCGCGTCGAGCAGCGCGAATCCGACGAGTTTGCCGCCAAGGCGCTGCGCATGCGCGCCGAGCGGGCGTCGTACTAATTTTTGATTTCAAAGGCTCAGCATGTCCTCCGTCCATTCCGTCAACGCACTTACGGGCGCTTCGTCGTCAACCGGATCGGCTGCGAACAAGCGCGCGGCGGACGCGGGTTTGTCGTTCGGCCTGACGCTGCAAAGCATGACCGATAAGGCACATGCCGATGCGTTTTCGGCTTCGCAGTCACGCTCGCAGGCTCAGCGTTTGCAGGCTTCTTCGTCTTCTTCTGCCGATAAGACCAGCGTGCACGATGCGCCCAAGCCCGACGACAGCCCGCGCGCTGCCGACAAAAGCGACGATGCGAAGCGCACGGATGATGCTTCGTCCGCTTCTTCGGCGGACGATGGCGCGAAGGCCGACAAAACGGACGACGCGGATGCATCGAAAGCCAAGCCTGCGCAGGCATCGAACGGCACGGCGCAGGCGCGGCCCGCCAAGACCGCCAAGCCCGACACACGCGATGACGCCAGCGAACTCGAGTCCACGCTCGCCGAACTGAGCGATGCGGCGGCGACGGCATCGACGGCAACGGGATCCGATACGGACACCGACAAGCCCGCGACCGCGCACAAATCCGACGACGCGAAATCGCCGCAAGACGCGGTGCAAGCCGCGCTCGCGATGCTCAATAACGCGCCGGCTGCTGCTTCGGCTTGCGCGGGTGCTTCGGCATCGGCGGGGAATGCGGCGGCATCGAACCCCGGCAAGAGCAACGATACGCAAGGCGCGGTGTTCGGTGACAAGGGCAGCAAGGGATCGCGTTTGACGGGGTTGCTGAGTGCTTCATCGGCTGACGGGAAAGCTGCTGCGGCCACCGCCGGCGCCGCCCAACCCGATGCGAACGCGCTCGCGCAAACCGCGCTGACGCCCGCTTCTGCCGATGTCACCGCCGCCTACAAGCAAGCCGCCGATGCGGCGGCGAACGCGGTGGCGCAGCAATCGGCGGCGGGGGCATCGTCGGTATCGAATGCGCAGGGCGCGGCGACGGCGGCCACGAGTGCGGCGATCGCACCGCACGTGGTCGGTTCCGGCTGGGACGATGCGTTCAGCCAGAAGGTCGTGTTCCTTTCCAATTCGAAGCAGACGAGCGCTGAACTGACGCTCAATCCCAAGGATCTCGGGCCGATTTAGGTGACCTTGCAGGTTTCCGATAATCACGCACATGCGCTTTTTGTTTCTCAGCATGCGCAGGTGAGGGAGGCGGTCGAGGCCGCTATGCTCAAGTTGCGCGAGGTTTTTGAAGCCAACGGTATTTCTCTTGGGAGCGCTTCTGTTTCTGATGGGTCGGCGTTTGCTCGGCAAGGGTCTTCTTCTGGGTTTTCTTCTTCTTCGCAGCAGCAGGGTTCTGCCTCTGGACGAGGTGGGGCTTATGGTGGTGGGGATGATTCTGTTGGCGCTGCCGTGAGTTTGCCGGTGCGGCGTACGGTGGGGCTTGTTGATACTTTTGCTTGATGCTTTTGATTTTGCGGCTGCTTTCTTGCCCTTTTTATCAGTAGCCGCCTCCCCGGCGGGGGGATTACTTTCTTTGCTGCTGCAAAGAAAGTAGCTTTTCAACGTTGGCACTTGATGTCGCTCCTCTGCTTTGGCTTCTCAAGCTGCGCTTGGGCTTTAGGTTCTTTCTCTTCTTCTTCGTGCAAAGCGCCGCAAGGAAAAACAAAAAAACCAAAAGCAAACCAAATCCCAACCGTTAACCCAAAAAGACAGAGCATCCCCCCCCAAAAAAACGAGTGCCCCCTACGGCGCCAGAGCCGTAACCCGTAAGGCACAGGATTAACCCAAAAAAGCCCCTCTGTTCGACCCATCGCTGTCAAGCGCAATAGCGAACAATTCATCCTATCGAAAGAGGCACGCATCTCATGGCTACTACGACCGGAAACCCGAAAGACCTTGCACCCGCCAAAGGCGGCAAGATGAAAAAGATCATCATCATCGCCGTCGGCACAATCGTGCTGCTCGGCGCTGGCGGTGCGTACTTCCTGCTCGGCAAGAACGCCTCGCACGCCCCCGCGAAACCCGCGCTGAAACCGCCGCCGGTGTTCTTCCCGCTCGATTCGCTCACCGTCAATTTCCAGTCGGACGACGGCTCCATGCACTATCTGCGCACGGGCCTCACGCTGAAGATCAAGGACGAAAAGATTCAGGCGACCATCACCGAACATATGCCGGAAGTGCGCAGCCACGTATTGCTGCTGCTCTCGGGCAAAAAGCCCGACGACATCACCAGCGTCTAAGGGAAGAAAAGCTCGCCGAAGAACTGCGCGCCACGGTCGATAGCGCCGCGAGCACCACCGAGAAGCCGGTGCACGTCGAAGAAGTGCTGTTCACCGAATTCGTCGTCCAGTAACGCAGTCACGCATCAGGAAGCAAAGAGAGTCATGGGCCACGAAGAGTTCATGTTGCAGGAGGAGGTCGATGCCCTCCTCAAAGGCGTCACCGGCGAAGTCGATACGGTCGTGGATGAAACCACCGGCTGTTGCGCATCGGCATTTTCAACTTCATGCGGCGTTCGGCGGAAATCTCCGTCGGCCCGGTGAAGGTGCAGAAGTACAGCGAATTCACGCGCAATCTGCCGATCCCGACCAACCTCAACCTTGGTCCACGTCAAGCCGTTGCGCGGCACGTTGCTGTTCGTGCTCGATCCGAACCTCGTGTTCTTCGTCGTCGATAACCTGTTCGGCGGCGACGGACGCTTTCACACGCGCGTCGAAGGGCGCGAGTTCACGCAGACCGAGCAGCGCATCATCAGCAAGCTGTTGAATCTGGTGTTCGAGCACTACACGACGTCGTGGAAAAGTGTGAAGCCGCTGACGTTCGAATACATGCGCTCCGAAATGCACACGCAGTTGGCGAACGTGGCGACGCCGAACGAAATCGTTATCGTGACGCAGTTTTCGATCGAATTCGGCGGCACGCTGCACATCTGCATGCCGTACTCGATGATCGAGCCGATCCGCGACGTCCTCTCCTCGCCGATTCAGGGCGAAGCGCTGGAAGTGGATCGCCGCTGGGTGCGCGTGCTGTTGCAACAGGTGCAGTCGGCGGAAGTGGAGCTGACGGTCGATCTCGCGGAAATCCGCTCGAATTTCGACAAGCTGCTCAACCTGAAAGTGGGCAATGTGTTGCCGATCGAGATTCCCGAGCAGGTCGTCGCCAAGGTGGACGGCGTGCCGGTGATGGAGTGCGGCTACGGAATGTTTAATGGTCAATACGCGCTGCGCGTGCAGAAGATGATCAGCGCGGGTGAATCGAAGGAAGGTGGATAGAGTGATCTGATGCAGGAAAGCCCCGGCGCCGAGAAAGAAGACGAGGCGATGATGGACGATTGGGCCAGCGCGCTGGCCGAGCAAAACGGCAACGAAGCGTCCGTGGCCGCCGCGCCCGGCGTGTTTCAGCCGTTGTCGAAGGCCGCCGCGCCGTCGACGCGCAACGACATCGACATGATTCTGGATATTCCGGTGCATCTGACGGTGGAACTGGGACGCACGAAAATTGCTATTCGCAATCTGTTGCAACTGGCGCAAGGCTCGGTCGTCGAACTGGATGGCATGGCCGGCGAACCGATGGACGTGCTGGTGAACGGCTGTCTGATCGCGCAGGGCGAAGTGGTCGTCGTGAACGACAAGTTCGGCATTCGCTTGACCGACATCATCACGCCGTCTGAACGTATCCGGAAGCTGAATCGATGAAACGTGTTGCTCGCGCAGCCCTTGCCGCACTGATCGCCGTGCCTTTTGCCGCGCACGCGGCCGACATGAATGCCGTCAACCACGCCGCGCAGATTGCATCGGGCGTCGGCGCGGGCAGCGCGGTGCCGTCGCTCGGCGTCGGCGCGGTGTTGCAGACGCTGTTCGGTCTCTTGATCGTCATCGGTTTCGTGTTCGGCTGCGCGTGGCTTGCGCGCAAGCTCGGCTATCAGAGCGGCAAAAAAGGCGGCGTGGTGAAAGTCGTGGGCGGCGCATCGCTTGGCAACAAAGAGCGCGTGGCCGTCGTCGAAGTCGGCGATACGTGGCTCGTGCTGGGCGCGGGTCCGGGCAACGTGCGCCTTTTGCACACGATGCCTGCGGGGTCTGCGGAGGCGGACGGCATCGCAGAAAAAACCGGGACGGACACGCAAACGTTACCGGGCAATTTCGGCCAGCGTTTCCGTGATGCGCTGTCGAGCGAAGCGAGTAAGCGCATCCAGAAGTTCAAGGGCGACAAGTAAGTGTCACAACCCAATTCGGCCGGCGCGCTTATCGCACGCCGGCTGTTTTTATTTGCGTGCGTTGGAACCGATCGAGTCGCAAGACACGAATGGCCTAACGCAACTGCCTGCGTCTTTTATAGAAGCGCCGACCAAGGTAGGGCCGAATAGCGACAAAACGATGCCGTGTGCAAAAGCGTTTCGGTGATTCACTGCCGGTTTCCTGTACGGACCGACACCGGCCGGGAAGCGGGCCGGAGTAAGCCGAAGGGGACCGTTACCAAGGTAGGCGAGAAAGCACGGATCGCATGGGTACCCGGACCGATGGGGATTATGAGGGCACTCTCTACTGGACCCACGGAACAGAGAAAACCCATTACACAGGGCATGCTGCGGGCGTGGTTGAAAAACTGCTTTCTTTGATTACTTTCTTTGCAGCAGCAAAGAAAGTAATCCCCCGCCGGGGAGGCGGCTACTGAATAAAAAAGCCCATAAACCAGCCGCAGCAAGCAAAAAACCAAAAGTACGAGTTAGCCCAAAATCCCCCTTCTTTTCCTCTCATCGTTCCACGCCGCGATAGTCAACGATTCAACTATCGAATACAAGCAGTATGTCGGCGGAGCCAAATTCAATGCAGGTCAGTCGCAACATCAAGCGCGGCATAAAAATCGCGTTACCGATCGTTATCGGTCTAGGAATGCCCTATCTGGCATGTGCGCAAAGCACAGCAGGATTGCCCGCCTTCAACACCAGCCCCGGCCCGAACGGCGGCACGACATACTCGCTCAGCGTGCAGACGATGCTCCTGCTGACGATGCTCTCGTTCCTTTCCGCGATGGTCCTGATGATGACGAGCTTCACGCGCATCATCATCGTGCTGTCGTTGCTGCGTCAGGCGCTGGGCACGCAGAGCACGCCGCCGAATCAGGTGATCGTCGGTCTCGCGCTGTTCCTGTCGTTTTTCGTGATGTCGCCAATCCTCGACAAAGCCTACAACGACGCCTACAAGCCCTTCTCCGAAGGCCAGATCGCAATGGAGCAAGCGATCACCCGCAGCGTCGCGCCGTTCAAGCAGTTCATGCTGAAGCAGACGCGCGAATCCGATCTCGCCATGTTCGCGCGCATTTCCCACGCCGCGCCAATGAACGGCCCCGAAGACGTGCCGCTGTCGCTGCTCGTGCCGTCCTTCGTCACGAGCGAACTTTCAGATCGGCTTCACGATTTTCATTCCGTTTCTCATCATCGATATCGTGGTGGCGAGCGTGCTCATGTCGATGGGCATGATGATGGTCTCGCCCACGACCATCGCGCTGCCGTTCAAACTCATGCTGTTCGTGCTCGTCGATGGCTGGCAGTTGCTGATCGGCTCGCTCGCGCAAAGCTTCGTCTCTTGAGGACTCAACGATGACGCCAGAATCCGTCATGTCGATGGCGCATCACGCGATGTACGTCGCGCTGATGCTCTCCGCGCCACTCTTGCTCGTCGCGCTCGTGGTCGGTCTCGTCGTGAGCCTGTTTCAGGCCGCCACGCAGATCAACGAATCGACGCTGTCGTTCATTCCGAAGCTGATCGCGGTGGCCGTGACGCTCGTGATCGCCGGACCGTGAATGCTCAACACGCTGCTCGACTACATGCGTCAGATGTTTACCATCACGCCCGCCATCACGGGCTAAGCGAAGGTCATGTTCTCGGTCACTTACGCGCAACTGAACGGCTGGTTCACGGCGTTTCTCTGGCCGTTCGTGCGCATTCTCGCGTTGATCGGCACCGCGCCCGTGCTCATGCACATGGCCATTCCGGTGCGCGTGAAAGTGGCGCTGGCCGCGTTCATCACGCTGATCGTCGCGCCCACGCTCGGCGCGATGCCGCAAGTGACCGTGTTCTCCGCCGCCGGCGTGTGGATCATCGTCAATCAGTTTTTGATCGGCGCGGCCATCGGCATGACGATGCAGATCGCGTTCGCCGCGGTCGATGCCGCGGGCGAATTCATCGGCACGCAAATGGGCCTCGGTTTCGCGATGCTCTACGACGCGCGCGCAGGCGGCAATCAGGTGGTGATTTCGCGCTATCTGAACAGGCTGGCGATGCTCGCGTTTCTCGTCTTCGACGGCCATCTGCAATTGATCGCCGCGCTCGTCACGACGTTTCAAAGCGTGCTTGTCGATGTCAACGTGGTCGCGTCGGCATCGCACGTGCAGGGCTGGAAGCTGCTGGTCGGCTACGGCGCGAGCGTGTTTTCCACCGGCCTTTTGCTGTCGCTGCCGATCGTCGCGGCGATTCTGATTTCGAATATCGCGCTGGGCATTTTGAACCGCGCCGCGCCGCAGATCGGCATTTATTTTCTCGATCGGCTTTCCGATCACCATGCTCGCCGGTCTGCTGCTGCAACTGATGATTCCCAATCTGATGCCGTTCTTTCAGCGCATCTTCGATACGGGGATTGGGCAGATCGGCCGCATTACTGGCGCGATGTAACCGCCTGCGCGAGTTCGGCGCGCAGGCGCTCGACGACTTCCGTCCAGCCGCAGCCGTATTCGCGCCGCACGAGCCACACGCTCGGATACCACGGGCTGTCGGAGCGCGCGTAGTGCCAGCGCCAGTCGCCGTAGAGCGGGAGAATGAGCCACGCCGGTTTGCCGAGCGCGCCGGCCAAGTGAATGATCGACGTATCCACGGCGATGACGAAATCCATCAACTCGTCAAAGGCATGACGATCATCACCGGCATGCGGCAGAACGGCGATGCGTGGGACGGCGGCCAGATTCTCGATCCCGAAAACGGCAAGCTCTACAAGTGCAAGATGAAGTTGGAGGACGGCGGGCAAAAGCTGACGTGCGCGCGGATATATTGGCGTGTCGCTGCTCGGGCGTTCGCAGACGTGGATCAGGCAGTAACGCGCCGCTTTCGGAATGCGCAAAGAAAACGGGCCGCAGATGCGAATCTCCGGCCCGTTTTGCTTGACGTTTGGCATTATGCGGCGCGACGCGCGGGGATATCGACTTGTTGCTCGACGTCAGGCTGCGCGCTTGCAGCGATGTCCTGCACATTGGCGTACGTCTGCGCGGCAATGGCAAACGGCAATTCGGCCGGCACGCGCATGCGCGAAGTCACCAGTGCATAAAGCGATTCACCCGCCGGCCCGAAAAGCTGCGTCATGACACGCAACAGCACGCCGGACTCGTGCCACGCCTTGAAGCGGCGATGACACGTCTGATACGACGGATATTTGCGCGGCAGCGTAGACCACGATGCACCGCTGTACATCACCCACAACACGCCGTTGAGCACCGCGCGGGTGTTCGCCAGCGGGCGGCCACGCAGTTCCGAGCGTGGACGCAGTTCGGGTAGCAGCGGCGCGACCATTTGCCATTCTTCGTCGGACATATCGCGGTAGGGCTTCACAGCATTTCTCCAGTTCTAACAGTATCGAGCAACGATACCGAGCCACCCCGAACCGGAAAATCAGAGTGCTCCGAATCCTGAAAATACCCGTAAAGCCTTATGCCAATTGGGAATTCGCCGAATTTTGATTCTCGTATTAAGTCGGCGCATCAGGTCAAAGAGATATCCACAATGCGCCGCGGCGCATCGAGATACTCCTTCGACTGCATCTCGACGATCCGCGACACCGTGCGCGCAAACTCGTTGGCCATCGGGCCTTCGATGTACAGCTCTTCCGCCGGCATCGCCGCCGACATCAGCAGCTTGACCTTGTGGTCGTAGAACACGTCGATGAGCCACGTGAAGCGGCGCGCTTCGGACGCCATGCGCGGCGTCATTTGCGGGACATCGGAGAGAATCACCACGTGAAAGCGGTTCGAGATTTCGAGATAGTCATTTTGCGAACGCGGGCTACCACAAAGCGTGGCGAAATCGAACCACACGACGCCATCCGCGCGGCGCAGCGCCTTGATCTCGCGCTTTTCGATATGCAGGATCGGGCTTTCATCCGGCACGGCGGCGAGCTTGGCGAAATCCGCGCGCAACGCTTCGTTGGCGGCCGCGCCGAGCGGCGTGTGGTACGCCTTCACCGTCGATAGCGTTTGGCGGCGGTAATCGGTGCCGGTATCGACATTCAGGACATCGAGATTCTTCTGCAGCAGTTCGATGGCCGGCAGCAGCCGATCGCGATGCAAACCGTCCGGATACAGCGTCGTCGGCTCGTAATTGGACGTCGTCACGAACTGCACGCCGTTCTTGAACAGGCGATCGAGCAGGCGATACAGAATCATCGCGTCGGCGATATCGGAAACGTGGAATTCGTCGAAGCAGATCAGCCGATATCGTTTGGCGATGCGCCGCGCGAGTTCATCGAGCGGATCGGACTGCCCTTTCAGCTCTTCCAATTCGCGATGCACTTCACGCATGAATTCGTGGAAATGCAGACGCGTCTTGCGCGTGACGGGCACGACGGCATAGAAGCTGTCCATCAGAAAACTCTTGCCGCGTCCGACGCCACCCCACATATAGACGCCGCGCGGCAAGTCCGGGCGTATCAACAGCTTCTTGAACGCGTTCGAACGGCGCGACTTGTACGCGATCCATTCCTCGTAGCACTGCTGAAAACGCGCGACTGCCGCGAGCTGCGCCTCGTCCGATTTATAACCCCGCGTCCGCAGTTCGTTTTCGTAGTATTCGGTGACGTTCATCTTCTGCCGTTCGATGTGACAAAGGCGAGCGGATCGACCCGCTCGCCTTTGTTGTGCTGCCCTACTTCCAAGGCAAACGGTATTACATATTCAACGCGCGCTTGTCGACAGCCAGCGCCGCTTCACGCATCACTTCCGACAGCGACGGATGCGGATGGCAAATGCGGCCGATATCTTCGGACGCCGCCTTGAACTCCATCGCCACGACCGCTTCCGCGATCAGATCCGATGCGTCCGCCGCGATCACGTGCACGCCGAGAATTTCGTCGGTCTTCGCATCGGCGATCATCTTGACGAAGCCTTCCGCCTTACCGATTCCGAGCGCACGGCCATTGGCTATCATCGGGAACTGGCCGGTCTTGATCTCGCGGCCTTCGGCCTTGAGCTGCTGTTCCGTCTTGCCGACCCACGCGATTTCCGGTTCCGTGTAGATGACCCACGGCACGCAGTTGTAATCGATATGCGGCTTCTGGCCGTCGATGATTTCCGTCACCGCCACGCCTTCGTCTTCCGCCTTGTGCGCGAGCATCGGGCCGCGTACCACGTCGCCGATCGCGTAGACGCCCGGCACGCTGGTCGCGCAATGATCGTCCACGTCGATGAAACCGCGCTCGTTGGCCTTCAGACCGATGCTTTCCAGACCGAGGTTGTCGGTGTTCGGCACGCGGCCGATCGACACGATCAGGCGGTCCGCTTCCAGCGTCTGCGCATTACCCGCGTTGTCCGTGTAAGCGATCGACACGCCGTTGGCGGACGTCTTCACTTCGCCGATCTTTACGCCGAGGTGAATATCGAGACCCTGCTCCTTGAACTGCTTCGCGGCTTCCTTCGCGAGCGCTTCGTCCGCTGCGCCGAGGAATTGCGGCAAGGCTTCGAGCACGGTCACGTCCGCGCTCAGACGCCGCCACACTGAACCCAGTTCCAGACCGATCACGCCCGCGCCGATGACGGCGAGCTTCTTCGGCACGGAATCGAACGACAGCGCGCCTTCGTTATCGGCAATCAGCTTGTTGTCGACCGGAATGTTCGGCAGATGACGTGCCTTCGAACCCGTGGCGATGATCACGTTCTTCGCCGTGACGACTTCCGTCTCGCCTTCGCCCGATACCTCGATCTGCACGCCCGACGCATTCTTGCCGGTGAACTTGCCATGACCCTTGAGCCACGTGATCTTGTTCTTGCGGAACAGGAACTCGATGCCCTTCGTCATCTTTTTGACGATGCCGTCTTTACGCGCCAGCATCTTCGACACATCGAGCTTCACATCCGACACGCTGATGCCGTGATCGGCCAGATGCTTCGACGCATTCTCGAATTCTTCCGACGACGCGAGCAGCGCCTTTGACGGAATGCAGCCCACGTTCAGGCAGGTGCCGCCGAGCTTCAGTGCGCCCGCCGGGTTCTTCCACTTCTCGATACACGCAACCGTCTTGCCGAGTTGCGCTGCGCGAATCGCCGCAATATAGCCGCCAGGGCCCGCGCCGATCACGACAACATCAAATTCCTTGGACATGACTTTCCTTTTCTGAACTCCGCTCTTGCGGAGACACCTTCATCAAGGCGCGCGCGAGCCTATCGCGCGCGCCCGAAGGCACTTATGCTTTTTTACAGATCGAGCAGCAGGCGGGCCGGATCTTCCAGCGCGTTCTTCATCGCGACGAGCGACAGCACGGCTTCGCGGCCGTCGATAATGCGGTGGTCGTACGACAGCGCGAGGTAGTTCATCGGACGAATCACGATCTGGCCGTTTTCAACGACCGCGCGTTCCTTCGTCGCGTGCACGCCCAGAATGGCGGACTGCGGCGGGTTGATGATCGGCGTCGACAGCATGGAGCCGAACACGCCGCCGTTCGAGATCGAGAACGTGCCGCCGGTCATTTCTTCGATCGACAGCTTGCCGTCCTTGGCCTTCTGGCCGAATTCGGCAATCTTCTTTTCGATGTCGGCGAGGCTCATCTGATCCGCGTTGCGCAGGATCGGCACCACCAGACCGCGCGGCGAACCGACCGCGATACCGATGTCAAAGTAACCGTGATAAACAATGTCGTTGCCATCGATCGATGCGTTCACGAGCGGGAATTTCTTCAGCGCGTGGACGGCGGCCTTCACGAAGAACGACATGAAGCCGAGCTTCACGCCGTGTTCCTTCTCGAAGCGATCCTTGTATTTGTTGCGCAGATCCATGACCGGCGCCATGTTGACTTCGTTGAGCGTCGTCAGGATGGCGTTGGTTTGCTGCGATTCAAGCAGACGCTCCGCGATACGCGCACGCAGACGCGACATCGGCACGCGCTGTTCCGGGCGGTCCTTCAGCCACGCTTCAGCCGATGCCGGTGCGCTGACTTGCGGCAGCGACGGCTTGGCGGCCTTCGAAGGCGCAGCAGCCGGAGCCGGTGCGGCGGTCTTCGCTGCCGGTGCGCCGGCTTGTGCGGCGAGTGCATCGCCCTTGGTGATGCGGCCGTCGCGGCCCGAGCCGGACACTTGATCCGCCGACACGCCCTTCTCGGCCAGAATCCTCGTCGCCGCCGGCGACGTTGCACCGCCCGTTGCGCTCGCCGTAGCTTGAGCAGCAGCCGACGACGAAGCGACAGCCGGTTCGGCTTCCGGCGCCGGCTTCACTTCCGCATCGCCGGCAGCGGCGACGGCGGCAGGCGCTTCGCCCGCCTTGGCTTCGGTATCGATCTTCGCGATGACTTCGTCCGCGCCGACGATATCGCCATCATGCTTGATGACTTGCGCGAGCACGCCGGCCGACGGCGCGGGCACTTCGAGCACGACCTTGTCGGTTTCGATTTCGATGAGGATTTCGTCCTGAGCGATTGCTTCGCCCGGCTTCTTCTTCCATTGCAGCATGGTTGCTTCCGAGACGGACTCGGAAAGCTGGGGAACCTTGACTTCTACGATAGCCATTTCTGTATTGTCCTGATGCGTGTCTTTTGAGTTCGAGCGTGCTTTCGAGCACTGAAAGCCGGGGCGTGTTCACCCGGCTTTCGTTCAAGCAAGATTACTTCGAGATGGTCTGCGCGCCCTTCAGACGGCCGAACGCGCCTTCCACGAGCGCCTTCTGCTGCTCGTAGTGCTTCGCGTAGTAGCCGACTGCCGGCGATGCCGATGCCGGACGGCCGCTGTAGGCCAGCTTCATGCCTTCCTTCATGCCTTCCTTCATGCCTTCGCGCAGATGGTGCTCGATGTAGAACCAGGCGCCCTGGTTCTGCGGCTCGTCCTGCACCCAGACCACTTCCGCCGCGTTTTCATACTTCTTCAGTTCCGCGTCGAACTGCTTGTGCGCGAACGGATAGAGCTGTTCGATACGCACGATCGCGACATCGTTCGCCTTCGCTTCGCGGCGATGTGCGACGAGGTCGTAATACACACGGCCCGAGCAGCAGATCACGCGCTTGACCTTCTTCGCGTCGATCGCTTCGTCCACTTCGCCGATGACCGGCTGGAACGAACCCTTCGCGAGTTCCGACAGATCCGACACCGCTTCCTTGTGACGCAGGAGCGACTTCGGCGTCGCGATGATCAGCGGCTTGCGGAACAGGCGGATCATCTGACGGCGCAACAGGTGGAAAATCTGCGCCGGCGTGGTCGGCTGCACCACTTGCATGTTGTGATCCGCGCAAAGCTGCAGGAAACGCTCGATACGCGCCGACGAGTGCTCCGGACCCTGACCTTCGTAGCCGTGCGGGAGCATCATCGTGAGACCGGAAACGCGGCCCCACTTCACTTCGCCCGACGAGATGAACTGGTCGATCACGACCTGCGCGCCGTTCACGAAGTCGCCGAACTGCGCTTCCCACGCGACGAACGTGTTCGGTTCAGCGGTCGAATAACCGTACTCGAAGCCGAGCACCGCTTCTTCCGACAGCACCGAGTCGATCACCGTGAACTTCGCCTGACCTTCGGCGATGTTCTGCAGCGGAATGTACGTGCCGTCGTTCCAGCGTTCGCGGTTCTGGTCGTGCAGAACGGCGTGACGGTGCGTGAACGTGCCGCGGCCCGAATCCTGGCCCGTCAGACGAACCGCGTAACCTGACGCCACCAGCGACGCGAACGCGAGGTGCTCGCCCATGCCCCAGTCGAGCTTGGCTTCGCCCAGACCCATCGCGCGGCGGTCGTTGATGACGCGCTCGACCAGCGGGTGAACCTTGAAGTTTTCCGGAATCGTGGTGATGCGCTCGGCCAGACGCTTGAGTTCCGCGAGCGGCACGGCGGTGTCAGCGGCATCGGTCCACTTGCGGTTCAGGAACGGCACCCAGTCCACCGCGTACTTGCTCTTGTAGTTCGAGAGCACCGGATCGACCGTGTGATGACCTTCGTCCATTGCCTGACGATACGCCTTGATCATATCGTCGGCGTCTTCCGCCGTGATCACGCCCTGCTGCACGAGCTTTTCCGCGTAGACGGCGCGCGTGCCCGGATGCTTGGCGATGGTCTTGTACATCAGCGGCTGCGTGACCGCCGGCGTGTCCTGCTCGTTGTGACCCAGCTTGCGGAAGCAGATGATGTCGACCACGACATCCTTGTGGAACTGCATGCGGAATTCGATCGCGAGTTGCGTGGCGAGCACGACCGCTTCGGGATCATCACCGTTCACGTGTAGCACCGGCGCTTCGATCATCTTGACGACGTCCGAGCAGTACAGCGTCGAACGCGAATCGCGCGGATCGGACGTGGTGAAACCGATCTGGTTGTTGATGACGATGTGCAGCGTGCCGTGCGTGCCGTAACCGCGCGTTTGCGCGAGGTTCAGCGTTTCCATCACGACGCCCTGACCGGCGAAAGCCGCGTCGCCGTGCACTTGCACCGGCAGCACTTGCAGGCCCTCTTCGTCTCCGCGACGATTCATCCGCGCCTTGGCCGACCCTTCGACCACCGGGTTCACGATTTCCAGGTGCGACGGGTTGAACGCGAGCGACAGGTGAACCGGGCCACCTTCGGTCGACATATCCGACGAGAAGCCCTTGTGATACTTCACGTCGCCGGCCGGCAGGTCATCGACGTGCTTGCCCTCGAATTCGGCGAACAGGTCTGCCGGCATCTTGCCGAGCGTATTGACCAGTACATTCAAACGGCCACGGTGCGCCATGCCGATGACCATTTCCTGCACGCCGAGCTTGCCGCCATGACGCACGACTTCGTCCATCGCCGCGATAAAGCTCTCGCCGCCTTCCAACGAGAAGCGCTTCTGACCGACGTACTTGGTGTGCAGGAAGCGCTCGAGACCTTCGGAGGCCGTCAGGCGATTCAGAATGTGCTTCTTTTTTTCGTTCGAGAAATTCGGCGTCGAACGGATGGATTCGAGGCGTTCCTTCCACCAGCGCTTCTGTTCCGGATCGCTGATGTACATGTACTCGGCGCCGATCGTGCCGCAGTACGTGTCACGCAATGCCTTGACGATCTCGCGCAGCGACGCGCGCTCGAAACCGAAATACAGGTTCGTGGTGCTGAACGTCTGGTCCATGTCGGCTTCGGTGAAGTCGTAGAACGCAGGTTCGAGTTTGGGGATATGCGGCCGCTCGCGGCGCTTGAGCGGATCGAGATTGGCCCATTGCGAGCCGAGGAAGCGATACGCGCCAATGAGCGATTGAACGAAGACTTGCTTGCGCGCCGTGGCAAGGGCTTCGCCACCGCCGCCTTCGCGCGGAAGGAAAGCGTTCTGCTTCGCACGCTGTGCAAAGGATTCGACGATCGGGCCGTGGGCCACGTCGTTGTGTGCCGACCCATCGGAGGCAGGCACGTTTTGCAACGCGTCGAAATAGGCTCGCCAGGTCTCGGGCACTGACGCGGGATTATCGAGATACTGCTCGTACAGTTCTTCGACGTACGGAGCATTGCCGCCGAACAAGTATGAGTTCGACTGGAATTGCTTCATCATTTTTACGCTCACCTTTCTTCGAGTTTCTCGAGGAAGTGCGGGTTACGAAACCTTCCGCGCCACGGCCTGACCGTTTAGCGGATTGCGCGAATCAAGTCTGCTTGGAAGGACCTAAAACAAGGACCTAAAACAGCGACAGCTATTTCATTAGCATAGCACAGAACCATTCGTCATATGACCGGTAGTCGCATCTTCATATAATTGTGCGCGCCTTACGCTACAAGGATGTGCGGGCGTTTGCGGGATACGCAAGAGTCCAGTGCGGCACATCGGAAAACAAGAAAGCCGCCCGAAGGCGGCTTTCTTGCAACGATATTGCACACCATCCGGCGCTTAGTCGGCGGACGCTTCGCGGCTCGCGCGACGGCGCTCGTGCTCCTTCAAATGACGCTTGCGCAGGCGAATCGACTGCGGCGTGACTTCGACGAGTTCGTCATCGTCGATGAACTCGACTGCGTATTCCAGCGACAGCTGAATGGGCGGAACGAGACGCACGGCTTCGTCCGTACCCGATGCACGCACGTTGGTCAGTTGCTTGCCCTTGATCGGGTTCACGACGAGGTCGTTGTCGCGGCTGTGAATGCCGATGATCATGCCTTCGTACAGCGCATCGCCCGGCGATACGAATATGCGGCCACGATCCTGCAGCTTCCACAGCGCGTAAGCAACGGCCGCGCCATCGTCCTGCGAAATCAGCACGCCGTTGCGACGCTCGCCGACCGAGCCTTCCTTCACGGGCGCGTACGAATCGAACGTGTGGCTCATCAGGCCCGTACCGCGCGTGAGCGTGAGGAACTCGCTCTGGAAGCCGATCAGACCGCGCGCCGAAATCTTGTACTCCAGACGCGTGCGGCCACGGCCGTCCGACGTCATGTCGAGCATTTCGCCCTTACGGCGGCCGAGCTCTTCCATCACGCCGCCCTGATGGCCGTCTTCGATATCGATGGTCAGGTTTTCATACGGCTCGCACTTCACGCCGTCGATTTCTTGCAGCACCACGCGCGGATGCGACACGGCCAGTTCGTACCCTTCACGGCGCATATTTTCGACCAGAATGGTCAGGTGCAACTCGCCACGGCCCGATACTTCGAACGTGGTTTCGTCGCCGGTGTCTTTCACGCGCAGCGCGACGTTGTGATTCAGTTCCTTCGTCAGACGGTCGCGAATCTGGCGGCTCGTGACGAACTTGCCTTCCTTGCCCGCGAGCGGCGACGAATTCACGAGGAAGTTCATCGTGAGCGTCGGTTCGTCGACGGTGATCATCGGCAGCGGTTCGGGATTTTCCGGCGCGCAGATCGTCACGCCAATGCCGATTTCCTCGATACCGTTGATTAGCACGATATCGCCCGCCTGCGCTTCTTCGACCTGCACGCGCTCGAGACCGTGGAACGACAGCACCTGATTGATCTTGCGATTCAGAATGGCGCCGTCCGGACCCGAACGCACGGTCACCTGCATGCCCGGACGGATACGGCCGCGCGCGACACGACCCACGCCGATACGGCCGACATACGAGTTGTAATCGAGCGAGGTGATTTGCAGCTGCAGCGGACCGTCCGGATCGGCCGGGCGGTCCGGCACGTGTTCGAGAATGGCTTCGAAGAGCGGACGCATGTTGCCGTCACGCGTTTCCGGATCCAGCGACGCGTAGCCGTTCAGGCCCGACGCATACACGACCGGAAAGTCGAGCTGCTCTTCGGTGGCGCCGAGCTTGTCGAACAGATCGAAAGTCTGGTTGATCACCCAGTCGATACGCGCGCCCGGACGGTCCACCTTATTGACCACGACGATCGGCTTGAGGCCGAGCGCGAGCGCCTTCTTGGTCACGAAGCGCGTTTGCGGCATCGGGCCCTCGACCACGTCGACCAGCAGCAACACGGAGTCGACCATCGACAGCACGCGCTCCACTTCACCGCCGAAGTCCGCGTGTCCCGGGGTATCGACGATATTGATGTGCGTGCCTTCGTATTCGACCGCGCAGTTCTTGGCCAGGATCGTGATGCCACGTTCCTTTTCGATGTCGTTCGAGTCCATGACCCGTTCGGCGACCTGCTGGTTTTCACGGAACGTGCCCGATTGACGGAGCAACTGGTCGACGAGCGTAGTCTTGCCGTGGTCGACGTGGGCAATGATGGCGATATTGCGAAGGGCGCGAGTCATAGGAATGTCTTGGTTGTGCGCCGTCGGAGCGAGCGTTCCAATGGAAAACTCATTGGCTCGGCAAACCCATCTTCAAAATCGTGAAAATCACGGGCTCCGGCGCGGTGAGAACCGAAAATTATAGCACGCGCGAGTGACGATATCTCGCAATAGGACGCAACCTGTAAGTACGTCGCGTGACACCGACATCAGCGAGCGTTGATAGACGCGCATTCGGCGCGATTATTAAGCGTTCTTGGAAAACATTCTTGCAGCGTCAGAAAGTCGCTCCTATAATACTGCCTAGTCAACTATTGCAAGCGCACGATTATTTCAATGAGCGATGCCCCGAAGTCTGACCCGATCAGCGATTACGTTATGAGCGAAAGCGTCGGCTACATGATCAGCCGCGTGCGTTCGACTATGTGGAACATGGTGACGCAGTATACGTCGTCGAAGCTCGGCATTACTGGCGCGCAGGCAAGCATCATGTTCATGCTGGCGGTCGGAAAGTGCTCTACGGCGGCGGATATTGCGCGTGAATACGGTATCGATGCAAGCGCGGTCACGCGTCTGATCGACCGGCTGGAAAAGCGCGGATTACTGTCGCGCGTGCGCAGCGAGGCGGACCGCCGCGTCGTGCGTCTCGCGCTCACGCCTGACGGCCGCGCGATGGCCGAGAAGGTGCCGGAAATCTTCTCGCACGTGCTCGATCACCTGCTGACGGGCTTCACGCCCGAGGAAGTCGGCTTCCTCAAAAGCATGCTGCGTCGAATTCTTGCCAATTCGTGCGAGGCACCCGCAGCGGCGGCCGAGAAACCCGGCGCGTGATTGCAGTGGCAAGTAAAACCGCGACAGAATCAGGCAAGAAAGCCTACAAAATGATTGCAACGTCAATATTCAACTCCGATCTCAAGAAACGAGCGATGAAACACCTCTCCTTGTCCGCGCTTCCCGGCAAAAGTCTCTCGAAGGGCGTGCTGGCCGCCGCCGTCGCGGCGGTCTTCGTCGCGGGCTGCGCGAACTATTCAGGCATCTCCAGCGAAAAGCAGATCGCGACGACCGACAACTATGTGTCCACGCAGAGCATCGCGGGACAAGGCGGCAACTGGCCGGCGCTCGATTGGGCAAAGCAGTTCGGCGATCCGCAACTGCCGCAACTGATCGATGAGGCGCTCGAAGGCAACCCGACGATCGCGCAAGCGCAGGCGCGCTTGGGCAAGGCATCGTCGTATATCGAAAGTTCGCGCTCGTCGCTGTATCCGAAAGTGAACGGCTCGTATTCGTGGACGCGCGAACTCTATTCGGCGAACGCCCTCTTCCCACCTCCGTACGGCGGCACGTGGTTCAGCGAGAACAACGCGCTGGCGAGCGCGTCGTGGGATCTGGATTTGTGGGGGAAGAACCGCTCGTGGCTGAATATGGCCGTGTCGCAGGAAAAAGCCGCCGAAGCCGACATGCAGCAGGCGCGCGTGACGCTCGCCACTTCGGTCGCACGCACGTACAACCAGCTCGCGCTGCTCTATGCGCTGCGTGACGTGACGCAGCGTGAAATCGCCAATCGCGAGAATGTCGGGCGCATCACGAACGGGCGCGTCGCGGCGGGTCTCGACACCAACGTCGAACGCCGCACCGCCGAAGGCAATGTCGCAACGAGCCAGACGAATTTGAGCGAGCTCGACGGACAGATCGAATCGGTGCGTTATCAGTTGGCGGCGCTGCTCGGCAAAGGACCGGATCGCGGTTTGCAGATCGCCAAGCAGGTGATCGATCCGAACATCAACGTGCTCGTGCCGGACAACATACCTGCCGATCTCGTCTCGCGCCGCCCGGATATCGTCGCGGCGCGCTGGCAGGTCGAAGCGGCGACGCACAACATCAAGGAAGCGAAGGCCGAGTTTTTCCCGGACATCAATCTCGCTGCAGGCTTCGGTTTCGATGCGTTTGGCTGGGGCCGTTTCCTTCAGTCGAGCAGCCGTCAGATTCAGGCGGGGCCGGCTATCCACTTGCCGATTTTCGATGCCGGCGTGTTGCGCGCGCAGTTGAAAGGCCGCTACGCCGATTTCGAAGGCGATGTCGCGAACTACAACCAGACGCTGATTAACGCGCTGAACGATGTGGCGAGCAACCTTTCCGCGATCCGCGCACTCGACAAGCAGATGGGCGACGCGCAACGCGCGCTCGGCGCGGCGACGAGCGCGTACAACCTTGCGGTGATCCGCTACAAGGCCGGTTTGTCGCCGCAGTTGCAGGTGTTGACGGCGGACCAGAATCGCCTCGCCAACGAGCAGACGGTCACGAATCTGCGCTTGAGGCGCAGCGATTTGCAGATCGCGCTGATCAAGTCGCTCGGCGGCGGATTCGATGCGACGACGAGCAATCTCGCCATCGACGGCAGCGGGCAGAAAGTGTCCGCTGACAAGAATACGAAGCAGGCGGCTAACTAAGCCGCGCTACAGAACACGCATCAAGATAAAACGGAACATTCGGAGCCTTTCATGAGCGACCCTCAACAAAACGCCGCCGCCGCTGCGCCTGCGCCTGCGCCGAAGCAGAGCAACGGCAAACGCCGCCGGCTGATGACGCTGATCGTGCTCGTCATCATCATCGCCGCTGTGGCGTACGGGCTGTACTACTTCCTCATCGCGCGTTTCCATGAGACGACCGACGACGCCTACGTCAACGGCAATGTCGTGCAAATCACGCCGCAAGTCACGGGCACGGTCATTTCCGTGAACGCAGACGATACGCAGACCGTGAAGATCGGCGATCCGCTCGTCTCGCTCGATCCCGCCGATTCGAAAGTCGCGCTGGATTCCGCCGAAGCGAATCTCTCGCAGACGGTGCGTCAGGTGCGCACGTTCTTCGTCAACAACAACCAGTACGAAGCGCAGATCGCGCTGCGCCGTTCCGACTTGTCGCGCGCGCAGGACGATCTGAAGCGCCGTATGCAGGTGGCGCAGACGGGCGCGGTATCGCAGGAAGAAATTTCGCATGCACGCGATGCCGTCCGTGGCGCGCAAGCCGCGCTCGACGCCGCCGAACAGGAACTCGCGTCGAACCGCTCGCTGACCGCGAACACGACGATCGTCGATCATCCGAACGTGCTCGCCGCTGCCGCGAAGGTCCGCGATTCGTACATCAACTACGCGCGCAACACGCTGCCCGCGCCGGTGACGGGTTATGTCGCGAAGCGCTCGGTGCAGGTCGGTCAGCGCGTCGCGCCGGGCAATCCGTTGATGGCGATCGTGCCGCTCAACGGCGTCTGGGTCGATGCCAACTTCAAGGAAGTGCAGCTCAAGCATATGCGCATCGGTCAGCCGGTTGAACTGACGGCGGATCTGTACGGTTCGAGCGTCGGGTATCACGGCAAGGTGATCGGCTTTTCGGCGGGCACGGGTTCGGCGTTCTCGCTGCTGCCCGCGCAAAACGCCACGGGCAACTGGATCAAGGTCGTGCAGCGTCTGCCGGTGCGGATTCAACTCGATCCGAAGGAACTTGAACAGCATCCGCTGCGCATCGGTTTGTCGATGGATGTGGACGTGACCATCAAGGACGAACAGGGCGGCAACCTCGGCGCCGCGCCGAACACGGTGTATCAGACCAACGTGTTCGATAACTACGGCGCACAGGCCGATCAGGAAATCGCGCGGATCATTCAGCAGAACGCGGGCACGGGCGCCGGTTCGCAAGGCGCGCCGAGCGCGTCTTCGTCGACGCACGGCAAGAGCGCGGCCAAGTCCGCGTCCGTCGCCAAGCTGATGTAACGCGTCATGTCTCAGCAAAACGTCGTAATTGACGGCAGAGCATCCGGTCGTCGATCTGTCGCTGTTCGCGCTGCGCAATTTCTCGGGTGGAACGATCGCGCTGTCGGTCGGCTACGGCTTGTACTTCGGCAATCTCGTGCTGTTGCCGCTGTGGTTGCAGACGGTCATCGGCTATACGGCAACCGATGCCGGTCTGGTGATGGCGCCGGTCGGACTTTTCGCCGTGCTGCTCTCGCCGATCACCGGCAAGTTCCTGCCACGCACCGATCCGCGCCGGATCGCGACGGCGGCGTTTCTCGTGTTCGCGCTGTGTTTCTGGATGCGCTCGCGTTACACGACCGGCGTCGATACGTGGTTGCTTACGCTGCCCACTTTGATTCAGGGTATCGCCGCGATGGCCGGCTTCTTCATTCCGCTCGTGTCGATCACGCTGTCGGGCTTGCCGGGGCATCGCATTCCGGCGGCGTCTGGTCTGTCGAACTTCGTGCGGATCATGTACGGCGGTATCGGCACGTCGATTTTCTCGACGGCGTGGGAACATCGGTCGATCGTGCATCACTCGTAACTGGTGGAACAGGGCACCGTGTTCAATCCGGTCTTCAACAACTTGATGCAGCAGATGCAATCGCTCGGGATGTCGCAGGATCAGGCGCTGGGTCTGTTCAACAGCATGGCGACGCAGCAGGCCGCGCAGCTCGGTGAACGATATGTTCTATATCTCGGCGGGGATTTTTGTCACGCTGATCGGCTGATCTGGATTACCAAGCCTGAGCGATCGGGCGGCGGGGGATTCGGCGGCGGCATCGGCGGCGCATTCATTGATTCGTTGAGTAATAAAAAAGCCCGGATGTTTGTCCGGGCTTTTTTATTACTGCGCAGTGACGATCAACCGCTCGGGCCTCAACACGCCCTCGCCCGCTTTCGCGACGCCGAGCAGCCGCCCGCCTTCCTGCGCATATACGCGCACGCGGCCCTCTTCGAGACGCGTTTGCACGATATCCGCAAGCCGCAAACGCTGGCCGTGAAGAAAGCACTGGGTCGCTTCGTCATCGAGCTGAACGGCCGGGAATGTGGATAGCAACGCATCGACCGGTTGAAGGCGCTCGTCGCGTTGCGCCTCGTTCAGCGCCGCCAATTCATCGAGCGTAACCGCATGTTCGAGCGTCAACGCGCCGACGCCCGTGCGCCGCAGCGCCGTCAGATGCGCGCCGCACTTGAGCGCCTCGCCGATATCCTCAGCCAGCGTGCGCACATACGTGCCCTTGCTGCACGTCACGCGAAACGTCACCAGCGGCAGCGCACACGCGATCATCTGCAATGCGTGAATCGTGACCTGACGGCCTTCGCGCTCCACCGTCTGCCCGGCGCGCGCGTATTCGTAAAGCGGCTTGCCGTCGCGCTTCAAGGCGGAGTACATCGGCGGAACCTGCACGATATCGCCGAGAAACTTCGTCATCGCTTCCTTGACCGCCGCTTCGTCACATAGAACGTCGCGCGTGTCGATCGCTTCACCTTCGGCATCGCCCGTCGTCGTGCGAATACCGAGGCGCATTGTCGCTTCGTACGTCTTGTCGGCGTCGAGCAAGTCCTGCGAAAACTTCGTCGCTTCGCCGAAGCACAGCGGCAACAACCCGGTCGCGAGCGGATCGAGCGTGCCCGTGTGGCCCGCCTTCTTCGCGAGATAAATGCGCTTGGCCTTGATCAACGCATCGTTGCTCGACAGACCGAGCGGCTTGTCGAGCAGCAACACGCCATTCAGCGCGCGGCGGGGAATCTTCGGACCGCCTTTCACTCACGCGCCTTCTTGATCGTCGTCTGCATCTTTCGAGCGCGTCGCGTTCGCTTCATCGATCAGCCTCGACATTTCCACGGCCTTTTCGATCGTCTGGTCGTAGTGGAAATGCAGCGTCGGCACCGTATGAATATGCAGACGCTTGAACAGCAGATTGTGCAGATGCCCCGCTGCGTGGTTCAGGCCTTCCTGCGTCTGCTTCGGGTCGCCGGTGAGCGTCGTGAAATAGACCTTCGCGTGCGCGTAATCGGGCGTCAGTTCGACGCTCTGAATCGTTACCATCCCGATGCGCGGATCTTTCACTTCGCGCATCAGTTCGGAAAGATCGCGCTGAATCTGATCCGTGATCTGCACATTGCGATTCGCGGAAGTCCGTTTTTTAGCCATGATGTTGTTCCATTTCTCTGCAAGCGCCGCGCCAATAAAAAAGGCGGAGCGAGCTGTGAGGCCCGCTTCGCCCTTGGCTTGCGTGCTTAATGCATTACAGCGTACGCGCCACTTCCGTCACTTCGAAGACTTCGAACTGATCGCCTTCGACGATATCGCTGAAGTTCTTGATCGACATACCGCACTCGAAGCCCTGACGCACTTCCTTGACGTCGTCCTTGAAGCGCTTGAGCGAATCCAGCTCGCCGGTATGGATTACGACGTTGTTGCGGATCACGCGCACCGACGAGGAACGCTTGACCACGCCGTCCGTGACCATACAACCCGCGATCAGACCGACCTTCGGCACGTGAATGACCTGACGCACCTCGACCATGCCCGTCACCGTCTCGCGCTTCTCCGGCGCGAGCATGCCGGACATCGCCGCCTTCACCTCATCCACAGCGTCATAGATGATGTTGTAGTAGCGGATGTCGATGCCATTCGCCTCGGCCACCTTGCGCGCCTGTACATCTGCACGCGTGTTGAAGCCGATGATGACCGCCTTCGATGCCGTCGCCAGATTGACGTCCGATTCGCTGATCGCGCCGACCGCGCTGTGCACGATCTGTACGCGCACTTCGCTCGTCGACAGCTTGAGCAGCGACTGCACCAGCGCTTCCTGCGAACCCTGCACGTCCGCCTTGACGATGAGCGGCAGGTTCTGCACTTCGCCTTCGCCCATTTGCTCGAGCATGTTTTCGAGCTTGGCGGCCTGTTGCTTGGCCAGCTTCACATCGCGGAACTTGCCCTGACGGAACAGCGCGATTTCGCGCGCCTTGCGCTCGTCCGGCAGCACGATGACTTCCTCGCCCGCCGCCGGCACTTCCGACAGACCCTGAATTTCCACCGGAATCGACGGACCTGCGGACTTCGTCGGCTTGCCGGTTTCGTCCAGCATGGCCCGCACACGACCGTACGCGCTGCCCGCCAGAACCACGTCGCCGCGGTTCAGCGTGCCCGACTGCACGAGGATGGTCGCGACCGCGCCCTTGCCCTTGTCCAGCTTCGCTTCGATGACGAGCCCCTTCGCAGCGGCTTCCACCGGCGCGGTGAGTTCGAGCACTTCGGCCTGCAGCAACACGTTTTCCAGCAGATCGTCGATGCCCTTACCGGTCTTCGCGGACACTTCGATGAACGGCGAATCGCCGCCGTACTCTTCCGGTACCACGCCTTCCGCGACGAGTTCCTGCTTCACGCGGTCCGGGTTGGCTTCCAGCTTGTCGATCTTGTTGATCGCGACGACGATCGGCACGCCGCCCGCCTTCGCGTGGGCGATCGCTTCCTTCGTCTGCGGCATTACGCCGTCATCCGCTGCAACCACCAGAATGACGATGTCGGTCGCCTTCGCACCGCGAGCACGCATGGCCGTGAAGGCCTCGTGACCCGGTGTATCGAGGAAGGTGATGACGCCGCGCGGCGTATCGACGTGATATGCGCCGATATGCTGCGTGATGCCGCCCGCTTCGCCCGCCGCCACTTTCGCGCGACGGATGTAGTCCAGGAGCGAGGTCTTGCCGTGGTCGACGTGACCCATGACGGTGACGACCGGCGGACGCGGCAGCTTTTTTGCCGTATCTTCCGTCGCTTCGCCTTCGATCAGCAGCGCTTCCGGATCGTCCAGCTTCGCCGCGACCGCGCGATGGCCCAGTTCCTCGACGACGATCATCGCCGTTTCCTGATCCAGCACCTGGTTGATCGTGACCATCTGGCCGAGCTTCATCATCACCTTGATGACTTCAGAAGCCTTCACCGACATCTTGTGCGCGAGGTCCGCGACCGAAATGGTTTCCGGTACGTGCACTTCACGGACGATCGGTTCGGTCGGCGCCTGGAACAATGTTTGTTCCTGATGCTTGCCGCGTCCCTTCGGACCGCCGCGCCAGCCGCGATCGACGCCGCCGCTGGTGTCGCCGCGCGTCTTCATGCCGCGGCGTTTCGATGCGTCGTCTTGCTGCGACCAGCCGCCCTTGCCGCCGGCCTTCTTCTTGTCGCCTGCGCCTGCGGGCGCCGTCGTCGACGGAGCCGCCGCGCCGCCGGCCGCCGGCTTCTTCGCCGCTGCCGGACGCGCGGCCTGCGCGCCTTCTGACTTCGCGGGCTTGTGCAGCGTACCCTTCGCTTCGGCGGCCTTGGCCGGTTCCGGCGCTTTCACTTGCGCCTTGCGCGGCGTGTTCATCATTTCGCGGATTGCGCGCGCTTCGGCTTCCGCCGCCGCACGACGCTTCGCGATGGCTTCCTGCTCGGCGCGCGCCTTGTCGGCGGCGGCCTTCGCGTTTTCTTCCGCCTTCTTGGCGGCTTCACGCTGCGCGGCGCGCGTGCTCGCGGCTTTCTCTTCCGTGGCCTTTTCGGCGGCTTCGCGTTGCGCGTCGTCGTTAGCCGGCTTGGTTTCGGGCTTCGCTTCGGCTGCGACCGGCGTGCGCGCTTCCTGACGCGCAGCCTGCGCCGTACGCGAAATTTCCGCTGCCTGAGCCGCTGCCGCCGCGCGCCGCGCCGCCTCTTCTTCCTGCTTCTTGCGCTCGGCTTCCGCCGCTTCCTCGCGGGCGCGGCGCTCGGCTTCTTCCTGCTCGAGCTTCGCCTGACGTTCCTTCAGCCCGCGCTCTTCGCGTTCGAGCTGTTCCGCGGCGCGGCGCGCTTCTTCCTCGCGGCGCTGCAGTTCGGCCTCGTCGACTTCCGGCTCTTCGACATGATTAGCCGCCGGCTCCTGCTGCTCCGCGCCGGTTTCATCGCGTTTCACGAACACACGCTTCTTGCGCACCTCGACCTGAATGGTGCGAGCTTTACCCGTTGCGTCGGATTGCTTGATTTCCGACGTATGCCGGCGGGTCAGAGTGATCTTGCGCTTGTCTGCGTCGGCGGAGCCGTGCGACTTGCGCAAATGATCGAGCAGACGCGCCTTGTCCGTCTCGGACAGGTCGTCGTTCGCGCTCGCTTTCTGGACGCCAGCGGCCTGCAGTTGCTCCAGCAGCACGCCTGCAGGCATTTTCAGTTCCGCGGCAAATTGGGCTACGTTGTTACTCGCCATTCATTCCTCTTGGTGCAAGGACATTTCCTTGCGGTTAGATCGGGGTCAGGCGGCCGAACTGGCCGCCAAATTTCAGTGCGCCATGGTCATTTCTCACTGGAACCAGTGTTCACGTGCTTTCATGATCAACGCCTTAGCGGCATCCTCTTGCATTCCGGTCATTTCAACCAATTCATCGACTGCCAGCTCCGCGAGGTCGTCGCGGGTTTGAATCTGATGCTCGGCAAGCTTCGCGAGCAACTCGTTGTCCATGCCGTCGAGGCTCTTCAGATCGAGGGCGACGCCTTCGACCTTTTCTTCGTTGGCGATGGCCATCGTCAGGAGCGCGTCGCGCGAGCGGTTGCGCAGTTCGTGCACCGTCTCTTCGTCGAAGGCTTCGATTTCGAGCATTTCGTTGAGCGGCACGTACGCGATTTCTTCGAGGCTCGTGAAGCCTTCGTCGATCAGGATGTCGGCGACTTCCTCGTCCACATCCAGGCGCGCCATGAACAGCTCGCGCAACTTGCCACGCTCTTCGTTCTGCTTCAACGCCGATTCGTCGGGTGTCATGATATTGATTTGCCAGCCGGTGAGTTCGCTCGCGAGCCTCACGTTCTGGCCGGCGCGGCCGATGGCGACCGCGAGTTCGTTCTTGTCCACGACGACGTCCATCGCATGCTTTTCTTCATCGATGACGATCGACTGGACGGCTGCCGGCGCGAGGGCGCCGATCACGAACTGCGCGGGATCTTCCGACCATAGCACGATGTCGACGTTCTCGCCACCGAGCTCGTTTCTCACCGCCTGAACGCGCGAACCGCGAATGCCCACGCACGTGCCGATTGGATCGATGCGCTTGTCATAGGCGATCACACCGATTTTCGCACGCACGCTGGGATCGCGCGCGGCCGCCTTGATTTCCAACAGGCCTTGTTCGATTTCCGGCACTTCGAGTTCGAACAACTTCATCAGGAACTCGGGCGCGGTACGCGAGAGTTCGATCTGCGGGTCGCGCGCCGTGCGATCGACCTTGGCGATATACGCACGCACGCGGTCGCCCACGCGCAGGTTCTCCTTCGGAATCAACTGGTCGCGGCGCAAGAGCGCTTCCACGCGACCCGATTCAACGATGAAGTTACCTTTGTCCAGGCGCTTCACCGAGCCGGTCATGATCTTTTCGCCGCGCTCGAGGAAGTCGTTCAGAATCTGCTCGCGCTCGGCGTCGCGCACCTTCTGCAAGATGACCTGCTTGGCGGCCTGCGCGCCGATCCGGCCGAATTCGATCGACGGAATCGGTTCTTCGATGAAATCGTCGATTTCGGCGTCGGGCTTTTGCTCCTTCGCTTCGAACAGCAGGATTTCCTGATCTGGCTCTTGCAGACCGGCTTCGTCCGGCACCACGCGCCAACGGCGGAACGTCTCGTGTTCGCCGCTTTCACGGTCGATCGCGACACGGATATCGACATCTTCCTCGAACAGCTTTTTCGTTGCCGAAGCAAGCGCAGCTTCCAGAGCTGCGTACACCACGTCCTTGTTGACGTTCTTTTCGCGCGCCAGCGCATCCGCCAGCATCAAAATTTCGCGACTCATTGTTTGCGGCTCCTAAAGTCAACTTTGGGGACGAGACGTGCTTTATCGAGGTCCGCGAGCGTGAAATCGAGCATCGCGGCGCCGTCCTTCCCTTCAAATTCCAATCCGATTGTTTCGCCTTCGGGGGCGTGCAAGATGCCACGGAAGGACTTGCGCCCGTCCAGCGGCTTTTTCAGCGTAAGGGAGACTTCGCTGCCCGCGAAGCGCTCGAAATCGGCCAGCTTCTTGAGCGGGCGATCCAGCCCCGGCGATGACACTTCGAGCCGGTCATAGTTGATATTTTCGACTTCCAGCACGTACTGGAGCTGACGCGTGACCTTCTCGCAGTCCTCGATGGCGATACCGGCGGCCTGATCGACGGCATGGTCGATGTACACACGCAGCATGCCGCCTCCCGAGCGTTCGAGATCGACAAGCTCGTAGCCTAGGCCCGAGACCGTGGTTTCAATCAATTCCGTCAGTTGCACAGTAACTCCAAGGTGTTCGCGCGCTCCACGCCGAAATACCTGCGGGCGCGCACCCTTGCTCCCGAGATGCCGAACCGAAAAGCCAAAAAAAAATGGGCCAACGCCCATCTTTTCAACCGCTTTTTCCACGAGACCGCACTCAGGGCAGAAACAAAACTACGTGCCCAGCGACTTCATAATTTTAGCTTTTTGCGGGGTAAAAGCAAACGTAACGAGCCTGTTCGCGCTCGTTTCCGGCCGGTTCGACGCTTTTCCCGCGGTGTCGAATCGCATCGAAAAGAAAGAAAGGGCGACTTGCGCCCTTTCTTTCTTTTCGATGCGTACCGCCGATCAGCGTCCGCGCGTGCGGTTGCGCGAGCCGCGTCCGGCGCCGCCGCCGGCCGGCTTGCCTTGTGCCGCGCCCGGCTGACCGCCGCCGCCCTGACGATTGCCGCCGCGCGGGCCGTTGCCGTTCGCCGCGCGCTTGCCTGCGCCGCCGCCCATGCCCATACCGTCCGCGCCCTGCGGACCGCCTTGCGGACGCCCACCGCGCGCCTGACGCGGACCGTTCGCGCGATTGCCGTTCGGCTCGTTGCCGATGCGATTGCCGTTGGCTTCGCGTCCACCGCGACGGCCTGCGCCGCCCGCGTTGTCCGCATTGCCGCCGAAACCACCCATCCCGCCCATGCCGCCGAGCCCGAACGCGCCCGGCATGCCGCCGCCCGCCGCGCCGCGCCGTCCGCCCCGCGCACCCGGCGTCTGCTGCTGCGTCATGCGCGAGTGCGAGCTCAACACCGGCTCACGCGTGATGAAACCCATCGACGTTTGCATCGGATCGGGCTGAACGCGCGGTGCCGAACTGCGGCCGCCCTTCTCCGCCGTCGGCACCTTCAATCCCACCGACGCCAACAGGCTGCGCACCTGATTGTCTTCGAGCTCTTCCCAGCGCCCGCGCTTCAACCCCCGCGGCAACGCGATCGGACCGTGACGCGTGCGGATCAGACGGCTGACCATCAAACCTGCCGCTTCGAACATGCGGCGCACTTCGCGATTACGCCCTTCGGCCAGCGCAACGTGATACCAATGATTCGTGCCTTCGCCGCCGCCGTCCTGAATGCGCAGGAAGTTCGCCGGACCGTCATCGAGTTCGACGCCTTTCAGGAGCTTCTGCTTCATCCCTTCCGACAACTGACCGACCACGCGCACCGCATATTCACGCTCGACGCTATAGCGCGGATGCATGAAGCGGTTCGCCAGATCGCCGGATGTCGTGAGCAGCAACAGACCTTCCGTGTTGAAGTCCAGACGGCCGACCGCGAGCCACTTGGCGGTTTTCATCGACGGGAGCTTGTCGAACACGGACGGACGGTCCTCCGGGTCCGCGTGGCTGACGATTTCGCCCGTCGGCTTGTGATACAGCAGAATGCGCGGCGGCTTGGTCGACGGCTTGCGCTTGATCGGCTTGCCGTTGATGCGCACCTGGTCGGTCGGCAAAATCCGCTGGCCGATATGCGCCGGCTCGCCGTTCACCGACACCCGCCCGGCGATGATCAGCTCTTCCATATCGCGACGCGAGCCCATGCCGGCATCGGCGAGCACCTTGTGCAGCTTCGGTGCGTCGTCGTCCGGTTCCAGCACGCGCTTTTGCGGCGTGTTGCGGCCACGGCGCAGCATCGGTGCGCGCACGCCAGCCGCGCCGTTGTCGGCATCGAATGCAGGCGATGTCACGTAGGCGAAGACGTCGTCGGTCGCTTCGGTTGCAGGCGTATTCGCCGATGCGGGCTGCGCGTCGCCGCGCCCCTTACCGCGCTTTTGCTGCTGAGCGTTGTTGCCCTTGCGGCGATTGCCTTCGCGCGGCGCTTGCGGCGCAGCTTCAGCGGCGACTTCCGCGCTTGCGTCCTGCGCTTCCGGGCGCGAATTCTTGCCGCCCTTTGCTCGCGGTGCACGCGGCGTCTTGGCGCTCGTGTCCTTGCGCGGCATCCGCACCTGCGCGACGACCACGCCGTCCGGCGGCGTCTCGTTCATGGCGGCGGGTGCGGCGGGCGCATCGCCTGCGCCTTCGGCGCCCTTGGTCTTGGCGACAGCGCGGCGGCGCGCGATCAGACTGCGCGGACCTCGGCGCAAACCACGGCGCGGACGATCATCGCCCTCACCGTTTTTGTCGGTACGCGTGCGTTCGCCGGCGTCGGCCGACTCAGAAGCGTCCGCGGCGTGCACGTGGCGCGCGGATTCAGGCGAATCGCTGTCGTGGGAGTGTGTCAAAACAACCTCAAATGTCGAATCGCGCGCCCTTCGCGGCGCGACTAAAAATCCGCTGACCGGGCCGGCTGGTCGTCTCGAAATAATTTTTTTGGAGAGCCGGGCGTCCGAATCAGGGGCCATGCAAATGTTTCAGGCGCGACGCGCCGTGGGTTCTTCCGAATCGTCGTCGAGTTCGACGTCGTTCGATGGCGTCGCGTCTGGCTCGTCGTCGTGTGCCGCGCTCGCGGGCGCGGCGTTATCTACGCGGATATCGGGCGCTTCCGAGACTTCCGGCGATTGCACGGGAAGCTCAACCTCGGAAGACACGCTTGTCGCGTCTTCCGTGCCCGCACGTTCCGTTCCGTGCTCCGCGTCATGCTGTTCTGTTTCGTCTTGCGTGTCGTTTGCGGCCGTTGCCTGCACCGTTTCAGCGATCTCGCCCGTCGCGTCCGGCGCAGCTTCTTCCGCGTTGACTGGCGCACTTGCGCCTTGTTCCCCGCTTTCGCTCGGCGCCTGCGCGCCCTCGGCGAATTCGATCGAATGCTGCGCAAGCAGTGCCGATTCGAACTGCGCCGACGGATTATCCAGCGCGGGCAGTTCATCGAGCGCGGTCAGGCCGAGATCGTCGAGGAACTGCTTGGTCGTGGCGTAGAGCGCCGGCTGGCCGGGCACGTCGCGATGGCCGATCACTTCGATCCAGCTGCGATCCTCGAGCTGCTTCACGACTTGCGTGTTGACCGTCACGCCCCGGATTTCTTCGATATCGCCCCGCGTTACCGGCTGCCGATAAGCAATGATTGCCAACGTCTCAAGCACGGCGCGGGAATACTTGGGCGGCTTTTCCGGATGCAGCCGGTCGAGATAGCTTCGCATCGAAGGCTTGCTCTGAAAGCGCCATCCCGACGCGAGCGCCATCAGTTCCACGCCGCGGCCCGACCAATCCGCCTGCAGGCTTTCGAGCAGCGTGCGCACGGTATCCGCCGAAATCTCTTCGGTGAACAGCTTGCGCAAATCACTCAGCCGCAGTGGTTCCTGCGCGCAAATCAATGCAGTCTCGAGGACGATTTTCGCCTCTTGGGTATTCATGCAGCTTGGGTCAACACTATATGGTCAATGATTTGATTCAATTCGAGCCTGCGCGGAACCGAGCGTTGACAAAGCGCTGCGCACGATAAAGCTGGACGCGGAGTTTCAAGACGCGCTCGCCCGATTTCTGATCGGTCATATTGATTGGGAGCACGCACCGGGGAGAGGCGCAAATGGGCGATCGGAGAGCGGACCGCCGGGCCATCCAGCCGGACGAGGTGGCGCTTTCCTGGACGAAAGCATATGACTGAGCGCCATATTACGCAAAAACAACCGGTGCGTAAAGGTGAATCAAAATGGCGCTCGTCACTCACTTCGTGCGTGACGGGTCAGGAACCGTTTGTCTCGATAAAGCGGCGCAGTCGCTCGACGCCCGCATCGAGCCGCGCCGCGGGATCGCAGGCGTAGCACCATCGCACGAAACCTTCGCCTTCCACGCCGAACGCACTGCCGGGCGCGAGATCCAGCCCCGCGTCCCGCACGAGGCGCTTGCACAGCTCCAGACTGCGCGTCGCACCGGGCAGCGAGAAGAAGAGATACATCGCGCCGTGTCGGGCGCTCGCACGTCGACGCCCTCGATTCGCTGAAGCGCCGAAACGAGGTGATCGCGGCTCGCTTTCAGATCGGCGACGAGCGCCTGCGTGAAGGTTTCGCCCTCCTCGACCACCACAACGCCCGCCTGCTGGACGAACGAAGGCGCGCACGACGTGTTGTACTCGACGAGCTTGCCGAGATCGTCCTTGAGTGCGGTGGGCGCGACGATCCACCCGAGCCGCCAGCCGGTCATCAACCACGCCTTCGAGAACGAATTGACCGCGATCACGCGTTCATCGCGCGAGGCCAGATTCAGAAACGATGGCGCGACCCGGCCATGCTCGCCGTAGTACAGCCGCTCGTAGACTTCGTCCGCGACGATCCAGATGCCGTGCCGCCGGCAATGCTCCAGCACGGTGCGCTGCTGGTCGCGCGTCATCGTCCAGCCGGTCGGGTTGTTCGGCGAGTTGATCATCAGCATGCGCGTGTCGGGCGTGAGCGCCGCGAGCAGCCGGTCGAGTTCGAGCATCCAGCCGTTCGCGCCGTACGTCAGCGACACGGTTTCGACGCTGGCGCCGAGAATCTTCGGAATTTCGACGAGATTGGGCCACAGCGGCGTCACCGCGACGACGCGATCGCCCGCGCCGGCGACGAGCTGCGCCGAGAGCATCAGCGCGTTGACGCCCGCGCTAGTCACCGCGATATGTTGCGCCGATGTCGCGCCGTGCAGCCCGCTCACATAGCGCGCGAGCGTCTCGCGCAGCGGCGCGATGCCGAGATTGTGCGTGTAGAAGGTGGCGCCATCGGCGAGTGCGCGGCTGGCGGCATCGCGGATAAAAGGCGGCGTCACGCGATCCGACTCGCCGAACCAGGAACGGCAGCACGTCCGGCACGCCGAAGCCTGCATTGGCCACTTCGCGAATCTGCGATGGCCGCGCATCGCGCGCGTTCGGTGCGCCCGCGATGCCGTGCCCGCCCGCCAGTTCGCCCAACTCCGCGCTCACCGCGCCTTCCGATTCGCTCATTGCCCGCCCCGTGTCGATGAAAAAAGAAAGTCTAGCGCGCGATGCGCTTTTCGCGCCCGCTTCGGCGCAGATAGCCGTTCAGCCGAGGTCTTCCGCGCGCCGTGGCAGCGCCGCGATCAGCGACCAGACGGACTCCGCCACCGGCGACAGCGAGCGATCGCGCCGCCGCACCAGTTCGACGGTACGCTCCGCGCGCGGCTCGAGCGGCAGCGCGGCCAGCGACGAATCCGCCGGCAACAGCAACGCGAGCCACGGCAGCACGCTCACGCCGACGTCCGCCTCGACGAGACCGAAAACGGTAGCCGAATGGCCGAGTTCCGGCACGACGTTCGCCTCGACGCCATGTTCCTGCATGACGGCATCGATGATCGGGCGGCTGCCGGATGCGTAATCGAGCATCACGAGCCGCTCGCCTTCGAGCACCGCCCACGGCACGGACGCGTTTTGCCCCAGCCGATGTCGCGGCGCACGACCGTCGGACTCGCCGCAACGACCACGCGCCCGCGCTTTTGTTGACCGAGTTCGCGTACTTCGCGCAGCACTTCGTCGAGATCGGCGAGGAGCCGGGACAGCGTGCCGACGAGATTCGCGCCGACATCGGTCAATTGCACTTCCCGCGTGGTCCGGTCGATCAGCTTGAGCCCGATCTCGCCTTCCAGTTCGCGCACGCAGCGGCTGACCGCAGATTGCGTGAGGCCGATTTCATCGCCGGCGCGGCTGAGGCTGTGCAGCTTCGACACTTCGATAAAGACCCGCAGTTGCCGCAGGGTCACATTCAGTGGCGCGTTCATGCTTATAACTCATCAATTACCGTGTTTCATACGCGATTATAGGCACCGATGGCCCGAAACCGCAGCCGAACGTACGTTTCGCTGCGGCGCAGCAAATCTCGCAAACGCACGCTGGATGGGCCTATTGCACAGAATTGGTGATTGTCCCGATTTCTCAAACTGTCTGTTTCGGGTCTAGATACGGGCCATGCTGGCATCACGTCAATCTACTGCCATGCGGCTCTCCCGGATTTTGCGACACGCATGGCACGGTTCTCGCGATTCATTGCGCACAAAGGTCGGAACCAAGCGGGCATTTCGAAAATTCGTTCACCGCAACCCGTTCCAGCCTTCCCTGGTATTCGTTCAACGGATTCCGACCAGAGTGCGCGCCGCGGGGCAGCGCACTGGGGTTAGCTTCGCTGAGGTGAGATATGGTGCTGTTCGACGATTTGAGAGATAACGAGTGGGCGCTGGTTGAGGCGTTGTTCTGTTCCGAGCCGGCGCGTAGCGAGCGGCGCGGTCGGCCGCGCGTCGAAGCGCGGGCGGTGGTCAACGCCGTGTTGTGGGCCCTGTCGACGGGCGAAGGCTGGTCGAAGCTGCCGGGCCGCTATCCTTCGCCGCCCACCTGCTGCCGTCGTTTCGACGAATGGCAAGCCGATGGCACGCTCGCCGAGATTGTGAAGCGTCTGTCAAGCAATGGCCCCGAAGTGTCGCTGCGCGGCCGTATCGGTTCGAGCGCGGCGAAGCCGCCCGCGCCGCCGAGCCGCGATCGCCTGCGCGGCGCATTCTGGACCAATCCGGAATCCTGGCGCGTGCCCGCCAAGATGGCATAAGCATTTCCGCAGTCAACCCGAAGCCGGCCGCGCATCGGTTCCGGTGCCTCATTGAGTCACGCGCGGGCTTTCCGCCCGCGTTCTCCCGCCCGCGTTCTCCGTTTCCCCAATCCGTTTCCGCGAATTGCGCTGCGTGCGTGATTCGATGGCGTTCGCGCGTCATCCGTCGTCATTGGCGGCGAAACAACTCTTTACGAATGCTTACAGCGTCTTGACGCCGAAGCGCTTAGCTTGGTGAGTGATCGAACAGGCTCTACGTGAGCTTGAGGAAACTCACCATGAAGCTATCGATACTGCTCGCCAGCGGCGCACTTGTGGCGTTCGCGGGCGCGGCGGCATCCGGACAGGCTCAGCCGCCGCAAGCACCTGATCTGTATCTGGGCACGAGAACGTCGATGAGTGCGCGCCGCAGGACATCGCACGCACGCGCGATGTGACGCCGCCCGTTCCGCGCGGCGACTTGCGCGGGGATATCGCGAGTAACGCGCGTAAGAGAACGCGCGCAGCATCATTAACGAGACGCCGACACCGCGCATTCGATGGAACCAGTTCAGCGCGCGTCAGTCACATCCTATGCCATGAACACAGCGTGGCAACAGTGAGATCCGGTCTGCCCGTGTCCTTGCGATACGGGCTTTTTTTGGCCTACGCCGCTGAAAGTCTTTTCCGCCGACGACAGCACTCCCTCGACCCGAGCGCCGATCGAAAAAACCGGAAAAACGCGCCTGCCGGCACCGAGCCTGACGCCCGGTGCCGGCAGGCGTTGGCGTCGCTACGCCCTCGCCTCCAGAACCGCTTCATGGCCGCCGAATGTGTAGCGTTCGGTGCGCCGCAAATCCCAGTCGATGGAACGCTCATCGCGCGAAAGCCGCGAGAATTCGTTCTTGCCGCGCTCGGTCACCACCGCGATATCCACCGGTGCGTGAAAACCAGGCGTAGGCGCGACGGTGCGTTGTCGCGCGAGCTCGAGCAGGCCGAGCGCGCGTAGAAAATCGAATACATTGGGACGCTTCGCCCAGGGAACCTGACGATACTGCGCTCGGCGAAGTGCTTCGAGTACCGCTTCGTTAGAATACGTGGTCATCTCGTTCTTTCTTCCTGTGCAGCCATGACGACGCTCGTGACGGTCGCAAGACGGTCCGCGACGTCGACTAAACGCGGCGCGCCGAATTTCGTACTAGAAAGGTACTAGAAAGCGAAAAATCGCTTATTGAGTCCGAATGTTTGGCCGCCGCTTGCGTTAGGTGCTGCTTTCTATTACAAGCCCCCATGAGAGCGCGCTGATCACGCGCTTTACTGCCACACCCGCCGATGCGTTCCCGTGCACGCGATGACGGAACGTATGCCCTAAAATCAATATGTTACCCCAATCAAATTGGTTCTATTCACCTTAGTGCTGCTTTTTTTGCATTGTTTGCGCTTTGGAGACGCCGCCGGGCGCAAATCGCAATCGTCATCGTCCTAATCGCGTGGGCCTTCGGAGCCGGATGGTTCACCCGTCCACTACTGGATCTCGCACAGCGAGATTATGTTCAGACGAACCCTCCGACGTTCTCATCGGATACGACGATCGTCCTAATGGGCGGCCGCACTGACCGCACCTACACCGGCCTCGTTCCGAAGAAGGATTTGATGGCGCGCATCGCGGCCAAGGCGGCGCTCTACAAGGAATGCCGGGCGGCAGGCGAGACCACGTGCCGCGTGATCATCAGCGGCGGCGATCCGCAACATCACGGGCAAGCCGAAGCGGACAATTACGCGCCGTACATGATCGCGCAAGGCGTCGATCCGGCCGATCTGATCCGCGAAAACAAAAGTCTCAACACATATCAGAACGCGCAAAACGTAGCCTCCATCGTGCCGCACGCAGATGACAAAGGTTGATCGTCGTGACATCGGCGTATCACATGCGGCGTTCGTTATGTGCTTTCGAAGCGTTCGGCATGAACGCGCAACCGTACGTTTCGGACGTGCGGCACAACAGCGCCACCGTGTTTCCGCGCTTCAGAAGCTTCAAGAACGCGGAACTCGTCGGTCTAGCGCGCTTTCGCGTCTGGCGCTGGCTGCATCTTTATTGATCTTTTTCGACTTTGGGCGGGATTCATCTTGCCTGAGCTCAGGCATCAATAATCAGGAGTGAAAACTAAAATGACGCGCCGGTAAGATCGGTTCCGGCCATCGAAGGCTCGAAGAAACGGTCGCATCCCATACGCGCAAACGGACGCGCGACACACCGCTGACCGATTCTCGGCCTATCTATGATGGTCGTCATGTCTGGCTTATTCGACGTCATGCGCTTCTTCGTGCGCGCGGCTGATTGCTGTCTCGCCGCGCGAACGTTTGCGTGAAATACAGCGGGAGCGCTTTTTGCTCAGACATGAGCGTCTTTCCCACCGGATCGGACAGACGATTCCCGGGTTCAACTGCCATTAGGAGGTAACAATGAAGAGAGTGTCCCTGGCTGTTCTGTTGTCCCTCGGCGCGATCGCGACGAGCGCGTATGCGCAAAGCGATCAAGGGGTGCGCATGAGCACCGATCCCGCCGTCGCCGCCGATGTCGAGTTCCGCGCGCAGAATTTGCAATCTCAGCAGGACCAGATGCAAAACATGCAATCGCAGGCGTCGGCTCACAAATCCATGCATCACAAGAAACACAGCAAGTCGGCGGGTGCGAGCCAGTAAGTCAACCTGCACGAGGTACGGCCGCGCCGTGGGGCCATCCGGACCACGGCGCGGTTCATTTTTGTCGCATGAGCTGTGCGGTCAGGGCCGCGTCGCGCGATGCTCCACCCAATCGCCGCCTTCGATCTGCGGCATCCTCTGCACGGCCGCCGCGCTCACCGGATAAATCAGACAATCGAGCGACGCACGAGCGTCCTGCATATCGACATCGACATGTAGCCGATGCGCGCGAAACAGCCCTTCCACGCCGGGATACACGTCTTCGATTTCATCTAGAACAAGTACGAGCGTATCGTCGATTTCATAGACATCGCCGCGAATCCGCGCGCCTTGCGCATCGAGCACGAGGCCCGGATAGCTGCCGAAATCGAACAGCTTGCCGTGTACAAACGCCGCGCCGATCCACCGCGGCATCGCGATGCCGTTGCGCTCGGCCGCGCGGTTGATATCGTTGACTTCGCCCGCGCGCAGCGTGCCGTAGACAAAAACGTGTTGCATCGAAACGGTCGCTCCTATTGCGTTGATTCGTTCGGTCGTGTGCGCATTATGCGTCGCCTAAATTCGCATGCGAAGGCATTCTCGATTAAGATCACGGCAAGATCATTCTGAAGGCAAACATGGCGATCAGCGTCGAGTCCAGACCGTCGAGCGAAGCAGTCGAGCATCTCGACATTCCCGTCGAGCACTCGCCGACGCTCGATCATCCGATCCGCGTGCGCTCGCGGCCGATGCCCTACGGCGTGCGCATCGCGCTGCACACGCATCCGTGGGCACAGATGGCGTACACATCGCGCGGCGTGCTGCGCGTTGCCACCGCCGATTCGACGTGGATAGTGCCGCCCTCGCGCGCAATCTGGATTCCGCCGAATACACGCATGAAGTCGTGATTGTCGAAGACGCCTTTATGCGCACGCTGTACGTCGATGCGCGGGTCTCGGCGCGTGCCGCGTCGTGGAAGTGTCGCCGCTGCTGCGGGAAGTGATCGCCTCACTCGACGATGCCGCCATCTCCCGCCAG
>LFMX01000165.1 GCA_001184405.1 Candidatus Burkholderia humilis
GCTTCACATGCTGCACGAGCGGCTCGAACACGATGCGCGCAAGTTCGGCGAACGCATCGTCGAGCTTGAGCGACGCACCATGAAATGCAATGCGATACACCGGATCGTCGCTTTCTGGTTTCTTGCGCGACCCGGCGCGCGTCGTTTCGGGGTCCCATTCTTCCTGCGCCGCCTTTTCGTTTTCACTGATTTGCCGCCACGCGCTTTTCGGAAAAAAGCGCAAGGGCATGCGTCTTCCCGCGCGATACAGCGCCGCGAGCGCCGCCAGATGCGCTTCCGGCTTCTCCACCGGCAGCAGTTCGAAATCCGACGTCTGCGCGCCGCGCCCATGCCACACGGTGCGGCGCGGGCCGTCGGGCAAGGCGGCGCAGTAGACCAGATGCGCGAGCCACGCGGAAAGATGATCGCGGGCGCGCGGCGCATCGTAGCGATAGATCACCTGACCTCGCGGCGTCAGCCGGTTCAGCGTGCCGACGAGCGTAAGCGGACGATCATCGGCGAGCGCATCGTCGTATGGACCGAACAGATCGACGCCGCCGGTATTCGGCCAGCGCGGCTGAATCTCGAGCGAAAACGACAGACGCGTCGCGCCCTCGGCCACCGACGCGCGCACGCGATCGGCAAGCTGGCCCATCGCGTAAAGTTCGCGCGCCTGCCACACGCCGCCCGTTGCGCCGCCGGGCATTTCGGGACTCGCGCGCGCGACTTCGCGGGCACGGTCGCGTGCGCGCCGCGCATCGTTTTCCGATGCATCCAGCAAGGCGGGCAACACGCGATCGGCCAGCGCATCGCGGCCGCTGAAGCTGAGATCGAACGGTTCGGTATCGTCGAGTTCAGCTTCGGCATCGATAAGCGCAATGCCGAGCGGGTCGCACAACAGCGAACGCGCGGGATGCTTCCAGAAGCGCACGAAGTCGTCGAACGGAACGATGTCGGCGTCTTCTTCCGCGGGCAACGGCTTACGGAAGAACGGCGTCAGCGCTTGCGTGGTGCCCGCCGCGATTTCACGCGCCAGTTCGGCGCGCTCCGGCTCGTAGGTGAACAAGCGCCCGCTTGCATCGAAATATTCCGGCGCGTAGGGCTGCAACGGATGCTCGAACACAAATTGCGCACGCGCTTCTTCGAGTTCTTCCGGCGAGGCATGTTTGCCCGCCACCGCTTCAGCCAGATAGTCGAGCATTTCGTCGATGAGCGCGGCGGGCGGCAACACGGCGTTGTCGCGGATGCTGCGCCCCGTATACGCGATCAGCAGCCGGTCGCGCGCGGCGAGCATCAGATCGAGAAAGAGATTGCGCTCGTCGTCGCGACGCTGTCGGTCGCCGAGTTTGCCGAACGCGGCCATGAGGTCGAATTCGTCGGCACGCGCGAGACTGGGCAACATGCCGTCGTCCATGCCGAGCAGACAGATCACGCGATACGGCAGCCCGCGCAAGCTCGTCAGCGACGAGAATGTGACGCCGCCCCACGGCACGCCACCACGTGCGGGATCGTCGAGCGTATCGGTGAGCGCGGTGCGCACGACGGCGGCGGACAGTGCGCTCTCGTTTTCGTTTTCACCCGCGCCTTCCGTCATCGCGGTGATCAGCGAATCGACCGCATCGCGCACGTCGCCAATGGAATCCGTGAACGCGACGCCATCGTCGAAAAAGCGCGTGAGCGCGTCGAGCAGCACGTCGCCCCACGCGCTCGCGCCGCGCGACGTGGCGATATGCGCGGCGAACGTGTCGATATCGTCGACGAAACGCGTGAGCCGCCCGAGCAATTCGCTCTCCGATCCGTTCGCGCCTTCGACCGGCAGCCAGTCCGCGACCGGCGCGCCGCCGCCCGGCAACGCGTAGCCAAGGTAG
>LFMX01000166.1 GCA_001184405.1 Candidatus Burkholderia humilis
AGCCGCGTGAGCGCATCGGAAAACGTGTGGCGCGCAGCGGGCACATCGTCGGCGGTGACTTCGGACGGCCGCAGCCCGCGACGCGCGCCCGCCAGCGCGAGCCATTCCTGCGCGATTTCGAGCGATGCGGCATCGATGCCATAGCGCGCCGCGATGGCATCGACTCGCAGCCATTCGACCAGCTCCGGCGCGCCGACGCTGCGCTCAGGCAGCGCAAGCCAGTCGAGCATCGTGCGCGCGATCGGGTTCGCCTGCGACGGCGGCAAACCGGTGATGCGATACGGAATGCGCCTGCGCTCGTTGCTCGCGCCGCTTGGCGCGGTGCCGAACACGCCATCGATGATCGGCCCGGCCACAGCGAGATCCGGAAACGCGACCAGCACGTCCGGCGGCTCCAGTCCTTCGATATTATCGAACCAGTCGAGCAGGCGATCGTGCAGCATTTCGAGCTGCCGCGAGAGGCTATGACACACGTGCACTTCGATGCCCGCTTCCACGATGTCATCGGCGTGCGGCTCGATGCTGTCCTCATCGAGCGCGAGAATGCCGTTCTGCACGCGCGCGAGCCACGTGGGCGCAGGGTTCGGCTCGAACAACTCGCGTTCCGTCGATGCCGCGCTGATCGTCAGATCGTGCAGCATATGAAGCTGCGCCTGCGTCTGCCGTCCCCATTCCGCGAGCAGCGGATGCCCGACTTCCTGAAAATCCGCCTCGCCTTTCAGTTCGAGTTGCCGCACGCGCCCTTCGCTCACGATGTCGTACCAGAACTCCTGACACGGATTGAGCGCGTAAATACGCACATCGATCCAGCGCGACAGTTCGCGCAGCAGCGCGATATGCAGCGGCGGCATGGTCGGCAACGCAAACACGCTGATGCGCGTTGGCCATTCGGCGCGCATGACGGCATCTAGATCGAGGCGCGGCGAATCGTTGAGAAAGCGATACGCGGGTGGCGTGGGATCGTCGTTCGGCTGCTGCGTCAGATCGGCGAGCAACGCACGCCATAGTGCGGCCTGCCATCGTTCGTCCTCGCGATGCAACGCGTTCGCGCCTTGCAGACGCGGCCCGCGCGCATCGAGTTCCGACGCGCCGCCCGCGAGAATCGAACCGCCCGCCTGCCACTGATTCAGCCACTCCGGCCGATACGTCAGATAGTGGTCGAGCACGGTCGCAACGCGGCGCGCGAGCTCGTAACGCATGGAATCGTCGGCATCGGCTTCGGCGGCTTCGAGGTAGCTCGCAAGCCGCGCCGATTCGCGCAGCGCGGGGTCATCGAACAGACGGAAAATGCGCCACGCCAGGCGATCCGGCGCGAACGGCGATTGCGCGGGCACCGGCAGCACGCAGCCGATCTGCGCCCACAGCCACTGCGCGAGATAGTAGAACTCGACGTTCGCGCAAATGCCGAAGCGCTCGGCCATGTCCAGCTCGAGCCGGCGGCGCACGGCCGCGTTCGGCACGATGACCGGTTCGCTCGTGAAGGGATCGCCCTCGCGCATGGCGAAGATTTCCAGGTCTTCGAAAAGCGCATCGGCGAGCGTCTTGTGACGGTTCGAATAGAAGAGTTCGAGCATGGAAGGCGGCTTGCTGGAAGGCCCGAAACGTGCAACGCGGGCGCAAATTGAAAAGCATTGTTAAAACAAGGCGCCAGCATAACAAAGCAACCCGTTGCCCGAGACCCTGGCCGAATGGCCAGGGTCCGAAGCGCAGGCACTTGGGTTAGACTCATCTCGCCCTGTTTCCACCAGCATGAAGTCAGGTTCGATGCGCTATTCGTTCGAAATCAGGAAGTTCATTTACAGTCAGTATTTCTTCGGCGGCCTGCGCATCG
>LFMX01000167.1 GCA_001184405.1 Candidatus Burkholderia humilis
TCCGGACGCACGCCGCGCACGAACAGATACAGATAACCGCCGATATGCGCGTCATACGCGTAGTTCGCCAGCCGCGCGCGCAAATAGCGATGCAGCGCGACCACATACAACAGTGCCTGCAAGTGATACGCATGCTCGGCCATCGCGACGGACATCGGCGCGGCGGCGTAATCGGCGGGCGTATCGCCGAGATAATTCGATTTCCAGTCGATGATCCAGAAGCGGCCATCGTGTTCGACGATCATGTCGATGAATCCCTTAATATAGCCCGCGAGCGCGCCGTTTTCGAGCGCGACATCGGGGAAACCGTGCGCCGCGAGCAAACGCCGCAACGCCGCGAAATCGAGCGTGCGCGCCGGAAACACGAACGCGAGTTCGTTGAGCCGCCGCTTCATCTCGATCGACTTCAAACGCATGCCCGGCGCGATTTCCGCTTCGACCGTATCGGCGATCAGGCGCTGCATCATCGGGCGAAGGCGCGTGGCGAGCGGCTCGGGCGCGGGCATCGGATACTCGTGCAGCGCGCGCTCGACCGCTTTCGGCCACGAATCGGGCTGCGTGAAATCCGCGAGTTCCAGCATGCGATGCAGACAATCCCCCGCCGATGCGCCGCGCGGGAAACCGAGAATGTCGTCGTCGGAAAGCGGGGCGCGCACAGGCGTTGGGACAGCCGCGCCCGTTTCAGCGAGTTCGTCGTGATCCGGACGCGCCTCGGCGGGATGCGGCTGCTGCGCTTCGTTGCGCGCGCCCGCGGCGATCAGCGAACTGAAGCTCGCGAGACGCCAGCGGTCGCGCAACACGCGCCGGTTGCTGCGCGCCTCGATCGCGCGCTCGTTCGATGTCTGCGCAATCAGCGGCCCGCGCACATCGATGACCGGCAGCGGCGTTGCGCTGATCGAGCCGTTCGAATTTTCGGCCAGCGCGCGCCACGCAGCGAGGACGTCCGCTTCTTCGGGCGGCTCGTCGCGAAACGCATCGAACGCGCCGCCTTGGCCCGCGACGAGCCAGTTCAGCACGCTGCGCTGCGACTCCTTGCCCGACTTGCCGACCAGATAACAGCCCGCGACCACATAACATCGATACACCGCGCGCGTGAGCGCCACATACACCAGCCGCGCGCGCTCGGCCGCCTGCTCGCGCGCGATCGCCGCTTTCGCCTGCGTTTCCGCCTCGCCTTCGATGCCGTAATGCAGCACCGCGCGGCCCGCGTCGTCGTGATATTCGCGCGCATCGGGCAAGCCGGAGCCGGGCGCGTCGCGCAAGGCACCGTCGTTCAGAAACGGGCAGAACACGACCGCGTATTCGAGGCCTTTGGACTTGTGCACGGTCACGATCTGCACGAGATTGCGGTCCGATTCGAGTCGCAACTGCGCCTCCTCGCCCGCGCCGCCGCCCGCGCCGCCGCCCGCGCGCTGCGCCGCGAGCCAGCGCAAGGTCGGCGCGATGCCCGGCTGCTCGGCAAAGCGCGCCTGCAACAGCTCGGCGAGATGATTGACGTTGGTGAGCCTTCGCTCGCCGTCCATCTTGGTGACGAGTTGCGTCGCGATCGACAGTTCGCGCGCGAGCGTACGCCACATCACCGCGAAACCGCGTTCGTGCCAGATCGTGCGGTATCGCGAGAATCGCTCGACCCAGCTCGTCGAATCGATGCCATCGGGTGACGCATCGGCGTGTTCCAGACGCCATAAAGCGGCCGCGTCCAGCCCGAACCAGTCGGTTGCGAGCGCGGCGCGCAGACGGCGCAAATCGCCGGGTGTGTCGATGGCGGCAAGCACGCGCTCGATCTGCTCCGCGTCGAACGAAGCGAACACGGACGCC
>LFMX01000168.1 GCA_001184405.1 Candidatus Burkholderia humilis
GCCGTTCACGATAAAACACGCCCGAAACAATCATGAAACTCGAACATGTCAGCCGCCTGCAACCGGCGCCGATGAACTTCACGCTGCACCCACGACTCCGCGCTTCAGCGCCTCTGTCACGAAATCGATGCCGCGTGCGACAGCGCCGAACGCGGCTTACGCGCATCGTTCGGGCAGCGCGTACGCACGGCACTCAAGCGCACGGTGGTCGCGCCGGATCTGCTACAGCCGCATCAGCGCCTGAGCAATCCGCATTCGTATTGCCGTCATCTGCTCGCCGCCGATCCGCTCGAACGTTACGCGATCGCCACGCTCGTGTGGGAGCGGGGCAAGCAAGTCCGGTACACGGTCATCAGACGTGGTGCAGTTATCGGTGATCGAAGGCGCGCTGTCCGAAACGCTGTACACGTGGGATGCCGAGACGCATCGCACAGTGGAAATGCGCAGCCATCCGCGTGAAGCGGGCGCAGTGTCGTATGTCGATGCCGGCCGAGGCGCGATCCATCGGCTCGGCAATCCGGCGCATGCGCGGACGCGCGCTGTATCGATCCATATTTACGGTGTCGCAGGTTCGCAAATCGCCACGCATGTGAACGACTTGCTCGCCGCTTGAAACCTAGCCTTTGCCCGGTTCCGCCGCCGTCGGGATTTGCGACGGAATCTGCACGGATTGCTCGGTCGGCGGCGGCGCAGCACGTGGCGCATGCGATACATCTCGCGCGCTGCGCGTTTCCGCCGGCCCGAGTGGAATGATGTCCTCGTTGTCCTCCGGCGAGGCATGCGCCGCGTCCTCGCCCGTCCAGATGCGATGCGCGCGCTCCGCGTGTTCGCCACTCATCTCACGCGTCATCTGCACATGCATTTGCGGCACGGGAATCTCCATGCCGGCTTCATCCATTTTCCGCTTGATGCGCAAATTGAAGGCACGCGCCACGCTCCATTGCAACATCGGCCGCGTCTTGATCTGCCCTTTCACGACCATCCAGTTCGGATCGAAACGGTCCAGTCCCCAGACTTCCACCGGCCCGAGCATTTCCCGCCGATAACGCGCGTCGGCCATCAGTTCCGCGCCAACTTCGCGGATCATCTGCATGACTTCGTCGACATCGGCGGAAAACGGCACGCGCACTTCGAATACCGTGTACGCGAAATCGCGCGACAGGTTTTTCACGGTCTTGATCTGCGAAAACGGAATGGTGTGGATCGCGCCCTGCCCGTCGCGCAGTTCGGATCGTCAGACTTTCGACGATGCCCGATGCCCGATGCCCGCCTTCCACCTCGATCGAATCGCCGACTGAAATGGTGTGTCCTCGATGATGATGAACAGCCCCGTGATCAAATCCGCGACCAGCGATTGCGCGCCGAAACCGACCGCCAGCCCGATCACGCCCGCGCCCGCGAGCAGCGGCGTCACGTTCAGACCGAGATTGGCGGCGGTCACGATCGCGGCGATCGTCAGCAAAAACACGAAGACGACGTTGCGCACGAGCGGCAGCATCGTGCGGGCGCGCATGCTGGGGCCGCGCGAGCCTCGCCGCGTGGAATCGGGCCGCAGCGCTTCCTGAATGCCGGGTCGATCAGAAGTTTGGCCGGGTTTCGCCTAACTTTTGTAGAACCCGTTTGTTAATAGCAAAGCCAATAGAGTTTTCCCTCTACATTTCAGAGACTTCTGGTTTTGGCATGCTCCGTCGCTGGCATATAGTCGCTCCCGTCCCGCCCTCGATCGAAGCCTTCGCCATGCTTTACATGAATTTGTCAGTTGCCCTTGTCGCTGGGCTGATGCTGTT
>LFMX01000169.1 GCA_001184405.1 Candidatus Burkholderia humilis
CGAATCGTTCACCCGTGTCTCTGTTTCCCGCTTCCCCAATCCCCGCACGCGCCGCAGTCTCGCCACGCGCTCGTACTTTCAGGCCGGCGCGGCGCTGTCGCGGCCCTGCTCGTCGCAACGAGCCAGCCGGCGCCCGAGCGCGTGTCGCCGATCGTCGTCATAGCCATCGTCGCATTGCTGGTGACGGCGGGCATCTACTGGATCGTGCGCGGCAAGCGCCTGCTCAAGCCGCGCCGCGTTTTTCGCGATCTTCACGAGCAATCCGCACTGCTTTTCCCCGCGCGGGCGTTCCCGGCCCACCACGCCGCACGTTTTTTGGCGTCCGCTACATTCTCTCCTCAGCGTCACCGTGTCTCGCGCTCCGCATGGGCGAAAAAAAGCCCTACGTTTCCGTAGCGCCTTAAAAGTTCTAGCCATTCCGAGGGCCGTGCTAGAACCTGAGAGACGGTATTCAAAAGAAGTCGCGGCAAGCTTCAAACGCACATCGCCAACAGCTTTCGAAATGGGTTCCATTTTTTATGGGAACGCTGCCCAAGTCAAGCAAAATTTCGGAGACCGGGCAAGTGCCCAAAGCTTTAACGTTGGCGTGGGACAATTAAAAAAGTTTCATCCGATCTACACATAATTCGTAAGGCTTGCACCGCTTGCAAGTTTGAGGCGATGCCCGAGTAGAATTGTGGAGCAACGACATTCGAAACGATGTTTCACTAAAACACATGCACATATCGACAAGCATGCAAATGGGCCGAGAGAAAAAGAAGGCGACGAAGTCACCGCGCTCGCGCGCGGACTCGACGTTCTGCGCCGCATCGCCACGGCTGACGCGCCCGTCAGCAATCGGGAATTGACCGAATGGACCGGCATTCCCAAACCGACTGTATCCCGCATCACCGCAACGCTCATCGGAGCAGGGCTGCTGCTGCGCCTGCCCGATAGCGAGCGTTTCGTTCTCACTGCTTCGGTGCTTGAACTAAGCAACGAATTTTTACGCAACTTTGATATTCGTACACGCGCGAGGCCGTTCCTCATAGCGCTGGCCGAAAAAACAGGACTGTCCGTGCAGCTCGCCATGCGCGATCGGCTGGACATGGTTGTAATCGATGCCATTCGGCCGCGTTCCGCCGTGCTCGTGTCGCGCATGGAAATCGGCGGGCGCATGGATCTGAGCCGCACCGCGGTCGGACGCGCGTATTTGGCGGTGCTGTCGGAGACGGAGCGGCAGGCGCTCATTGGCAGTTTGCAGACCGCATCGGGCGACGACTGGCCGGCCATCGCGCGCGGCCTGCAACGCGGTCTCGACGATGCGCATTAACATGGCTTCGCTATTTCGATCGGCGAATGGCATCACGGATTGAATGCGGTCGCGGCGGGCTTCATCGGGCCGTCGGACGAGCGCTATTCGGTCAACTGCGGCGACGCAGCGCATCAGTGTCCGCGCGATATCCTCGTCGATGACGTCGCGCCCGCGCTGCTCGAATGCATCGACCAGATCGTACGGCAGATCGGCGGCGCGCCCGCATCGTCCTCCGCTTCGACTTCCCTCGCTTCCAAGTAGACTTTCGCTCGCGTTTTGCGGCGCGGCACTGGCTGAATGGCCGAGTGCCGCGCCGTTGCATCGCGTGTAACAGTCGTAATCAGCCGAAAGAATGACCGGTGGACGCTCTTCGGCGCGGGACGTAGCATCATGCTTCGCGCGACCGAGCGGTGCGTCAGGCCTTGGTTTCAACAACGCCGCGCCCCGTTTCGACGCCTCGCGCATCGCGAGATACCGCCCATCCGCGCAAC
>LFMX01000170.1 GCA_001184405.1 Candidatus Burkholderia humilis
CGCTGGGCGTTTCGATTCCCGCAGTACTGATACTGATCGTGTTTCACAATCGCGAGCTGGGCTTCACCATCGCGACCGGCGCGCTCGGCGCATGCGTCGTCGACATGCCCGGGCCGCTCAAATACAAGCACAACGAGATGCTCGCGTGCTCGGTCATCGGCTTTTTCTCGGCGCTGGCCACGGGCATCGCGACGGCCAATCCGGTGGCGCTTTGGCTGACGGTCGTGCCGCTCACGTTCGTGCTGTCGCTGATCATCGTCTATGGCAATCGATGGCCACAGATCAGCTTCGCCACGCTCTTCATGATGGTCGTCACGCTCGAAGAGCATTTCACGCCGATGCAGGCGCTCATCAACGCGTCGTGGATTCTGCTCGGCGGACTTTGGTACACGTACTGGGCGACGCTCGTTTCCCATTTGCTGGTGTATCGCATCGAACAACAGGCGCTCGCGCAGAGCATCTTCACGTGCGCACAATACTTGTACGCGCGCGCGGACTTCTACGATGGCGACGCCGATCTCGACGAGTGCTATCGAAAGCTGATTGAAACGCAGATCGCGGCGGTCGAGCAGCAGGAAGCGGCACGCGACATCGTGTTGCGCAATCTGCCGAAAGTCAAAAGCGGCAAGCTCGATGCACGGCGCGCACGGCTCTTCAATCTCTTCATCAACGTAGTCGATCTGCACGAATTTTTTGTCGGCGCGCATACGGATTACCCGCTCGTGCGCAAGGTGTTCGCCGGTTCCGACGTGCTGATTTTTTATCGCGATCTGATGCGCAAGGCGAGCGCGGATTTAGAGGAAATCGGCCTCGCGGTATTGCAGAACAACGCGGCGCCCAAGCAGATCAGCATGAAAGCCGAACTGCGTGCGATCGAATATGAACTGGAGTTGATGCGCAAGCGCGGCCTGCCCGACGAGAATCCGGAAGCGTATGCGGCCGCCGCCGCCGTATTTCGCCGCTTATGGAGCGCCACGCGTCTCATCGACAAGATGCGCCGCAGCACCCGCGACGACGCCAGCCCGACCGAAACCGAAGTGCAGATCGACCATGCGCTGTCGCGTTTCATTTCGAGCCGCCGCGTGCCGTTCCGACAAATCTTTTCCAATCTCACGATGGCCTCGCCGAGCTTTCGCCATGCGCTGCGCGTGACGATCGCGGTGGGCGTCGGCTTCTGGCTCGGCAGGCTGTTGCCGCTCACCAATGCGTACTGGATCGTGATGACCACGGTCATCATTTTAAAGCCGGGCTATTCGCTGACCAAGCAACGCAACACGCAGCGGATGATCGGCACGGCGATCGGCTGCGCGCTCACCATTTCGTTGATCTTGCTGGTGAAGGAACCGCATATTCTGCTCGTCGTCATGTTCGCGTCGATGGTGATGAGTTACAGCCTGCTGCTCTTCAACTACGCGGCGAGCGTGATGTTCACGTCGTCTTACGTGCTGTTGATGTTCCATTTGCTCGCGCCGGGAAGCATGCGGATCATCGGCGAGCGCGCGATCGACACGGTCGTCGGCTGCGCGATCGCTATTGCGGCGAGTCATCTGTTTCCGTACTGGGAATATCGCCTGATGGGCAAGCTGGTGAAGGACCTGCTGGCCACGACGCGCAATTATCTCGAGGCGAGCTGGTGGTGGCGGGCCCGGAACGCAAACACGACCGTCCGCCCTTCTGGTCCGGTCGAACCCGCCGTTTTCGCCGATGGCAACGCGCGCGTGGCGTCGGCGCCACCGGCTGCGGATGCGCCCGTCGAAACCGTCGCCGTCACCGCCGAA
>LFMX01000171.1 GCA_001184405.1 Candidatus Burkholderia humilis
GCCGCCAACGAACCCACGGTCAGCGCGACGGCGGAGAAGCTCGCGTCGGTGAGCATCGGCGAAAGTACGGCGGCGACCGCGACCAAGGGCGCGTCCGCGGCAGCGACGGTGGCCGCGACGGCGCTGGATCGCGACTTCTGTTACCGGCTGGCCCGCAAGCAGGTGCATGTCGCGTTCGCCAATCTCGGGCAGGCGTTTGAGCGCATGATGCTGGAGCCGAACGCGCAGCAGAAGTACGTCGCCGAACTGAACGATCTGCTCGTGCAAAGTCATGTGCTCGCGTCGCAGATCACAGCGGCTGCGCCGCTGCTCAAGTCGATCGGCGATGCCGACGGTCAGTCGTTCGAGCCCGTGCAGCGCACGTTCGGTGTGGTGCGCGACAACCTCGCGGATGCCGAAGGCGCGTTGCCGAAGCCGGCGGTATCGATCGAACCGGACGCGCCGCTCGCGCAGGCGGACGTCATCAAGGAACTGCGGCGCGAACTCGATGTGATGGTGAGCTCGGCGGAACGCGCGCAGTCGCTTCCCGCCGATGCGCTGCATGATCTGAAGCTGCTCGCGCATCAATGCAAGCAGATGCTGATGGCCTCCGCGCTCATCAGCAAGGATGCGGCGCAGATTCGTCTTCCCGGCTGAGTTTTACTGCGATGCGCCGTTGGCCGGCACGGCGGAGCGCACCGCACTCGCGGCGGACGGCTGCGCGTTTTGCTCATCGAACGCGCGCTTTTCGCGGATGGCGTTGAAGGCCAGCGTGCCGATCACGAGCAACACGACGATCACGATAAAAGCGCCGATGGCAAACGTCGGATTCTTCTTTTTGGACGATCCGCCGGGGCGGCGGTCGGGGCGGCGGTCATCGGTCATGGCGGGCGCGGCGTGCTTGAGAAGGGGCAAAGGACCCGTCATGGTACTCGGGATGGTTTTCAGTTGGGTTGCGAGGCAGTGTTTCGTCCGATGAGCAAGTTGCGCGAAATTCTCTGCTTCACGATCCCGCCTTGCACGAAGCGCCTCCGCTCCGCATACTCCTGACGATTCCATGCACGTCTGATTCCGGTGCGCTGCAAGGGGCAAGCTGGAATACCCGTGACCGGACGTGTTGCGCCGCCCTCCCCGGGCGGCTTTTTTTCGCGCGCAAACATTGCAGCCGATTCAGCCCTCGAGTGTTGGCCGAACCGGCAGCGCCGTCGAGTACTTGATTTGCTCCATCGCGAAGCTGGAACTGACGTCGTAAAGCGGCACCGAGCGAATCAGCGTTTTGTACACGCGGTCATAATCGTCGATATCCGACACCACCACGCGCAGCAAATAGACACCACCACGCGCAGCAAATAATCCGTCTCCCCGCTCATCCGATACACCTCGACCACTTCCGGAATATCGCGCACGGCGCGCGTGAAATCGTCCGCCCAGGTCTGCGTGTGCTGATTAGTGCGCACCGCAACGAACACCGTCGTGCCGACGCCCAGCTTCTTCGCGTCGCACAGCGCAACCTGCGCGCGGATCACGCCGGTTTCCTTGAGCCGCTGCACGCCTTTCCAGCACGGCGTCTGCGAAAGATTGACGCGCTGCGCGAGCTCGGCGATCGGCATCGTCACGTCGGTTTGAAGCAGTTCGAGCAGCTTCCAGTCGATGAGGTTCATTCCCATATTGCGCCTCAGGTAGAAAATTATTCTATTTCTGATGATCCGAGCGGAATTATATGGAAACTCTTTCCCGATGCAAACCGGTATAAATGTCGGGT
>LFMX01000172.1 GCA_001184405.1 Candidatus Burkholderia humilis
GTAATCGACTTGAAAGACCCAGCCAGCGAATCGATGGACGACCAAAAGAATCCTTCAGGGCAGCCGCGCCCGAATCCCGCTTATCCGCCGATCGAGCAACGCCCACGGCGTCGGCGCATCGTGCCGCTCGTAGTGGCCGTTCTGATCGTCGCGGGCGCCGTGGCGTGGTGGCATCCGTGGAATCGCAATGAGACGAAAGCGCCCGGCGGACAACAGGACGCGCGACAGGGCGGCACGGCGCGGTGGTCCCGGCGCCATGAACGTCCCGCAGCCCGTTCATGTGGCAACGGTCACGCAAGGCGAAATGCCGGTCGTCATCAATTCGCTCGGCACGGTGACGCCACTTGCGAATGTCACGGTCAAAACGCAGTTGAACGGCATCCTGACGCAAGTCGCGTTTCAGGAAGGCCAGATAGTCAAGAAAGGCGATGTCCTCGCGCAGATCGACCCGCGTCCCTATGAAATCTCGCTGCGCAATGCCAAGGCGCGCTCGCGAAAGATCAGGCGCTGTTGCAAATCGCGCGGCTCGATTTGCAGCGTTATCAGACGCTGTTGTTGCAGGATTCCATCGCCAAGCAACAGGTCGATACGCAAGCCTCACTGGTCAAGCAGTACGAAGGCGCGGTGAAGTCCGATCAGGCAAACGTCGATACCTACAAGCTCGATCTCATTTACGCGCGCATCACGGCGCCGGTGTCGGGGCACATCGACTTGCGGCAAGTGGATCCGGGCAATTACGTCACGACGGGCGATACCAACGGCGGCGGCGGCGTCATCACGCAATTGCAGCCGATCAGCGTCATTTTCACGACTTCCGAAGACAATCTCGCCGCCATTCTGAAGCCGCTGCACGCGGGCACGAAGATGTCCGTCACCACGTACGATCGCACGAACACCACGGCGCTCGAATCCGGCTTTCTCGAAACGGTCGATAACCAGATCGACACGACCACCGGCACTGTCAAGCTGCGCGCGACCTTCGACAACAAGGGCCTCGGCCTCTTTCCGAATCAGTTCGTCAATACGAAACTGCTCGTCGATGTCATCAAGGACGCGACCATCGTGCCGCCGCCAGCCGTGCTCAACGGCTCGTCGGGCGTCGTGTATGTCGGAAGCCGGACAATACGGTGACCGTGCGCAACGTGAAAACCGGTCCCGTCGATGGCGAACGCACGAGCATCAAATCCGGTTTGCAGGCGGACGAGCGCGTGGTGATCGACGGATCGGACCAGCTGAAGGAAGGCGCGAAGATCACGATTCCGGCTGAAAAGGCGAAAACCGCTTCGGGCGCTTCGGGCGCTTCGGGCGCTTCTGCGGCAACGGCCTGGCATCGGCGGCGTCGGGCGCGCGGCATGGCGGGCATCGCCGGCAGCAACAGCAGCAGTAATCGCAAGACGAACGCATGAATCCCTCCCGCATATTTATCCTGCGCCCGGTCGGCACGGCGCTCCTGATGGCGGCGATCATGCTGGTCGGCCTCGTCGCGCTGCGTTTTCTGCCGCTGTCCGCGCTGCCCGCCGTCGACTATCCGACCATTCAGGTGCAGACGTTTTATCCGGGCGCGTCGCCGGATATGATGACGTCGAGCGTCACCGCGCCGCTCGAAAAGCAGTTCGGGCAGATGGCGAGCCTGAACCAGATGTCGTCGCAGAGTTCGCCGGGCGCATCGGTCATTACGCTGCAGTTTTCGCTGGATTTGCCGCTCGATATCGCCGAGCAGGAAGTGCAGGCCGCG
>LFMX01000173.1 GCA_001184405.1 Candidatus Burkholderia humilis
ATCAACGCGGCGGGCAATCTGCTGCCGTCCGACCTGCCCGCGCCGCCGATCTACGCCAAGGTCAATCCCGCCGACGCGCCGATCCTCACGCTCGCGGTCAGCTCGAAAACGCTGCCGCTCACGCAGGTTCAGGATCTCGCCGACACGCGTCTCGCGCAGAAGATTTCGCAGGTCGCGGGCGTCGGTCTGGTGTCAATCAGCGGCGGCAATCGCCCGGCCGTGCGCATTCAGGCGAACACGCGCGCGCTGGCGTCGTACGGGCTGAATATCGACGATCTGCGCACGACCATTTCGAACCTCAACGTCAATACGCCGAAGGGCAATTTCGACGGCCCGTCGCGCGCGTACACGATCAACGCGACCGATCAGCTCACCGACGCCAACGCGTACAAGAGCGCGGTCGTGGCGTATCGCAACGGGCGGCCGGTCATGCTGACGGATGTCGCGACCACCGTTCAGGGACCGGAAAACACCAAGCTCGGCGCGTGGGTGGATTCCACGCCCGCGATCATTCTGAACGTGCAGCGTCAGCCGGGCGCGACGAACGTGATTCAGGTCGTCGATGGCATCAAGAAGAAGCTGCCCAGACTTCAGCAATCGCTGCCGGCGGCACTCGACGTGCGTGTCGTCACTGACCGCACCACGACCATCCGCGCGTCCGTGCGCGACGTGCAGTTCGAACTCGCGCTGTCCGTCGTGCTAGTCGTGATGGTGATTTATCTGTTCCTCGCGAACGTCTACGCGACCATCATTCCGAGCTTGTCGGTGCCGCTCTCGCTCGTCGGCACGCTCGCGGTCATGTATCTGTGCGGTTTTTCGCTCGACAATCTCTCGCTGATGGCGCTGACGATCGCCACCGGCTTCGTCGTCGATGACGCCATCGTGATGATCGAAAACATCGCGCGTTGGGTCGAGGAAGGCGACCCGCCGCTCGAAGCCGCGCTGAAAGGCTCGAAACAGATCGGCTTCACCATCATTTCGCTGACGGTTTCACTCATCGCGATGCTGATTCCGCTGCTTTTCATGGGCGATGTCGTCGGGCGTCTGTTCCACGAATTCGCGATCACGCTCGCGGTGACCATCGTGATTTCGGCGGTCGTGTCGCTGACGCGCGCGCCGATGATGTGCCCCAAGCTGCTGCGCCACACGCCGCCGGTCGAAAGCCGGCGCTTCGAGGCGCGCGCATCAATTTATCGACTGGGTGGGCGTTACGCGGTCGCGCTGGAATGGGTGCTCGCGCGGCCGCGTGCGACGCTGCTGGTTTTCGTGCTCACGCTCATTCTGACCGCCGTTCTCTACATCTTCATCCCGAAGGGCTTCTTTCCGACGCAGGACACCGGCGTGATTCAGGCGATCACGCAAGCGCCGCAGGCGGCGTCGTATCAGGCCGTGGCCGAGCAGCAGCAAATGCTCGCGAAGAAGATTCTCGAGAATCCGGACGTGGAAAGCCTGACATCGTTCATCGGCGTGGACGGCACGAATATCACGCTGAACAGCGGGCGCATGCTCATCAACCTGAAGCCGCGCGATGACCGCGACAACACGTCGAGCGAAATCATCCGCATCATTCAGAGCGAAGTCGCCGATATTCCGGGCATCAAACTGTATATGCAACCGGTGCAGGATTTGACGATCGATTCGACCGTCAGCCCGACGCAATATCAGTTCATGCTAACGGACCCGAATCCGGCCGAGTTCGCCGAATGGGTGCCGAAGCTCATCGAGCGTCTGC
>LFMX01000019.1 GCA_001184405.1 Candidatus Burkholderia humilis
AGCCATGGTTTCATCACTGCAACAGTCAAAACTCCTCAATTTCCTTCAATTTGATCAACTTTCCAGCACTTCTACCAATTCCACTCCTAAATACAAAACAAGACAAAACAAACTAATTAGACACTAACATAACACAAAACAAGGGGAATTAAACACAATATATATGCACTAATTACGACTTATCAAATTCCCCCACACCTGAACTATGCTTGTCCTCAAGCATTACAAAACTAACACATAACACAAACAAACAAACACATAACGAGGCATTTATTACAATATTAAACCAACCACAATCACAGCAATGAGTATGTCGTAGCACCAAGTATCCACAAAGTTCACACTTCCCCAAATAATCTTTCCAGAATCAAAAATGAGCAAGACTCGACAATCTCACGGATTCACTCTTTGCACTCAAAGTGTATAGGGTAATATATAAGGGGTTATCCCATGAAGCCAAGTTGAATGTCAACGCAAGTGCCGGAGGAACATTACAAGATAAGACCTTCGATGAAGTGAAGTCGTTGTTTGAGAAGATTACCGCAAATGGGTGTAGATCACTTGGCGATCGAGAAAGTCAAAACCGAAGACAAACCGGCTTGATGGAAGTTAGTCCGACCATTGGAATAGAGGCGCAATTGGCGGCCATGACCAAGAAGATGGAGAGACTAGAGACGATGGGATATGGACAAGAACAAAGGCCGAATTGTGGGGTGTGCAAAGGGCAACACTTTAGCGATCAATGCCCGCAACTACAAGAATCTTGCAATGCCATTGGTAACTATCAAAGGGGCAACCAAGGGTGGAACAACCAAGGAGGAGGCAATTATCAACCAAGGCAACAAAATTGGGGGAATCAAGGGCCACCGGGTTTCAACATTCAAAGTCAACAAGGACAAGGCTCAAGCAATCCACAATGGAGAGGCCAAAATTCATGGCAAAACCAACAAGGCCATGCGGGGGGTTCAAGCTCAAATTGGTTATCAAACCAATCAACCTTTCAACCACACGAGCATTTCGACCCTAATGCATTGATGAAGATGATGGGAGAAGTGAGGGACTCAAGCAACAATATGAGCAAGAGGCTAGACAAGATAGACACAAGATTAGAGGAGCATAACAAGGCCATTGTGGATCTTCAAAGAAGGGCAAACACTCGACCTCAAGGAGGCCTTCCAAGCGACACTATTCCCAACCCAAAGGGAAAGGATTGTTGTGCAATGACCTTGAAGAGCGGGAAGCAATTGCCCAGTCCAAGTCAATATGAAGTGGGAGAAAGCTCAAGGGAGAATGAAGAAGCCATTGAAGTTGAGCATGAGAATGAAGTGCAAGAAGAAGAAGAGGTGGTTGAGGCCAATGAAGACACTCCGGCCCAAGGCATTCAAGAAAGCAAGAAGAGAGGTGTCGAGTCCCCAAGAGCTGTGCAAGAGCCGGAAAGGAAGAAGATGAAAGAAAAGGGGAGGATTCCTTCCGAAGAGAAGTTAAGTGAGAAGCTAGAGAAGCAAGAAAGGAGTAAATGGAACTATCCCGAGCACCGCCCGCCATCTCCGTTCCCAATGGTGTCCAAGGAGAATCCACAATACAAGAGTTTCATGGAGCTCTTGAAGGGAGTTATGTTGAACATCTCCCTCTACGACCTCTTGGGAAACGTGCCTAAATATGGGAAATTCATAAAGGACATGATCAATCAAAAGGCCAAACCAAAGTTGGGGGCCTTCTGGGCACGGCGCGCCTGAACGGCTTTGAGCCGTATGCGTGGCTCAAGGATACGCTCGAAAAACTGCCGTCGTATCCTGTCAACCGCGTGCATGAACTGCTGCCGCTCGCCCGTTAAACATCTAGAGCATCGCGCATACGCATCGCTACTGGCGCCAAAAACGCCGCACCACCACAGGCAGGGTCACAGAACTTTCGAACCGTAAAATCCACACCGCTTGTTATCAAGTCGTCCAGCAAGCGCTTGGTCAGCGAAGGCGGTGTAAAGAACATTGCCAGTGTCTTGCGGCGCTCTTCTCCTGTGAGCTGCGCATAGGCCCGAAGAGAGCCAGTAAATCGCCTCGAGAAGGTCGTGCGCCTTCACGAAGTTGACAAAAGCGCCTACAGCCTTGTCATGTTGCAGCCGCGCATCCACTTGCAGGCCGGAGCGAGGTAGTCCAGGGAATGACCCTTGCACCAGCGCGCTGCCAACGACCACGTCTGGTCCAAGTTGTGCATCATGCATGACATCCCGGAGGGCGCGGCTAAGGCGAAGGAAGTGTGACTTGGTGGTCGGCGTCATCGGCGGAGGTGCATCTCAAGCCGCCCCGTTAATGCGTTTTGCATAAAATCGTTCTTTCTTATATATCGATTCGGCGGAAATATTACGCCCTAGCCCGACACAACTCCATTTTTACATCACCGAATCGCTGGTTCGGTGTTCCTATTCGTTACTCTTTTTATTTTGCATTTCCCGCCTCTGTCGGCGAAACAATTGCCTCTATCGTAACTTCAGTCGGCAGAAAAGCGAAAAACTTTAGGATAAGAAGGCATACGGCCCTTACTCGGGGGAAGGTGAAGCCCTTCGTGTGCAAGGCATCGGGGCTGCTGAAGTATCAAGCTAACCGGCGAGCAGCTGTGAGGCTTACCAACGGTCGGCAGGCAATTAAAAATAAGGGTAGATTCAACCGCGGGTAGCACGCGAAGGTATATGACAAGTGCTAGCGAGCGACCGCGCCTGAGCAAGTATCAGTGTTTTTCAACGACGAGGTGGCAGACCAGGAGATGCAGACGGTCACTTATAAAAGTTTTCTTAAGTTGGCCATTCGATTGCGCAGCGAGACCAATTCGCCGCAAAGCAAGCGTAACGATGATGAAAGAAGGGTGCTTGTTTGGAGCAGCGGCGTGCTAGCAGTGTACCGGCCCGACGGTGAAGCGATGGCAGCCGGCGTGGGGGGTGGGCCCACGGACGGATTGATCCCTCACGCCTAGAGAGCGGCGGTGTGTAGTGGTTCAGTAATCTTGGATGTTCGATGGAAGAAGCAGTCACTGGCATTCTGGTGCCACCGACGTCCGCAAAGCTTCATACTGAAGACTAGGAACTTGATGTCGCCAAGTGTCAGCAAAGGCCGATGACACGCAGGCGAGAACCACATAGGAGCGACCGCTGCAATCGGCTCCTGCAAAATAAAAAGGGACGCTTGCGCACCCCTCTTCGTCCAAGATGTTGCGCATCGTGGAGAGCCGTCCTCGGCATTATTGAAAGCACGATATCAAAATATCACTGTTCCGTCAACGTCCACCTAATTCCCTGCTTCCTTTTCATGCCAAGCATGAGGAAAACCCAGATGAATAGTCGCGTCGAGATGCCTGCAAGTCCCCAAGGTCGCGCGTAGTGCATCGCGCCACGTACGTCCGTGTCCCAGAGGATGGAGCAACGCCTTTACCATAACCGCTCGTGCATAGAAGGATCCTGGCGCAGACATTTCGCTTGCGTAGGCCGCAAGCGTCCGGCCAGTAGGCCGCGCCGGCTGAGAAACTGTCATGTTCATATTCCAGATGCGCGAATGATGTGCACACGCATTTCGAAGATCCGTCAAGATCTGCAACCAGCCTGATAGCAAAGCGTTAGAGACGTCCGGCCAGGCGTAGCGCCCTACTCAAAATCATACAATTCCACATATGAGAAAACCGAGCATCAGAGTACATGACAGAAGATCGTGATTTGCGTAGTCGCCTGGTAGTCGGCGCGAAGCGGGACGGTCGCCGAGAATACGACCCACAAGCCCGCGAGGAATTGATCCAGTTGTGCATGAAGCCAGGCCTATATGGTTTAATCTAGCATGCCAAGTTATTACATCATTCTCACAAGACGAAGTAATCAAGGAATAGGCATTATTATTGGAACTGAAATATTCAACATCCAAAATAATAAAATCATCCAGAATGTAACCAAAATCATAACAAGTTGCCCCCATTGACAACTTGACAAAATTGTCTGAAAAGAAAAGCTGAAATCCCATTTTCATCAAGACTAAGACAGAAACTAAATTCCTACGAATACTAGGAGCATAAAGAACATCATGCAGGAGAAGGGTCCGCCCGTCGCGCATGACAAGCCGGCATGTTCCAATGCCTTTGACCTCGACCTTAGTATTATTTCCTACATATATCCATCTAGCTCCATGTGGTACTCGTCTGAATTCAATGAAAGAATCGCGATCTTTCGTCACATGGTCCGTTGCTCCTGAATCCACAACCCACAAAGGATTAGATTCAGATAAAAATACTGAACTGGATACATTTAACTCACTCACATAAGAGTGAATAGGTTGTACCTTTCTAGGTGCCTTTGTATAGTGCCCCTTGTTTTGACAGTTATAGCATTTTACACGAGTGAGATTCACTTTCTTCTTGGACCTTGTGGGATTCTGTCCTGTATGCTACTTTTTTGGCCCTTGTGCCGACTTCCCTTTGCCTTTGTAGCCTTTACCCTTTTTGTTTGAACTTTTTTCAGCAGGTTTGAAACTTGTGGCATGAAACTCAGTGCTCACTTTGACCGACGAAAGTCGATCTTCCTCAAGTTCCAAGTGGCGTACAGCATCCTGAAATATCTTCACATTTACAGAGTGGGTCAGGTGCATCTTCATATGCTCCCAACTGTTTGGCAAAGATCGGATAACAGCCTGAATTTTCTGCTCTTCAGTCAACTTATGACCTGCATCTTTCAGCTCACTGATCATATTGGACATTTTACGTAAATATCGCTTCATGGAATGATCTGGACACTTCTTATAAGTGTCGAACTTAATGGTCAATGACCGAAGTTTTGTAAGGGGCACACCCCTAAACTTTTCTTTCAATGCGATCCACAGATCCATCGATTTGTCATAGCCTTTAAATTCTTTGGCAAAATCATCAGACATTGCACTTAGCAGAATGACTGTCTCTTATACACATTCTAAAAAAAAACTTCTGGAAGGGGAAATCGTAAACCGGCTTGAAGTTGCGCCTCGTAAATACACCTCCATCCGACTGGCGAACGGTTAACCCTCTAGTCGGGTTTGGGAGCAAGCAACCTAACGGAAGGGGGAATATGATAGCGGAGTCTTAACAGCATGATCTCTCGCTGAGAAAACGTTGAGATAGCCGAGTCGGCTCGAGATCCGGGCATACGTACGGCCAGAGACGTAGGCCTTTGAACGAGTGGCATGATATCCACATTTAAAGCCTCTTCGGTGGCTATCAGCTGCTGCCTAACTCCACTCGGTAAGCTATCCCAGTCGTAGTCTACCTCTGCATCAGGGCTGGGGGATCGTCGCCTCCGTCACCGGGCGCGAAGAACTGGACGGACTACTTCAGAGTCGGAAGAAGAAGGGTAATCTATAAAACTAGGGTTAGAGGAATCGGAAGATGAAGACATAAGGAATATAATAACGAGAACAAACTTCAGGGAATACATGGTGAATTGCGATTCTCACGAAAGAGAGACAGATTGTTATAGGAATTTCGCGCAAGACGAAGGAAAATTGGAAAAGAGAATCCCTTTATAAGTAGGAACTGAATTCGACGGTTCCATTTCATGCTTGGAAACGGCGAGTGACACTTCGACTTCTGCGCGGTCATTAATACGTCTCCTAGAATTCCTCTAAAAGGATATACATGACTTCGTTTCTCATTAATGCCTGATACGTACATCACTTTTGCATTGATTCTTGCCTTTACATATCTCTATCCCGATTTCTCCTTTCGTACATAAGTCGGGTACAACCCGCATTACCCATAAGTCGAGAACATCTCGCGCAAGTCGGGAACAACCCGCAATTTGTATAAATCAGACATGTCACGGCTTTACTCATGATGGGGGCTGAAGCACATCCTTCGGTACGTGGCCTGACCTATTTTGGAACTTCACCCAGGTACGCATTAACAAGTCCAGTACATTTCTTATACCCCGACTCCTATAGAACTCGGGGTATAGGGGGCTCTTGATGGGTGCCATATTTAATAACCCGTGTTCTATACAAATTGTGCTTGTGCTTTCTTATACACAAAGGTATTTGTTTCCTTATCAGGTATTGCAGTCCTACCATAACCCTACTAGGGTTTGTAACACTATATATACCAGACAAAATGTACGCTCTCATTATGCTATCGCTGACTATCTACATACATCTTTTCTTCACAATAAACAATATACGCTGATTTTGCCAGCGGAGTTCTTCCCCGGGGCGAAGTCCGCCGCGGGTTTTGTTTTGCAGGTTAGAGTAGAAGGTTTGAATCTGGGATCGTTACCGGCTTCAAGATTTCGGATTCAACAAGTGGCGCCGTCTGTGGGAAGAAGAACAAAAATCCTACACCTTAAAGTTTATCTCTGCTTTCTTTGCAAATACCATGGCAGAAGATTCGCGACACGAGTCGACAGGCTCACCGGGCCCCTCGGATTCGGCAAGAAGGCCGGCAGACCTTCAACGCCCAAAAGATCTGACGTATACACTTAGGAAGAAGTAACTCTTCGGTAAAGATCCGAAAACTCCGCAACAGCCTCCTCGGCGAGAGGAGGAGCAACAAAGAAAATCGGCGGATTCTAAACACGCGCCAGGCGAATCTCCGCCTCATCAATTGAGAAATCAACGCGATTCCTCCATCCACACATTAGGAAGCCGCATGAGATCGGGCTATTCTTCCTGACATAACAACGAAATCACTGTCCTGGAACATGAATACTTCGAGGACAACCGCAGTCGGATCATGCATCTTTTGAAAGACGATTTTGAGGTATATCGGCGTCAACGCCGTGAGGAAGACCGACTTACAGATATTCGAAATCATGAGCGAGAAGCGGACCATCTTTACCGGCGTCGGCGAGAGAGAGACTCGTTTGTAAACCGTTTTCAGGAGTTCCATCGAACTAGGCCCCGTCCCAGGCCGAGTAGGCCAGATCCACACAGTGAACAAATAGGAATCAACAACCCGGGCCCTACCGTTGCCAACCCGGGTCCTGCCGTTGACAACCCGGGTCCTACATTCTCATAACTAGGTAACCATGTTTTCATCAGTCCTTTTGAAAACTTATCAATATTTTTATAATGCCCCCCCCCCCCCCCCCCTCCGCAGTTCGCTTCTTCTTCGTTGCTTTATAAGCTCTTTTAGAAGCACTCATCTCATCTTTCATCTCCTTCAGTTCCTTTTGCATATCAAGCATAAGGATGGCAAGCTGATTCACCGTATCATTCAAGTCTCGGTTGGAACTACTCTCCGCCATTGAAACCTGAAAAAGTTAGTTGAAAACAAGAAAACAAATATACAGTTGTATATAGATCCTCACTTCCCTTTCCCAAGCCCCAATTCACTCACCAAGTGTATAAACTCTCGGCTTATGGTGGAGGGAATGGTTCACTCACACTCGACTTCTCAATAGATTCAAACAGAGAATCCAAGTAACCAAGAAACTACCTTCAATTACCCTTGTCTAGAGCTGAAAGAAATCAGACACAAAGATCAATGTAAGGAATTAAACGGTAGCAATTTAGCACTAAAAAGGTAGAATTCAAAGAATACTAGCTGAATAGACTAAAAAGGAATGTTTATGTAAAAATCAAAAATTTAGAAAATCAGAGAACGGAAGCTTTAGAAATTATTTTTGTGCACAATGTGTGTTAAAAAGTGTGAAAAATCAGAACAAGTGCTTGAATTAATGCCCTCTTGGTTTTCGAAAAATATGGCTCAAAGATTAGGCACAAAAGGGTGTGTATTTATAGTAGAAAAAGGGTTGGAAGCAATCAAGTTCAAATCCAAGTGAGAATAGATAACAAGCTAGTCAATTCCAAACAAGAATAAGATAGCAAGTGTATCACTTAGGAAATATTTCCTTAATCAAATAGGAATCAAATAGGAAACTTTCCTTTTCTCAATAAAATCCACTTTAGGCAACTTTCCAATTCAAACAAGATCCAACTTTTAGGAAACTTTCCTAATTCAAACAAGAATCAATTTAGGAAATTTCCTTTCCAATCACCAACCAAATTAGGCAACAACCAAATTAGGCAACCACTATAATTGCACAACACAAATCCAACTAGCACAAGGAGTAGAATTTCGGCCACCTAGGGTTGTGGTTAACCGAAAATTCCCCCCCCCCCCCCCCCCCCCCCCCCACCCCACTCATCGGCAGCTACAACTGTATATAAGACCCAGTCACCATTCTTTATCTCTGATTGTATCGGCTAAAATTGCTTTAGACAAGATTTTTCCGCCGATGATGATGGAGATTGGCGGCAAGCAATGGGTGTATTCGAGAGGTAATCGAAAAGGAATTGAGAAAAAAGGTACGTTCGAGAGGCTTATCAGCACCATGACCAATGGCGTTGTTGAAATGCAAGAAATTTCTTGCATGCTGAAAAATGAAGATGATCATATTGCGGATGCTGAAGGCATCGAGTTGCTCACATGGTTGATAGAGACGGGTTCAGTACGTGTGATGGACGATGAAGTGACCAAATGTTCCCCATCTTCCATATCTATCTGCAGTTTACCGACACTAAAAAATGCTGTTGCGCAAGTTATGGATCGAAAAGATGCTGATTTTTTTGATCTAACGCCTCTTATGAACGATCTTTGCAGAGAAAACATTATTGAATTACTAAATGATGTGCTTGAGCGGCGTGAAATTACTTCAAGCTATGAATTGTTGTCAGAGGATCATATTTATTTACATCGGCAGAAAAATTTTCACTTGCTTATGCGCTTCATTGGAAAGAGCACGCGCAACACACTTTATGCGAATGAATTCGATATCTTTGTGCTCAACCCAACAACTGATTTTATTACTGTCCCATTGTACGAGTGCCCGTCAAACCCCGACAATATGGATCAGCCAAATAAACTGCACAGACTAAATGACATCAGAATTGAACCCAATAAAGCCTACTTTTTCGAAGCATACAAATATATTCTAGATTTCGAACGCGATGCACAGAAAGATGCTTTCGTTCTAATCGCTCATTCTGAACCTAAGGGTTGGTTGACTTGGTTTTATGATCGCAAGTCGCTCGCTCCCATCGAAAGCATTTGCACTAGTCTACAAGCTTCCAGAATTCAATTATATGTACGCTTACTCGGTGCCATGAAGTCTGAACAATCGGTACCTATTTTGGAGAAGTTAGCGACCTCCAATTATGCGAATTTCGTGCGCTGGGAAGCGGTAGAAAGTCTTTCCCGTATAAGTCCGTCCCGCTGCTTGACCGTATTAAGACAATTGGCCGATAACGACGCAGATCACGTGATTCAGAAAATCGCAAAGCAAAGTATGTGCCTGTCTGCAACCACGCCTAACTGAGTCTGAGGAAAATCATATGACAATCAAGCTCAACGCTCGAGAATATGCGTCCTCCACGATGGATGGGTTTGTACATTTCCTTGAAACAGACGGAGTTATTGGCCGGTTAAGAAATTCAAAATATGATATCGATGACATGAATTGTCTAGCGGCCAGACTATATGCATTGGCTGCAAGTAAAGATAATCTACTGAATCATATTATTGCGGAGCTAGAGGAACCCACTAGATTCCAAATTCGTAATAACGGTCAATCCCAAGGATTCATCCTTTATCGCACGCCATATTACACGATCAGGTTGATGATATGGATACCTGCTGGACCACAAGCGAAACCAACCCCGTTTTCCTATGAATCTGCACATGATCATGCGTTTGATCTGATGTCTGTGGGATTTTTTGGTCCTGGATATCGGACTTCGCTGTATAGTTTCGACTACAATGATCCGATTAGGAGCGTTGATGGGCTAACTCGTTTAGATTACAAGGGCGATGAATACCTGAGAGAAGGCGAGGTTATCTATTATTTCGCTAATCAAGACGTTCACGTACAGCACGCACCGATATCTCTTTCGGCTTCGCTAAACTTGATTATCGTCAAACCGAACTCAGCGGCTCGTCAAACAGTGTTCGATCTTCAAGAGGACTCATCGAGCGGCAACGTAGCTTGGGGAAAACCGCGTTTCAATAGTCAGTCTAGATTAGTCGGGCAACGCTCCATATTTTCGGTGCTGTCTATGCATGGTAATGCTAGGTCTCGGCTGGCGATGGCGAAAATTGCTCGTGATCACGAGTTGGAAGAAGTGAAGGCGCTTGCTTGGGCTGCTTTACTACAAGGCAAGTTTTCTGATCCCCACTTGCACGCCGAGTTGGCTGAGGAAAAAAGCACATTTGTTAAAAATATCGTCACCGGCTACCGGCTTACACGGGAGAGGTTAGCTACATGACGATCGCCCTGTTTGTTATACACATCTGGGGGGGGGGGGGGGGGGGGGGGGGGGAGCTAATAGTAAAGAACTTAAAGTAAGTGTGATACGTAACAATCAAGCAATTAAAAGTGTACATCAATCCTTAGCATTTTTGGAGGGTGGAAACCAATTTTAGTATGGAATGGATTCATTTCTTTGTAATTCAAGATGGGATGAATAGTTGTAAAACATATAAGCCATTGATAGAGGTATTTTCATTCAAGACAAAGAAAAAGGAATAAATTGGAGTAGCTCACATGAGAAGAAAAGGAAGCAAAGTTTGATTTTGCTACCTAAGATTCTAAAATTACTTTTTGCTAGTTTGTGATTGGTTTAGGAAAAAGTGAAGACTTTAGTTGGTAAAATTTGTCAACAAACCAAGGGTTGAGAGGATTCATATCTTGCAATATTTGACTTTTAGTAAAACACATTCTAGGCTATTAAAGTGAGGAAACTGACATTGCACAACTTTAATTTTTGGAATACATGTGATGTTTTTGTTTTGTTTGCTACGGTTGAGCAAGAGTGAGTTTAACTCAAAAGCTAACTTTTAGTTCTTGGTCAAAAAGTGAAAATAGGGGGTCAACTAGTTAGGGTTAGAATGGAGTGAGTCTTGTATGTTTCAAGCTTTGTCAAGATTATGGCTAAGCAAAAAGGGGGGGTAACCGATCCATGCTAGGAAAAAGTGAAATCTTAGCTTGCTACATGTCGGCTTCTAGTTTGGAACAATAAAGTGAGTTTGTAGGGTTTGAATCTTGGCCATCATTGCATTCTTGTGTCTTATAAGAACTTTTTGGAGTGAAACTTTCATGCTTCATCTCGGGAAGCAAGGAGAAAGAGAAGAGAAAAAAATGGAGCTTTGCCTTGGAAAACTAGGAAAACCGTGAGTTGTTTTTCTTTTTGAGAGAAAACCGTGGTTGTGTGTGTGACTTTGGAGCTTGGATCTTGAAAGATCTTGGAGCTAGGAGTTGCTTGAAAGTTTAAAGGAGAGTCATAGTTGTGTTGAGGGGCAAGAAAGAGGTAAGAAAACATGAAACTTGAAAGAACCTCAAAGCTGGAGAAATCGGGTTCTTTTCGGCGATCAGGATGCGATCGAGTTCATGTGTCGTGAAGCGCCGAATGCGGTGTACGAACTCGAACACATGGGCATGCCGTTCGACCGCAATCCGGATGGCACGATCTATCAGCGTCCGTTCGGTGGCCACACGGCGAACTATGGCGAGAAGCCGGTGCAACGCGCGTGCGCTGCGGCCGACCGTACGGGTCACGCGTTGCTGCACACGCTGTATCAGCAGAACGTCGCGGCTAAAACGCACTTCTTCGTCGAATGGATGGCGCTGGACTTGATCCGCGACGCTGACGGCGATGTGCTCGGCGTGACCGCGTTGGAGATGGAAACCGGCGACGTCTACATCCTTGAAGGCAAGACGACGCTGTTCGCAACCGGCGGCGCGGGCCGTATCTTCGCGGCATCGACGAATGCGTTCATCAATACGGGCGATGGTCTCGGCATGGCGGCGCGCTCGGGCATCGCGTTGCAGGACATGGAGTTCTGGCAATTCCACCCGACCGGCGTGGCAGGCGCGGGCGTGCTGATTACCGAAGGCGTGCGCGGTGAAGGCGGTATTCTGCGTAACTCGAACGGCGATCGCTTTATGGAACGCTATGCGCCGACGCTGAAGGATCTCGCGCCGCGCGACTTCGTATCGCGTTCGATGGATCAGGAAATCAAGGAAGGGCGCGGCGTCGGTCCGAACAAGGATCACGTGCTGCTCGATCTGTCGCACATCGGCGCTGAGACGATCATGAAGCGTCTGCCGTCGATTCGCGAGATCGCGCTGAAGTTCGCGAACGTCGATTGCATCAAAGAGCCGATTCCGGTTGTGCCGACCATCCACTATCAGATGGGTGGCATTCCGACGAACATGCACGGCCAAGTGGTCGGCACGGCGAAGGGCTATAACGATCCGGTCAACGGCTTTTACGCTGTCGGCGAATGTTCGTGCGTTTCGGTGCATGGTGCGAATCGTCTGGGTACGAATTCGTTGCTCGACTTGGTTGTGTTCGGTCGCGCTGCGGGCAATCACATCATCAAACATGCACGCGAGTTGAAAGAGCACAAGCCGCTGCCCGCCGATGCAGCCGACTTCGCAATGGAACGTCTTGCCGTGCTGGAGAAGTCGACATCGGGCGAATACACGCAGAACATCGCCAACGACATCCGCTCGACGATGCAGGCGCACGCAGGCGTGTTCCGTACGGCCAAGCTCTTGGAAGAAGGCGTCGAGAAGATTGCGGAAGTGGCCGAGCGCGTGAAGCATGTTCACTTGAAAGACAAGTCGAAGGTGTTCAACACGGCGAAGGTCGAAGCGCTTGAACTCGCGAATCTGATCGAAGTCGCGCGCGCAACGATGGTGTCGGCAAAGGCGCGTAAAGAAAGCCGTGGCGCGCATGCGCACAGCGACTACGAGCATCGCGATGACGAGAACTGGATGCGTCACACGCTGTGGTTCACCGAAGGCGATCGCCTCGAATACAAGCCGGTGCAGATGAAGCCGCTGACGGTCGAATCGGTACCGCCGAAGGCACGGACCTTCTAAGGCACGAACGAAGAGAATCGAAATGACAAAGAGAATTTTTGAAGTCTATCGCTACGATCCGGACAAGGACGCCGCGCCGCGCATGCAGACGTATGAGCTTGAAATCAAGCACGAACGCATGTTGCTCGATGCATTGGTGAAGTTGAAAGAGCTCGACGAAACGCTGTCGTTCCGTCGCTCGTGCCGCGAAGGCGTGTGCGGTTCGGACGCGATGAACATCAACGGCAAGAATGGCCTCGCATGTCTGACGAATCTGAATGAACTGCCGCAGAAGATCGTGCTACGTCCGCTGCCGGGTCTGCCGGTGGTGCGTGACCTGATTTGCGACTTCACGCAGTTCTTCAATCAATATCATTCGATCAAGCCGTATCTGATCAATGACACGCCGCCGCCCGAGAAAGAGCGTCTGCAATCGCCGGAAGAGCGTGATGAGCTTGACGGCTTGTACGAGTGCATTCTGTGCGCGAGCTGCTCGACGTCGTGCCCGAGCTTCTGGTGGAATCCGGATAAGTTCGTGGGACCGGCAGGCTTGCTGCAAGCGTATCGCTTCATTGCGGACAGCCGCGATCAGGCAACCGGCGAGCGTCTGGATAACCTGGAAGATCCGTATCGTCTGTTCCGTTGCCACACGATCATGAACTGCGTCGACGTGTGCCCGAAGGGGCTCAATCCGACCAAGGCGATCGGCAAGATCAAGGACTTGATGGTGCGGCGGGCGGTTTTAGTATGATGAGGTGGAGTTCAGTGTGACGAATTAGAGTCCGATATAAAAAGGAGCTGGCTTCTGGTCCACGGTTCAACTTCTATGGTTCAGCTTGTAAGAGTGTGACGAGGTGGAGCTCGGTCTGCGATGCTGACTCCGTGGACTCTCGTGTCCTGGCCTTGTCAATCAGCCCGTTTAATTTTGCCCGTAAGCGTTTAGCCCGGCTCCAGGTCATGACCCGGGGTTCTTTCTGAGTAGACTGTTGCATGTCCCCGGGTTCATGTGCACTAGAAGAATGTGTCTACTGTCCGGGTGGCCCGTGCTGCTGTTTGGGATGTCCGTGCTGTAGTCTGGGTGGCCCGTGCTGCTGTTCGAGTGGCCATTTCTCCTGGGCCACAGTCCGCTGTCCGGTCACGAGGTTGTCCTCGGTTTGTGGCCCATGTCGTCGCATTTGTTCCTCATAGTCGGGTTGCACCTCGTTGTGGCCATGCCCCGGGATGGAGGTCCGCAGGCTTTCATTAAACATCTCTGGTCTGCCCCGTCTCAACCCTGTTTAGATTCCTCAGCGTTTCTTCATCCGCGGTCAAGCCCATGACAGCCATTTATCTTAGATCGGGGTTCACTGGGTGTCATCAAATGCTATTGCTCAGACCAATTCAGGCTACAGAGCTGATCGGGACTATGGTCACGGACACATATCAGTGGCCAAATGAGAGGAATCAACCGAGAAAAGCAGCTGGTATTTACGAAGTCGACGATGTCACTGCTTTGAGAGCTGAAATTGCTACACTGAGAAGTCAAATGGCCAACTTGTCTACCAAAAGGGAGTCTCCTAACATCTCTCTTGTTCAAGATAATGATGATGTCGAGGATGTCAATTATGTGAATAGGCAGTATAATAACATGCGATTTAATAATCAGATGCCTAACACTTATAGTCCTGCTTGGAGAACTCATGAGAATTTCTCTTATGCTAATAATAAAAATATTTTGCAGGCACCTCCAGGATTTCCTCAACAACCAAGACTTCCAGCACCTCCACCTCAGCTATCCCAGTCTAGAGAAATAGTGGCTGTCCCTCAACAGTCACAACAACAAATTCAACCTGCTGCCACTCACGAGTCATCTCGGCTTGATCAAATAGTTGCCTACTTGCAGAGAGGAGAAGAGAGGGCAACAAAGCACGATGCCAGAATGGATGCATTAGAAAGTCAAAGTACAAATACTCAAGCACAATTGAGAGATCTTGAGAAGCACATGGCAGCACTAGCACACACCGCCGCTCCTAGCAATCATAGCCTTCTCGTCTGCAAACGGGATCTTTCTATTCGCCTCTCCGGGTTTAGCTCTCTAGTCTGGGGCAGGTGAGCATACGCAACGCTTGCCTTGAAGAGCCACTGACCTATTCCTCCAGATTGTTATTCCCCTTTGTTTGCAGTTTCTATGATCACTTACGATAATTGATGATCGTAATTGCTTCTTTATAATATATAATGTCTGTAACACCCCTTAGATAACTAATGTAGCTCCCCGGGCGAGGGCCAAGCTCAGCTTGGTCCACCACCTGGGTACCAGTATAAGCCGGAAAAAGCTCTAAGAAGCAGTCCGATTTATAGGACATGCTGGTAATAAGAGGCTTTTTCCATTCCTTAGCTGTTGCAGTCAGTGGAGTGAGGGAGCGACTAAGGGAAGTCCCTAGGACTAACCGAAGGAGCTAGTAGTCGTGCTGACGCCCGCCCGCAGGGGACAAGGAGATAACCGATAGGGCATCTCCGTAGTTTTAGGGATTCTATCCCTAAAATCGAGCTGATTGCACGCAGTGCCCGACATCCCAGTAAGATCAGCCTGACTGGGCTTACTGTATGGAGCGCACTAAGGGCATTAAGCCGTTATCCCCCGGGCAGCCCAAAGCACGACTAATAGATCCTTCGGTTAGTCCTAGCTCTTAGAGGAAGGACGTAACGCAGGAGCGACCGAACGGAACTCTATACGCCATAAGTTATAAATAAACTCCTGGCTTCTTGAGTTCCTTGAGCTCGTAGCTCTGAGCTCAGAGAATTAGGGTCCTCTGAAAGAGCCCTAATTCGATCTCCGGAGCATAGAATTAGCCCTCTAGGAGAGGGTCTAATTCGTTAACCGAAGGCCCTTAAAAAAAAAAAGAAAGCGTCCTCTCCTTCCTCTGGAGCTCGATCCCACTAGAAAGAAAACGACGATAGACCCCCCGAAGGTATAATCTATCAAGGGGGGTCTTAAAGATGCGTTTCTTTCTAGTGATATGTCGCTTTAGTTCACTGAACACAAACAAACTAAGGAAATTGCAACTTATACTGGTAAATCACCCAGTATGGAGCCACCTTCTTCACTCGACAGCCTACTTCCTTGGTCGCAGTAATGCCAAGGGCACCAAGACCTGGTAGCATGGTGCAGGCGCTATTTACGGCGGCAGGCTCCTTTAGTTCACACCGCCGCTCCTAGCAATCATAGCCTTCTCGTCTGCAAACGGGATCTTTCTATTCGCCTCTCCGGGTTTAGCTCTCTAGTCTGGGGCAGGTGAGCATACGCAACGCTTGCCTTGAAGAGCCACTCCTCCATTGTCCCGATAACACACGTACAGAGCACAATGTTTGTGATCTGTGTTATTTTTAAGCGTTCATTAGCGATTTTGTAGTACAAAACATAGATTTTTCTACTACTTTTTGCTTATGTAATTAACTTAACTCTATTCCAATTCTACCTTGATTACTTATCTACTATAAAAGGAAGAATTAGGGTTAGATTGGAGGAGAGAGCCATTTGACAAAGTATGAAATAAAGCTCTTTTTTTTTCTCTCTTTCTCTGTAATTTTTTCTTTTTCTTCTCCATAGAATAAAATCTTGTTCTTGCTGGATTTAATCACTGACTTGATGGGATGATTTGATATTCTGGATTCATAATGGGCTTGGGATGCTCTATCTAGAGATACCAACTTTTTGCCCTTTTGAAAATCCAAGAACAAAGCTTTCCTCAATGCCTTTTATCTGTATTTTTTGAGATGCTTGGCATATGAATGAGATTATGTGGCTTGAATCTTGATATAGGCTGTGTTAATTCTTGTTTTTGGATGATAGTTACATTAATAGTTGATGTTATTATTCAATTTACTTAGGGCTTGATGAGGGTTTATGCGAGAACTCAAGAATCCCAAGGACTAAACCATAATATCTTGTGGGTTATTTGCTTTCTTGATTTTTTATGATAATCTTCACTTTATAAGGGATTGAGACCATTCGTGTATGCTTGAGATGAAATTAAGATGTTTTTGTGACTTGGAATAGGATGTAATTTGATATCTAAGTGTTGTTTCTAGACCAATATTTAGACTACCACTCTAATGCACCTTAGTTGGGAAATTAAGGGAGACACACTCTAAGCCACATACACATGTCAAGATAAAGCATGAATTGGATGGTTGGTTGATGACTCTTTGCTACTAAATTTCATGTTTTAACTTCTAATTGGACTTAGGCTCACATTTAGGCTTGACAACCCTCGGTGCTAAGGTTTAATTAGAAGTGAAGAAGAAAAAGAGGAGACCACAATGGCATGTCACCTAGCTTAGGAATGCAACCATGAACATAGATGAAGTGAAGCCTTAGCCAATTGATTCTATTGCTCTATTTTCTCTTTTATTTGACCTTTATTTTCTATTTTTCTTATTTTTAGTTTGTAGCTTTAGTTTGTGTTTGAAGTAGCTTAAGTAGAATTTTTTTTTGAATGCTTTTTGGTTTTTTTTTGGGATGGCCAAAGGTAAATTCGAGCGGACCAAGCCGCACGTGAACGTGGGCACGATCGGTCACGTTGACCACGGCAAGACCACGCTGACGGCAGCAATCACGACGGTTCTCACGCAAAAGTTCGGCGGCGAAGCCAAGGCGTACGACCAGATCGACGCGGCGCCGGAAGAAAAGGCGCGTGGTATTACCATCAATACCGCACACGTCGAGTACGAAACGGCTAACCGCCACTATGCACACGTCGACTGCCCGGGCCACGCTGACTATGTGAAGAACATGATCACGGGTGCCGCGCAGATGGACGGCGCAATCCTGGTGTGCTCGGCCGCTGACGGCCCGATGCCGCAAACACGTGAGCACATCCTGCTCGCCCGTCAGGTCGGCGTGCCTTACATCATCGTGTTCCTGAACAAGTGCGACATGGTCGACGACGCCGAACTGCTCGAGCTCGTCGAAATGGAAGTGCGCGAACTTCTGTCGAAGTACGACTTCCCGGGCGACGACACCCCGATCGTCAAGGGTTCGGCCAAGTTCGCGCTAGAAGGCGACAAGGGCGAACTGGGCGAAGTGGCGATCATGAGCCTGGCCGACGCGCTGGACTCGTACATCCCGACGCCGGAGCGTGCAGTTGACGGCGCGTTCCTGATGCCGGTGGAAGACGTGTTCTCGATCTCGGGTCGTGGCACGGTGGTGACGGGTCGCGTCGAGCGCGGTGTTGTGAAGGTCGGCGAAGAGATCGAAATCGTCGGTATCAAGCCGACGGTGAAGACGACCTGCACGGGCGTGGAAATGTTTCGCAAGCTGCTCGACCAAGGTCAAGCGGGCGACAACGTCGGTATCTTGCTGCGCGGCACGAAGCGTGAAGACGTAGAGCGCGGCCAGGTTCTGGCCAAGCCGGGTTCGATCACGCCGCACACGCACTTCACGGCTGAAGTGTACGTGCTGAGCAAGGACGAAGGCGGCCGTCACACGCCGTTCTTCAACAACTACCGTCCGCAGTTCTACTTCCGTACGACGGACGTGACGGGCTCGATCGAGTTGCCGAAGGACAAGGAAATGGTGATGCCGGGCGACAACGTCTCGATCACGGTGAAGCTGATTGCCCCGATCGCGATGGAAGAAGGTCTGCGCTTCGCAATCCGCGAAGGCGGCCGTACCGTCGGCGCCGGTGTCGTGGCGAAGATTATCGAGTAATTTTTTTCCGTGTAAGCGGGGTTTGAGGGACAAGCGTTATGGATATCGTGTTCATAATCTTTGGCGATGGATGCGATGCGCGGATTGGATGAGATGCAAAAATCTCTGTTTACTACGGTCAAGCTGGAGGATTTCGTCCCGGCGGATCACCCGCTGAGACCAATTCGACTGCTGGTCAACGAAGCGTTGAAACGGCTCAACGGGCTGTTTGGCGTCATCTATGCCGACACCGGCCGTGCCTCGATTGCACCCGAGAAGCTGCTGCGTGCGCTGCTCCTGCAGGTGTTCTACTCGGTGCGCAGCGAGCGCATGCTGATGGAGCAGATGCGCTACAACCTGCTGTTTCGCTGGTTCATTGGACTAGCGATCGAGGACGCCGTGTGGGACCACTCGGTGTTCTCGAAGAACCGTGACCGGTTGCTCGAGCACGAAGTCGTGGAAACGTTCTTCACCGAAATCATGAGTCTGGCCGACAAACGGGGCTTGCTGTCCAGAGAGCATTTCTCGGTGGACGGTACGCTGATTCAGGCATGGGCGAGTCACAAGAGCTTCCGTGCGAAGGACGGCTCAGACGATGGACCACCGCCGCCAAGCAGCGGGCGCAATGCCGACACGGACTGGAAGGGCAAGCGACGCAGCAACTATACACATGAGTCGAGCACGGATCCGGATGCACGTCTGTTCAAAAAGAGCAAAAAGAGTCCAGCCATCCTGTGCTACCAGGGACACATCCTGATGGAGAACCGCTCGGGGCTGGTGGTCGGCGCCGTGGTCAGTCATGCAGACGGATTCGCGGAGCGCGCGAGCGCATTGTGGCTGCTTGACTGCGTGCCTAGCGGCCATGCGAAGACCGTAGGCGCTGACAAGGCTTACGACACGCGCGACTTCGTGAACGATTGCCGCGTTCGCAATGTGACGCCGCCCGTCGCCCGCAACGATGAGCGCTACGGCGGCAGCGCAATTGACGGGCGCACCTCGCGGCACGCGGGCTACCGAATAAGCCAGGTCATCCGCAAACGTATCGAAGAGCATTTCGGCTGGGGCAAGACAATTGGCCGGATCCGGCAGACGGTCTATCGCGGCATCAAGCGCGTTGACCAGCACTTCAAGCTGACGATGGCCGCGAGCAATCTGACCCGCATGGCCCGAATGCCAAGCGTGGTGCCACAAGGAGCGTTGCAATGAGCCGCCATGGTGCGAGCACCGTACGGCGCCGGGCTGGCGTGCCTGCGCACTGCCTGCCAAAACCACTCGGCGAACCCGCAATTCAGCAGCAAATTGCATGTGCAAACCTCTTGAACACTGCTTCGGTCGTCATGACGGGGCGCTTTTCAACAGCCTGTTAGGGAAATACTGTCGGAGCAGCCTTTTTCGCCAGTTCCGCGCTGCCACGGACCTGTGTCGTATACACATATGACGCTGCGGACGAGCGCTGTCGTGGTGGTGTAGGGGGGGGGGGGGTGGGGGGGAAGGGGGGGGGGGGGGGGGGGGGGGGGATTAAGGTTAAGTACGTGGAATGTTTATTGTTAATTGTTATATACAATTCCAATAAATGTTTTACTGTTAGCGTTATGCTGCCTAAAGTTTGGTATTAGAACTGACCTGTAATGTTATTGTTTGATAGGATGACAGATGGTGCCGGTCCGAGTCAGCCCTACGACCCTATCACTTCATCTCGGTTGGAGTCTCCCAGAGCCTATTATCCCGTGGAGATACCCCACCTTTTGACTTATCACGACTATGAGGTCGGTGTGACTAGGGTGTGTGATCCATTGGTTGGATCTCCGTGTGTCTGTCCTACTAGAGACCCTTATCCCTACCCCGTCTGGGTGGTACATCAGCTTGATAGGGAGAGGATGGATTTACTCCGGGTGGCGACTACGGAGCGTAGAGATCGTATAACTACTATGGAGGAGTATCACCAGCGTTTCCGGATGCAGGAGGGGATTCTTGATGAGGTGGAGGTCAAGCTGGCAGATACAGCTCACCAGCTGACAAATGTGACACAGCAGCTTACCACAGTGACGCAGCAGATGACGGCCCAGGCCCAAGAGATCGAGCGTTTGCGTCAGCGCATCCAGCATCAAGAGGAGAGGTTGCAGCGAGTCCGCCAGGACGTGGAGCCTACTATTGAGATTTCATCAGGTCACGCTGAGCCTCAGGGCTCCGATCATAGCGTGAACCAGTCTGATGAAGCTCATGTAGCTCAGCCAGGACAGCATGCTGCTGAAGGAATTGGAGGGCATTCTGACACTGAGCCGAGTGAGGGGGGTTAGACAGAGAGTTAGTGTGTGTCTGCTATTTGGAGGATTACTTTTAGTCCTCTTTTGTATAGCTTTTGACTTAGGCCTAGTGCCTTACTTTTGTATCTATTCTAACTTTTAAGAAGTTGAACGAGCTTCTAGCGGTTGCTAGGGAGTGTTACTTCTATCTTTTCTTTAATAGCTACTTTTGTATAAAGAAAAGATAGGGGTAACCTTTTTGGTATTGTGATGTTATGGTTATGTATATATATGTGAAATTATCGTTATGGTGTTAACTCTATATCTACGTTTTATTGTTTGAATTCTTTGCAAGTGTTAAATATCGAATTTAAGTAGATATTGTAGAACTAAAATTTTTGCGAAACAGATGGAATTACCAAGTACCTGTCTCTGAGACACATCTGGGTCTTGGTGGTGGCCGGGTGTGCGCGTGGGGGGTGCGGGTGGGGGGAAGGCGTGACGGAAGCTGCTGGCAAGTTGCACGATGCCGGGCTGATTCATCACAGCCGTGGCTGCATCCGCGTGCTGGATCGTGAAGCGTTCGAAGCGAATGCTATGGCATCGTCAAGCGCGAGTTCGACCGGATTCTGCCGCGTATGCGTCAGACCGAAGCGGTCGCGTAAGCCTTAAGTCACATTACCGTATCAAGCAAAGAAATCGACGGCGCCTGTTTTGAGGTCGTACATCGCGCCGGCCAGCTTGATCATATGTTCACGGTCGAGGCCGGCCAAAATCGGGCTGTCGCCGCGAATGGTGGCGAGTGTCAATTCGACGTTCGTGCGCGCGACGGCATCGACGAATGCGCAGTTGGCGGCGGTGCGCTCGCCGTCATAGCGCGTTTGCTGCACGGCGGGTTTGATCCGGTCGAGCAGTTGCGTGAGATGCCCCAGCTCGACGTTCGCAATCGCGCCCTTGATTGTGCCGCAGGCCGTGTGTCCCATCACGAGCACCACTTTTGCGCCCATCAGCTTGCACGCGAATTCGATGCTGCCGAGGATATCGTCATTCTCGACATTGCCCGCGCCGCGGCAATTGAAAATATCGCCGATGCCGAGATCCATGATGACCTCGGCCGGCGCGCGTGAATCGATACAACTCAGCAACACGGCTGCCGGATATTGACCGGCCGCGCTCGCGCGCTGCTCGCGCAGATAATTGCGCGCCTTTCGCTCGCTTTTTTGAAAACGCGCATTGCCGTGCTTCATGTCCTCGATGATTTCGTCGGGCGACATGGCATCGCGCTGGGCTTTCGTCAGGGCATCGGCTTGGGCGTTGATTGGCAGGGCGGCGGCGCTCGCGATCAGAAAACGCCGGCGGCGCGCGCAGGGGCAGGGGAGTGCGTCACGCATGATCGTCGCGCCTCGTTCGTGGGAGAGGGCTGAAGCCTGACGATTCACTATAGGCGATGCGCTAGAAAACCACCGTCAAACCGATTCGAGCTCAAAGTAACACAGCAACTTCCATAAAGCGTAATTGCGTGTGCGAAACGCGTATTCCAGGTCGTCGCCTTTATCGTTCGATCGGCCTAATTCGTTGTGCAGCACTTCGATTTGAAGGCAGCAGAGATAGAAAATCGTCTTCTTGATTTCGTCGTCGAAATTCTTGATCCGCCAATACAGCAGCGCACCGAACTGCGTTTTGACTCGCTTGTAAATCTGGTTGTCGGCACGCATGCCCAACGATTTTCGATGCTCGAGCATTCTCAACACAATCCAGTACGTGTCGAGCGCTTTCGGATTATTGGCCACCACCGCAGTCAGACCGGCCGAATTCACGCGATAAAAGAAAACCGGTTCCGCCGAACTGACATACCCTTTTGCCATCGGCAACAAAATAAAGGCGAAAACCCTGTCCTCGAATCCCATGCCGTCGGGAAATTGCACGCTTCGCATGAGTTCACGCCGGATCACTTTCCCCCACGCATACCCGACAACTCGATCTTGTCCGGATCTGCACCGGTTAAAACAGCGTCCTTGAAAATTTGCTTTCTCTGCACATTGTTCTCGACGTCCACCGTGCAATAACTGCCCTGCACGATATCCGCGTCATGCTGCAAAGCGCGAGAGAGCAAAGTCTCGACGCAATTGTCGGAAATATAGTCATCGGAATCGACGAACATGACGTATTTTCCTCGCGCGCGCTTCAATCCTTCATTACGCGTAACGGACAGGCCGCTATTCTTGATTCTAAAAATGGTGAACCGCGGGCGATTCGCATATCCAGCCAGAATGGCTGCTGAACTGTCAGTGGAGCCGTCATCCGTAATGATCACCTCGTAAGCATACGAAGTTTTCTGATCGATGGTCGAATCAATATATTTCGCCAGATACTTCTCGACGTTATAAACCGGGACGATAATCGAGAGGAGAATATCGGTTTCGCTGTCTGGCCAGGTCAGCGTTTGCGAGCTGAATCGGTTATACGGCCTGATTTTCGCAACCTTGTTCTCCAGCGCTTTTTCGTCAAGCTTTACTTTCTGATCGCCGCCGGTCATCTTCAGAAAACCGGCGATAAACGAGAGAAAGAAACAGAAAACCGAATCGCATGCCTTGGCAATGACCGGCGACCGCGTCGCTTTAACCAGATACCGATACCTTGCTCATGCATCGGCGGCGCGCAGGCCGCGCATCAGGGCGAAACTAAAGAGGCGAAGCCTTGAGTATCGGAACCGCATTGCGAGACAAAAACGAATCGGGATGCGAGGGGGACAGGGAATGAGAACACGGGCGACGGTGCTGCTGACGCGCCATCACGCAGTGCTGCTGGTCAGGGAACGCGGCGGGCCGTGGCTGCTGCCGGGCGCATCGGTGGGCATCGAGGAACTCGCGATGGTCGCGGCCATACACGGCCTGCATCGCGATACGGGCGTCGAGGCGCAGGCGGCGGCGTTTCTGTTTCAGCAAGTGTCGGCGCAGCATCTGCACAGTGTGTTTCGCGTGGCGATTCCGGACGATCTGCATCCACGGCTAAGCCCGATCGGTCAATACGACGAGGTGCGCTGGATCGATGTCTCGCAACTCGGCCACATGCCCATGACGCCCGGCACGCGCGCGGATTACTGGTAAGCGTGGCGTCGAATGAAAAAGCCTCCTGACGATGGGTGAACGCGTCAGGAGGCTTTGCTTTTGCGCGGCCAGAAAGCACGACGTCCCTTCGAAGAACGCTGCCAGGCAATCATCAGTGATTGCGGCTTCAACACCGCGAAGCATTGCTGCCCGTCATTTGTATTAAAAGCCTGCGTAAGATATGATGAAAAGCACGACGCGTCGGTCATGCAATTCAATAGTCCTTACTTTTACAGCAGGTTTTAGATGAAAAATTCACTGCAGTTGTCTTGCTCGCCTTGTCAGTCTTGTCGATTTCCCGCGCTGCATTCGCAAATGACGGCGCTAACTGCACTAACTGGATGCGCTGGGACGGCACGCAATACGTCCCGGTCCAGATTTGCGACGGCGACATCGGATTTGCGGCTCAATAAGACCGCCACGCACCGCGATCGAAATCGCGACGCGTTCGTTTCTCGACGCAATCAGAACGTATAGTTGACCGACAAAAACGTCACGATCGGATCCAGCTTGATCTTCGATTCACTGCGCACCTGACCGACAGCCGAGTTCGTCGTTAGCGTCGCGTGCGCCGACAACCACATATACGACACCGAAAACGCCGCCGACCAGTGCTTGTTGAAGTTGTACGACAGGCCCGCATTCACCACCGGCGCGAACGAGCTGCTGATATGCGCGCTGATCAGACCGGTCAGCGCCGCGCCCGTTTGCGGCGTGTAGAGGAACGCGCCGTTCTTCATCGGCTGGCTCAGCTTCACATCCGAAAACCATACATACGATGCACCCGCGCCCACGTAAGGACGCAACGCGCTCTGCGGGCTCATGAAGTAGTACTTGAGCAGCAGCGTCGGGCTCCATTCGCGCGCCGTGCCGAGTTCGCCGAGTGCGCCGAGCGTGCCTTCGCCATCGAGATGAAACTTCGGCGGCACGCCGAACACGCCTTCCGCGGCGATGTGATCGGTTAGGAAGTACTGCAAGGTCAGGCCGAACGTGTCGGCGTCGCTGCCCGATGCGCCCGCGCCCGCCTTGACCGTCGATTGACCGAGCGCGCTCACGTTGAACGCGCCGCTCGAGTCTTGCGGCGCGAAGTGCATCCAGCCCGCGTTGACCTGAAAACTGCCTGCGGATTGCGCATGCGCGCCGCTTGCGATGGCCACGCCCGACGCTGCGAGCGCTGCGCATGCAATGTGTTTCAGCTTCATTGTTTTCTCTTCTCGTGTTCGAAATCCGGCACGACTACAGGCAGCAGTCGAGGCGCATCTTGAAGCACTCGTAACTCATCTGGATGCTGTGCTTGACCGCCTGCACCTCGTCGACGCCCGGCGCATTGCCCAGCAGCGTCGCGACGATTTCCAGCGCTTCCCACGGATGCGCATCGTCGTAATGGGCGTGTAGGCTGAGCCAGCGCATGGCCTTGCGGCGCATTGCGGCGGAGAAGCTGTTGGCGTAGGTATCGCTGCTGCAGACGAAGGTGGACCATTCGCCGGTCACGCCTTCGATCGCGAAATTGGTCGTCGCGATGCTCGCCGCGAGCGGATCGCCGCCGCTGCTTTTCCAGCACCAGTGCGACAGCGCATAGGCCATGGCCGCTCGCCTTGAGCAACGCGCGCTTGCTGACATCGTGCGCGGCGGCCCAATCGACCCAGTAATCGGCGTGATTCTGCTCGACGCGGATATTGCGCGTGAGATAGCGCTGCGCCAGGTCTTCGCCGCGCGAATGTCCGTAGCGCACCTTTTGCAGATTCATCGCCATGTACTGCGGGAACTGCTCGACAACCGGCCAGCCGTTGACCAGAAACGCTTTGGCCTGACGCTGTTCCAGCTTGGCTTCGCGCATCGCGGCGAAGATCGGATGGCCGATGACCGTTTGCCTGGCCGCGAGCGTATCGGCCAGCACGTCGCCCAGCCAGGCGGGGTAGCTGGCGATATCCTTTAAGTTGCCAACGCACTGAAAAGTGGGATCCAACATCTCCTCCTACGTGCTTGCAAGAAATTCGACGTTTTGCGCCCAAAGCGCAGGGCGGCCGACATGAAAGCCCTGAACGAAGTCCACGCCCATCACATCCAGCGCGCGCAAAATGGCTTCGCTCTCGACGTATTCGGCGATGGTCAGACGCCCCATCGAATGGCCGATATCGTTGATTGCCGCCACCATGTCTCTGTTAACGGCATCCTTGAGCATGTCCTTGATGAATCCGCCGTCGATCTTGATGTAATCGACCGGAAGATGTTTCAGATAGCCGAAGGAAGACATGCCCGCGCCGAAGTCATCGAGCGAGAATTTGCAGCCGCGCTTCTTCAGTTCGCGGATAAAGCGCGCGGCCGCGGCGAGATTGGCGACCGCGGTGGTTTCGGTGACTTCGAAGCAGATCGATTCCGGCGCGACGCCGCTCGTCTCGAACAGCGTGCAGGAATTGCAGAAAGCGCTCGTCACCGATCGACGCGCCCGACAGGTTGATCGCGTATTGCGTGCCCGTCGGGATTGCCGGTGCGCGCGAGCGTCGCGAACACGGCGCGCACCACCCAGCGGTCGATCGCGCACATCAGGCCGTAGCGCTCGGCGGCGGGCATGAAGAAATTCGGCGAGATGATCTGCCCCCTTCGTCCACCATGCGCAGCAGCACTTCGACATGACGCGGATGCGCGCCGTGCGCGTGCATCGGGCGAATCTCCTGCGCGTAAAGACAGAAGCGATGGTTCGCGAGCGCATCCTTGATGCGTCCGCACCACGACATGGCGCTCGTGTGACGCGTGAGTTCCTTGTCGCCGCGCATCGCCAGATGCACGCGATCGCGCCCGCGTTCCTTCGCGAGATAACACGCGATATCGCCGAAACGCATGGCGGTTTCCATATCGAGACCGCGCAGATCGACTAGTCCGATGCTCACGCTCGTCGATAGCGTATGCGTCTCGCACGACCACTCGAACGCCGCGACTTCCGCGCGCAGACACTCGGCGATCTGCAGCGCGTGCTGCTCGTCGCAATCGGGCATCAGCGCGGCGAATTCGTCGCTGCCCAGACGCGTGAGCGAATCTTCATCGCGCAAGCACTTTTTGATGAGCGCGGCGACTTCGCGCAGCATCGTGTCACCGGCGGCGTGGCCGTAGGCATCGTTGACGACCTTGAACTGGTCGAGGTCGAGCATCATCAGCATGCACGGGCGCGGCGGGTGCATGTCGTGCGCCTGCGCGTGTGTATCGAGCGATGCAAAGAGCCGCCGCTCGAACTCAGTCCGATTGAAGAGCTCCGTCAAGCCATCGTGCGATGCCTGCCACGCGAGGTTCGATACGTACTCGCGCTCGCGCGCCATGTTGCGCAACAGGAGCACGACGCCGGTGATGGTGTCGGACGTGTCGTGCACGAGCGAGGTGATTGCCTGCACGACGGTTTCGCCGCCCTGCACGTTGGTCAGCACGAGATCGGCGCAGGGATCGGACGGATCAGCGCGCAGCGCCTGCTCGATCAGATCGATGGGACGCCGGTCCCATTCGCGCACGATCGACACCAGCGCCGTCAGCGGACGATTCACGCGGGTGGCGGCATCGCGGCAAAAGAGCCGTTCGGCGACCGGATTGATGAACTCGACCAGACACGTCGGACCGACCGAAATCACCGCCTCGCCGATCGAACCGAGCGTGGCTTTGGCGCGCGCCTCGCTGCGGCGCAACGCGTTTTCCGTCGCGAGCCGCGCGGTGATGAAGTGCCGCGCGTACCAGACGGACAGCGAGACGAGCAGCATCGCGACCACGACATTGATGACGAAGAGCAGCATCGCGGTTTGCCGGAACGCGGCGCCGAGGACATCGGCGAAGGCGCGCGAGATCGGCGCGATCGACGCGTTGATGTTCCACACTTCGCCCGTCAAATGCTCGACCTCGATGTTGCCCGATGGCCCTGCGGCCCTGGCGGCGCGGAATTGCCTTGCGGCGACGGTGAGTTACTCGACGAGCGCGTCGCCGCGCGTCCAGTACGCGACGGCTTCCTCGAAGTAGCTCGCGCGGCGGAAGGTGCGGAAGACCCAGATGACCGCGCCGACATCGGCGGGATAGACGCCGCTTTCGAGCAGCGCGTTGCGGGCGGTGATGTCGTCGGGATCGGGCCGGTCGAGCGCGAGCCGCGCGCGCTTCAGGTTCAGCGGGAACGCGATCGCGCTTTCGTATTGGGCGAAGGCTTGCGCGTCGCCGGTCTGCGCGTAGCGGATCAGATAGAAGACGGCGTCTTTCTGACCTTTGGACCACGTGCTTTCGCCGCCGATATACGCGCGCACCAACGACATGATCGACAGGCTCGTCGCGACGAGCGCCAGCAGCGACGCGACGACGGCCACGAACGGCCATGTCGTCTTGAACAACTGTCGGTTGGTCTTCGATGCCGCTGGCATGGCGAGCCTTGTTGTTGATTTTTCTGGACGCGGCGACTACGCGCCTTTTTCTTCACTCGTCAAAAGAAAATCGGACGATCGTTTCTCAGGGAATGCGTGTCGTTTCGATTAATAACGGCACGAATTCGAAAAAATTGAGGCTCTATTCGAATTGATTCGCGGATCGGAATAATAGCGGCGGAAAAGCGTCGGCCGCGTTTAAATCGCAGGAATTGAGTGTGGTGTTGTTTTTGCGCGGCGGTAAGTTCGTCCGCCGGGTCGCGGCGCGTGGGGCTTAAGGACGGGGAACGGCGCCCATCAATCGGCTTTAATTAGCACGGTTGTGCGCATTAAATCTTATTGACACAGGAATAAATTACTTGCTGCGATCGATTTGATTCTTGTTTGAATTCGATGTCGAACTGATTTGATTGCCGATTTTTTTGGCACGATCAGTCTTCGGAGAAAATGCTCAGCCTTATTGATGCCCGTCGATCCATTCACGTGCCCACGCCAGCCCGGCGATGAGTGCTTCTTCCTCGGTCTGGAAGACATCGAGAATGCCGCTGCTTTGCACCACGCGGCCTTCGCGCACGACGGTTCCGCTCGCGGCGAAGCCCCCGTCCTGTTCGATCGAGTGACCGTAGATCGAAAAGCCTTTATAAAGCTCTGCTTCCATCGTGTGATTGTCGTGAGTTGGCGCGGCCAGACTGCAACATACCACGCCGTGCGACTGCTTCGATGACAAAGATTTGCAAATCCGACTGCCGAACGAACCGCGCTTGGTTAGGTATTCGAACAAATACGACGTCGATATATCGCAACTAACTGTCGATTCCGTGCGCCTACGAAAACCTTTCAAATCGCTCGTTGAACGGCTGGGAAAGCCATCAATCGGGCGATTTCCGGACGCCGGGCAATTTTCGACATCGACGGCGGGGCTTGCCTCACGCGCGCCAGATGCGGTAGGGTGACGCTCAATCCGCGTCTATCGGGCGCTTCATCAGGAAAATGTAATCATGAATAAACAGGAACTCATCGACGCAGTCTCGGCCGAAACCGGCGATAGCAAGGCCAGCACCGGCGCCGCCATCGACGCAATCTTCGACGCGGTCATGACCGCCGTCACGCGCGGCGACACGGTTCAGCTGATCGGCTTCGGCTCGTTCTCGAGCGGCGCACGCGTCGAACGCACCGGCCGCAACTCGTCGACAGGCGAATCCATCACGATTCCGGCTGCCAAGACCGTCAAGTTCACGGCTGGCAAGGCGTTCAAGGATTCGGTCAACGCCGCTTAAGGCTGTTGATCTTGCGTGGAACGGGCGTCGAATTGCCCGTTCCACGTTGCCGCATCGTGGAATGTGTGCCGAAAGGCATCGAAAAGCGCGGCAATGTCCTGCGCCTTTTCCGCGCCGAAAAGCGCCGCGCGATAGCCGAGCATATGCGTGAGCACCAGCGGTTCAGCATCGTCCGGCGCGACGATCGCCAGCAGCCGGGCGCGCACCGCATCGCTGGCGACGACCGCCATGTCCCTGCCCAGTAACGCCGCTCCGGCCATGTCCGGAGCGTGCCCGAAGCGCTCGACGAGCGCGAAATCCTCGCCGTAAAGCCGGTCCATATTGCCCGCCTGGGCGTATCGCGACATCAGAAACAGCAGATCGATCGCGTCCTTGCGATCCGCCGCGTGCCGATCCTGCCACGCCATCAGCTTAAGCATGGCCTGCGCCGACAGCGATGCCACCGGCACCACCAGATCCGCCGCGATTTTCACCTGCACGGCGGCATCGAGCGCCTGCTGAAAACCCGCCACATTCATGCGCACCGCCTGATCCGGCGGCCACGCGATCTCGCCGCTCCCATCCTGCACGCCGCCGAACGGCACGATATCGAGCCACGTGCGTTCATCCGTTTTGCCGATGCGATACGTCAGACGATGCGTCGCGCTTCCCGACGCCATGAAATGCCCCGATGCCAGTAGCGCATCGCGCAATTGCGTGTGATTTGCCCAGCTTTGAATCGCGATGCCGATGTCCACGTCTGCGGTCGCGCGCGCTCGCGCCGCTGACGAACCACGCGATGCGCGTCGCTTTCGTTGCGCCGACGACATCGCGCAATAAGGCCGTCGTCAGCGCGGGCAGCGGACGGTGGCGCAGTAATTCAAGCGGCGAGATAGCGTTCACGAATCATCCTCGTGGTTTCGATGTTGCGCGAATCGCCGCTCGCGATGAGATCGGCATACACGAGCACGGGCGGCGCGCCATCGACAGGCGCGAGCTTGATCGGCGCGTGCAGGAACTCGACATTGCCCGCCGTGTCCGGACCCAGACGCGCTTTCATGATCCACTCGCGCGGCACGGCATCAGCGCAATAGGCGGTCACGGTGGCGGGCTTCAGATAGTGCGTGAGCAGCACGGCCGCCGGTTCGCCGCCGAACTGGCATTGATCGGGCAGCGTGGGCACATCGCGCCACCAGTCGTTCGATTCCGGGCGATACCGCCCGAGCACGAGCGATTCGCGCAGTTGCCGCGGATAAAGCGTCGTCCATTCGTCGATGAGACGCGCGGCATCGGCGAATTGCAGGCCTGCGCCATCCGGACGCTCATACAGATCGCGATGCGCGCGTGAATCGCGTTTTGCACCGTGCCGTGCGCGACATCGGCGCGCTGCGCGATTTCGCGGTAACTCGCGTGGAGCAGCGACGGCTGCGCGAGCAGAGCGAGCGCGACGCGCAAGGTCGCCTTGGTCCACGTCTTCGCGCGCGGCGAATCGGCATGCGCCGCGCGCGGACGCCCCGACACGATCACGATGATTTCGCCTTCCACGAGGCTCGCGTTGCCGGCGAGATCGAGCGCATCGACGCCGATTTCACGGCAAGCGCGGATCATGTTCGGCGACAGATACTTGCGTGACGAGCGTGGGCCGCGCGTCGCCGTTTTGCGCGACGGACGCGAGCGCGGCGTACCGGTCGATGTGTTCCTTCACGCGCACGAAGCGTTTGAAGCGCTTTTTACCAATGCCGAATTCGATCGCGACCAATGCCGAATTCGATCGCGGCGTCGTAGTCCGCCGACTGGCGCGCCTTGACGGGGCGCGCGCAGGCCGGTTGCATCGGCGAGGGCGAGGGCGAGGGCGAGGGCGAGGGCGAGGGCGAGGGCGAGGGCGAGGGCGAGGGCGAGGGGATTCATCGATCGGTCCGATTGTCCAATTTTAGATAATTGTACACGTAACGTAGACATCGATAAAAAATGGACAATCAGTTTTTCGGCAAGGCGCGCTTGCGCGGTTTCGGCTCCACGCCGATGCGCCGATGCGCGGATCGCGCGCGAGCACGAGCGCCGTCAGCGTTTCTACCGCGCTTTCGAACGTGGGATCGTCTTGCGGCACATACAGCCATTTGCTGATCACCGGATGCGGGCGCAACGCCGGAATCTGTTCGGCAAGCGCGGCGTGCTGCTCGCAGTCCGTGCAGACGAGCACACCGTTGAACGGCTTCGCGCGATCGGCCGCGATCAGACACAGCAGACCATCGAGATACGCGGCATCGCAACCGAACATGCGGCGGCGCATGTAAGTCGGTTCGTGCTCGAAGGCGTCGAGTATCCAGAGCAGCGAGTTGCGAATGGTGGACGGCATCGGCGGACAATCCGGAACGAAGATGATCCGCCGAGCTTACAGGAAGATCATCGCGGGAGGCTTTGGGCGGGACTTTTGAATCTCCACGTATCGCACCAAAACCCAGATACATTGCGATACGAAGCCCTCTCCAAACGCGGCTATAAATCGCATCGCGCTCAACGAAACGATTCGATTCGACAAGGAGATGATTGGCCATGAACGATTCCATCAACCTGAAACGCCGCCGGCTTCTCGGCACGACGCTCCTCGCCGGCGTCACATTCGCGGACCTTGGGCTCATCAATCTGGCTCAGGCGCAGACGGCGGCCAATACAACGACCCATTTCGGCCCGCTCAAACGAATCGACGCCGGCGTGCTCAACATCGGTTATATCGATGCCGGTCCCGCCAACGCGCCCGTCGTGATCCTGCTGCACGGCTGGCCCTACGACATCCACAGCTACGCCGATGTCACGCCGATGCTCGTCGCCCCGCCGGTTATCGCATGATCGTGCCGTATCTGCGTGGCTACGGCACCACGCGCATCCTTTCGCCCGATACCCCACGCAACGGTCAGCAGATCGTGACCGCGATCGATATCGTCGCGCTCATGGGTGCGCTGAAGATCGATCAGGCCATCTTCGGCGGTTACGATTGGGGCGCGTGCACGGCCGATATCATCGCGGCCTTGTGGCCGGAGCGCGTGAAGTCGCTGGTGTCGGTGAGCGGCTATCTGATCGGCTCGCAGGCGGCGAACGCGAAGCCGCTGCCGCCATTGGCGGAATTGCAGTGGTGGTATCAGTACTACTTCGCGACCGAACGCGGCGCGCTCGGCTACGCGCAGAACCGCGACGCGTTCAACAAGCTCATCTGGAAACTCGCCTCGCCCAAATGGCATTTCGACGATGCCACCTACACGCGCAGCGCCGCATCGTTCGATAACCCGGATCACGTCGCGATCGTGATTCACAACTATCGGTGGCGGCTCGGTCTCGTGCAGGGCGAAGCGCAATACGATGCGGAACAGCGCCTTGCCGCCGCGCCCGCGATCAGCGTGCCGACCATCACGCTCGAAAGCGATGCCAACGGCGCGCCGCATCCCGATCCTGCCGCGTATGCGAAGAAGTTCACGGGTAAATATGCGCATCGGACGATCGGCGGCGGCATCGGACATAACTTGCCGCAGGAAGCGCCGAAAGCCTTTGCCGATGCGATTGTGCAATCCGTCGCGCTCTGGAGCCGCACAAAGAGCAGTTAAGCGTTTATGGGATAATCACGGTTTCGTCCGGCGCGTGGCTCAAGAGGCCGTCGCACGGGCGCGCAGGGCCTTTATCCCCGTGGCCCGCCTGTTTTAGCGCCTCCTCCGCGATCCTTCAAAGCAGAACCATGATGCCCACATACCGTTCCAAAACTTCCACCGCCGGCCGCAACATGGCGGGCGCGCGCTCGCTGTGGCGCGCAACCGGCATGAAAGACGAAGATTTCTCGAAGCCGATCATCGCCGTCGTCAATTCGTTCACCCAGTTCGTTCCCGGCCACGTCCATCTGAAGGATCTCGGCCAGCTCGTCGCGCGCGAAATCGAAGCGGCGAGCGGCGTCGCCAAGGAATTCAATACGATCGCCGTGGATGATGGCATCGCGATGGGTCACGACGGCATGCTGTACTCGCTGCCGAGCCGCGACATCATCGCGGATTCGGTCGAATACATGGTCAACGCGCATTGCGCCGATGCGATGGTCTGCATCTCCAATTGCGACAAGATCACGCCCGGCATGCTGATGGCCGCGATGCGTCTGAACATTCCGGTGATCTTCGTTTCCGGCGGCCCGATGGAAGCGGGCAAGACGCGCCTGGCCAATCCGGTGACGAAGGCCATCGAACTGAAAAAGCTCGATCTCGTCGATGCGATGGTGATCGCCGCCGACAAGTCGTACACCGACGAACAGGTCGCCGAAGTGGAGCGCTCCGCGTGCCCGACGTGCGGCTCGTGCTCGGGCATGTTCACTGCCAATTCGATGAACTGCCTTACCGAAGCGCTCGGTCTCTCGTTGCCGGGCAACGGCACGGTCGTCGCGACGCACGCGGATCGCGAACAGTTGTTCAAGCGCGCGGGCAAGCGCATCGTCGAACTGGCGCGTCAGTATTACGAACAGGAAGATGCGCGCGTGCTGCCGCGCTCGGTCGGCTTCAAAGCCTTCGAAAACGCGATGACGCTGGACATTGCGATGGGTGGATCGACCAACACGATTCTCCACTTGCTCGCGATCGTGCGCGAAGCCGAGATCGACTTCACGATGACGGACATCGATCGCCTATCGCGCATCGTGCCGCAGTTGTGCAAGGTCGCGCCGAACACGAACAAGTACCACATCGAGGACGTGCATCGCGCGGGCGGCATCATGGCGATTCTTGGCGAACTGGATCGCGCGGGCAAGCTGCATACTGATGTGCCGACCGTCCACGCGCCGACGATGAAAGACGCGCTCGCACAATGGGACATCACGCTCACGAACAACGAAGCGGTCAAGACGTTCTATATGGCCGGCCCCGCCGGCATCCCGACGCAGATCGCGTTCAGCCAGAACACGCGCTGGCCGAGCCTCGATTCGGATCGCGCGGAAGGCTGCATTCGTTCGTACGAGCACGCGTTTTCGAAGGAAGGCGGGCTGGCCGTGCTGACGGGCAATATCGCGCTCGACGGTTGCGTCGTGAAAACGGCGGGCGTCGATGAAAGCATTCTCGTGTTCGAAGGCTCGGCGCACGTGACCGAATCGCAGGATGAAGCGGTCGAAAATATCCTAAACGATCAGGTGAAGGCGGGCGATATCGTCATCGTTCGATACGAAGGTCCGAAGGGCGGTCCGGGCATGCAGGAAATGCTCTATCCGACGAGCTATATCAAGTCGAAGGGTTTGGGCAAGGCGTGCGCGCTTTTGACCGATGGCCGCTTCTCGGGCGGCACGTCGGGTCTGTCGATCGGTCACTGCTCGCCGGAAGCGGCGGCGGGCGGAGCGATCGGACTCGTGCGCAACGGCGACAAGATTCGCATCAACATTCCGAATCGCACGATCGATGTGCTGCTGTCGGATGAAGAACTCGCGCGCCGCCGCGAAGAGCAGAACGCGAAGGGCTGGAAGCCGGCGAAGCCGCGTCCGCGCAAGGTGTCGGCGGCGTTGAAGGCGTATGCGAAGCTGGTGATGTCGGCGGACAAGGGCGCTGTGCGTGATTTGTCCTTGCTGGACGATTAAGTTTTAATGCAGACGTAGGAAGCCGCTCCTCGGAGCGGCTTTTTTTATGCGCGCGCGTGAATAAAAAAAGCGATTCCGTCGCCCTGGAAATACGACGGAATCGCAATGAATCAAATATCGACGCCGAATGTCGATAACGCCAGCCGAAGCGCGAACAGACACGCCGACGAACAGAGCGGCATCGCCACCAGAAGCGACCGGTAACGAAAGCCGAGCAGACACGCCGACGACCACAGATGCGTAATCGATCGTTTCATGTTCGCCTCACCACGACTTCGAGATATTCGCTGGGCAGCACGAGCGTCGCATCGCCGGAGCGGTTGTGGCGCGCCATCAACGCCATCATCTAGTCGATGAACGCCGCCTGCCGCGCGCCTTCGAGCGCGGCGATGGCCTTGTTCATCGGGCCGTAATACGCCCGGAACACCTCCATGAAGTGCTGCGGCGAGCGATAGCGGAACACGAAATGCCGGCTCTTCGCGACGATCTCGCTCGCCTTGCCTGCGAAGAGCGCATCGAGCCGCGCCTTCGTGCCCCACAGCGCGGACGACATCACACCGGCGGGCGGTGCGATGTATTTGCCGATCGTCTTGAACACTTGTCCGATGAAGCTCTCCGGCGTCCAGTTTGCCAATCCGATCTGTCCGCGCGCTTTGCACGCGCGCGCGAGTTCGTCGGCGGCTTGTTGCTGATCCGGCGTAAACATGACGCCGAACGTGGACAACACCGCATCGAACGATGCATCCGCGAACGGCAGCGCTTCGGCGTCCGCTTCCTGAAACCGCACGTCGTGTCCTTCGGCTTGCGCGCGGGCGCGGCCACTCTCGAGCAACGACGCCACGTAGTCGGTTGATGTCACCTCGCACCAGCGACGCGCGGCGGCGAGCGTCGCGTTGCCGTTGCCTGCGGCGACATCGAGCACGCGGCTGCCGGCGCGCAGATCGAGCGCCTCGCACAGATTTTCTCCGACGATCTGCAACGTCGTGCCGACGACGGCGTAATTGCCCGTGGGCCAGGCGGCGTGTTGACGGGCTTTGACTGCGTTGAGATCGGCGGAAGGCGAAACGGACGACACGATGGAAGCGACTGCGGACATGGAACTCTCCTGAAGAAGCTCGCGCGGCGAGCAGACCACGCAAAGACGCCGATGCAGAAAAGCCCTTGTTTTAAGCGCCCAAATCATCGAAACGGACTAGGGTCCGTCATTGTTGCGCATTCGCGTGAGTGCTAGTATCGGCACGCAGGCGGGTTTGAGAAATGACCGGGCGTCCAGAAATCTTGTGCAGGATGCCGAAATTGAGCAGCGTTGTCATGGATGCGCTTTCCGATGTATTGCGTCTCGTGCGCCTTGGCGGGGCGGTTTATCTAAACGGCGAATTCACGGCGCCGTGGTGTGTGATCGGCGAGGCGTCGCCTGCGCTGTGCGGTACGTTCTTGCCCCATACCGAGCGCATCGTGTCGTACACCTCATGACGGAAGGAAGCTGCGAAGCCGCGCTTGCGAACGATCCTTCGTCGTCCATTCGCGTGAACGCGGGCGAGTTGCTCGTCGTGCCGCAAGGCGAAGCGCACGTGATGGGCAGCTCGCTCGATCTCGCGCCCGCGAGCGAACTCGTATCGAGCTATCTAAAGAACACGCCGGGCGATGTCATGACGCTGAACTACGGTGGCGGCGACGAGGCGACGCGTCTGATCTGCGGCTTTCTCGCGTGTGACGATACGCTCACCAATCCGGTGCTTTCCGCGCTACCGCGTTTATTTACCGTCGATATGCGCAACGATCCGCATTCCGCGTGGCTCGAATCGTCGCTGCGGCTGGCGGCGGTCGAAGCGGCCGAATCGCGTGTGGGCAGCGCGATCGTGCTGGCGCGGCTGTCGGAGTTGTTGTTCGTCGAGGCGGTGCGGCGGTGTATCGATACGTTACCGCCGGACCGCAAGGGCTGGCTCGCGGGCGTCGGCGATCGCTTCGTCGGACGCGCGCTTGCCATGTTGCATGCGCAGCCCCCGCACGGCTGGACCGTCGATGAACTCGCGCGCAAGACCGGGCTGTCGCGCTCGGCGCTCGCGCAGCGCTTCACGCAATTGCTCGGCCAACCGCCGATGCAGTATCTCGCGCGCTGGCGTTTGCAGATTGCCGCGCAGGAGTTGAGGACCGGCACGCAGTCGCTCGCGGCGGTGGCCGAACGCGTCGGCTACGAATCCGATGCAGCGTTCAATCGTGCGTTCAAGCGGGAGTTCGGCATGCCGCCAGCGAGCTGGCGGCGCAGTCACGAATCAAGTGATGTCGATATGCTGCCGTTGAGTGTCGCATCGCGCGGCCCGGTTGCCGCCTGAGCGTCTTCCGGGCCGTATTTCACGCGATGTTCAAGCGGCCAGCATCAGCCGCGCGCTCGCTGCTTTCATCGTGCGCAGATACGTCAGGAAGCGTCCGCCAAAGATGCCCGCGACCACGCCCGACACGCCGGCATCGATCAGCACATACGTGGCAAGCGACGCGGGATGCGCCATCGTCGCCATTTCGAAGCCGATCCAGAACTTCGCCGCGAAGGTCGCGAGAATCAGCATGAGCGGCACGATCGAGCCGGGCAGCGTGACGGACTTGTCGATCGGATCGACGGTGAAGCGCGTGCGTCCCGCGATCATCATGCCGATGCCCGTCACGGCCACCGCGACCAGCACACAACGGCGGCGTGCCATCCCGCGAGGGGTTCCGTTGCCAGATGCGCGATGCCCTAGCCCGCAAAAATGAGCAGCACGATCGCGAGCTTCGACAGCGGCGCGGCCGTGCATCACCTTCAATCCGAGCGATATACGAGAACGACGAGCAGCACCCAGACCCAGGCCGGCGTGCCGTGAATGATTGCGATGGGTGACATGATGAACCTCCGTTTGGAATGAGAGGCATCGTACGCAAACTGAATTATACGCGAATGAGGACGCACGTCGTACATGAACATGCGCGCGTGGACCGCGTAGAAACACCAGTCAAGCATCGACTTATGCGCTCTCATACGATGTCGTACGGAACCGGTTCCGGATGTCACAGAAGCCTAATAATTGGGAGACAGACATGAGGATCAAAAAGGCGATCGATCGCGTGCCAGGCGGTCTGATGCTCGTGCCGCTGCTGCTGGGCGCATGCGTGCACACGTTCGCGCCGGGCGCGGGCAAATACTTCGGATCATTCACGAACGGCCTGATTACCGGCACCGTGCCGATTCTCGCCGTGTGGTTCTTCTGCATAGGCGTGACCATCGACGTGCGCGCGACCGGCACGGTGCTGCGCAAATCCGGCACTTTGCTCGTGACGAAGATGGTCGTGGCATGGATCGCGACGATCGTTGCGGCGCGCTTCATTCCCGTCGATGGCGTGAAGGAGGGACTATTCGCGGGGCTGTCGGTGCTGGCGATCACGACATCGATGGACATGACCAATGGCGGACTTTACGCCGCAGTACGACACCAAGGAAGAGGCGGGCGCGTTCGTGTTGATGTCGGTGGAATCGGGGCTGCTCATCAGCATGCTTATTCTCAGCGCGACGGGCGTGGCGTTCTTCGAGCCGCGCTTGTTCGTGGGCGCGGTGCTGCCGTTTCTCGTTGGGTTCGTGCTCGGCAATCTCGATAGCGAATTGCGTGAGTTGTTCGGTCGCTGTGTGCATCCGCTGATTCCGTTTTTTGGATTTGCGTTGGGCAACGGCATCGATCTGCATGTGATTGCGACGAGCGGTTTGCCGGGGATCGTGCTGGGGCTGGGCGTGATCGTGGTGACGGGCGTGCCGCTGATCTTTGCCGATCGATGGATTGCGGGCGGCAATGGGGCGGCGGAACTAGCGGCATCGTCGACGGCGGTCGCGGCGGTCGCGAATCCGGCGATCATCGGCGAGATGATTCCGCGTTTTAAGCCGCTCGTGCCGGCGGCGACTGCGATGGTCGCGACGGCTTGTCTCGTGACGGCGGTTCTTGTGCCGATATTGACGGCGTTGTGGGTCAAGAGGTACCAAGGGCGTGGTCTGCCGGCTGGGGAGTTATCATGCGATGCGGAGCGGGCGGTGGGGGAAGGGGATGCTCGGGTTTGATTGGCTGGTTTTTTTTGCTCCCGGCGGGGGTGGATTACTTTCTTTGCAGCAGTAAAGAAAGTAATCCACCCGCCGGGGAGGCGGCTACTGAATAAAAACGCAAGAAAACAGAAGCGCTTTGCACAAGAAAACAAGAAGACCCTAAAGCCCAAGCGCAGCTTGAGAACCCAAGCCCAAGGACGGAACATGAAAAAACTAATCAATCAACCCGTACAAATAGTGCGCGAAATGCTAGACGGCCTGGCACGCCAGTCGCCCCACACCGTCCTGCTAGGACAAGAAAACGTCCTAATAAACCGCACGCAGCACGAATCGCCCGATCGCCAAGTGGCGATCATCTCCGGCGGCGGCAGCGGCCACGAACCCGCCCACGGCGGTTACGTCGGCGCGGGCATGCTGAGCGCGGCGGTGGCGGGCGAAGTCTTCACTTCGCCACCGGTCGATACCGTCCTCGCCGCCATCCGTGCAACCGCAGGCCCAAACGACGTGGTGCTCATCGTGAAAAACTACACGGGCGATCGGCTCAACTTCGGTCTCGCACCAGAAATCGCGCGTAGCGAAGGCATCCCGGTGGAAGTCGTGATCGGCGCCGACGATGTCTCGCTGCGCAAGCTCACGGATCGTGCGCATCGGCGGGGTATCGCGGGAACGGTGCTCGTGCACAAGATCACGGGCGCCGCGGCCGCGCGCGGACTGGCGCTCAAAGAGGTCGCGCAGATCGCGCGTAACGCGGCCACAAATCTCGGCACGATGGGCGTCGCACTTGACGACTGCACGCTGCCCGGCGCAGACACACGAGCTTCACGCTCGCCGATGATGAAATCGAACTCGGCCTCGGCATACACGGCGAAAAGGGCGTCGAACGCACGACGCCCCAACGCGCCGATCAACTCGCGCAGACCCTGATCGCGAATATCGCCGATGACCTCGGTCTGCAGCGCGGCGAACGGATCGCGCTGCTCGTGAACGGCCTGGGCGCGACGCCGCAAATGGAACTCGATATCGTGCTGCGCGCTGCCTACGATGACCTCGCGCGCCGCAAGCTGATCGTCGAACGCGCGTGGGCGGGCCGCTGCTCTCGGCGCTGAACATGCCGGGCTGTTCGATCTCGCTGATACGTGTCGATGACGCCGCCCTCGACTTGCTCGACGCCCCCACCGGCGCGCGTGCGTGGCCGGGCGGCGGAGCGGTGAATCGCACGATCCGCATCGATGCGCCACGCGCGCAAACGCCGGCCGCCACGCTCGACACCGACGCGCCAAAATAGTTCGCTACCCTAACTAAATCCGCATTTCAGCGCGACGACGCCCAGGCCGCCGAGCGCGTCGGCATCGTTCGGATTGCTGGCTAATACCGACGAAAACCGCGCCTGCGCCGCGACCAGATCGCCGCGACCAGATCGCCGCGATCGACCGCCGCGAATCCTTCCGCGACCGTGCGCCCGCGCGCATCGACGGCGGCGTCGGCTTGCGCGCGGTCGCGGGCGGAGCGGTCCTGCTGCACCATTGAATCGAAACGCGCTTTGACGGCGGCATCGTCAGGCGCGGTCTGCAAATACGCCTGATACAACGGCGCATCCGATGCCCGCGCGTCCAGCCACAACAACGCCTGCCGCCAGCTTTTCTTGGCCTGCGCGCCGACGGCGTTGTCATTTTTGTCATTAGCCAGCTTCGCCAGCCGGTCGATGCCATCGCGCTGCCATCGCGCCGCGTCGAATCACGATACGTCAGATGCTGCGCGTACGCAAGCGCGTAGCGCAGATCGTCGGTGTTCTGACGCGCGAGTTGTTCCAGACCGCGCCGCGCCTCGTCCCAGCCCTGCGGCGTCGCGGCGAGCGCCTGGTAATACTCGAGTTGAAGTTCGGGCGTCGCGGGCTTGCCGTCGATCGCCCGCCGATATTCCTGAACCGCCGATGCGCTCTGTCCACTCTGCGCAAGCCGCCGCGCATCGTTCACGCTTTGATCGTGCGATGACGTTTCGCCCAGCCGGCGCCCGAGTTAATCGATATTCGGATAACTCGGCGCGACCTGACGCAATTGCGCGAGATATTGCTGCGCGCCGCTGCCGTCCTTGCGATCGGCGAGCACCATGCCCATGCCGAACAGCGCATCCGGCTGTTTCGGATTGGTGCGCAGCACTTTCTGCCACACCTGTTCCGCGAGATCGCCGCGCTTGTGCGCCTGCCAATATTTGCCCTGATCGATGAGCACTTGCAGCGGATCACTTGCGGCTTGCGCGAACGCCAAAGCGGGCGCAAGCGAAATCAGCGCGGCGATCACGCGTTTTCTGGTCTGGATCAGCATGCGCTTCTCCAGCTCGGCACGAGCCGCCCGTTGTCGTCGAAACGATATTTCCCGTCGATAAAACCGGCGACGAACAATCCGAGCACGCGGTCGTAATAGACCGGTTCGCGCGCCGCGTTCGGCGTGTTCAACACTTCGAGATGCGCGCGAGCCAGGCCGAGACCGCGTTCATCGTTCAGCGCCTTGAAGTAGGGCGCCAGCGCGCCCCAATACGACAGCGGGCCTTCGCCGCTCGCCGCGCCGCTGATCGTCGAGACCTTCTCGGGCGGATAACCGTTTTACGCGATGCTCGCGCGCATGCCGCCGAGCGCATCGAGCCACGGGCGCGCGAGCGGATCGTTCATCGACGACATGCCGATCCAGAGATACACGCGGATTGCGTCGTAACTGCCGACATCGCCATTTTTCGGATCGACGACGAACTGCTGGTTCTGATAAGCTGCCTAGTCCGGCGAGTACCCGCGCGGCGCGGTCACTTTCACCAGACGCGCGGCGCTTTGCGCGAACTTCGTCCACGGACCGTCGGGCATCTCGTGCGCCATGCCGCGCAGAATCGGCAGCGGCAGATAACTCGAATTCAGCCGCGTGACATCGCCGGTGCGAAAAACCTTGCTGACCGGACAGAAGCATCGGACCGAGGCCAGGCAACGTCACCGTTTCTTGTTTGACGATCTGCGTCGCGATCGCAAAGCCGAGCTTCGTGTACGACGGCTCTTTCCACAAACGCCCGGCCTGCAGCAAGTCGTACGCGATCCACATATCCGCGTCCGATGCCGAATTCGCCGTGCCACCAGTCGACGAGCTTGAACGCGACATCGGAAAGCTGGAAGGTGCACGCGTCGCCATCGCCGGAAAAGGGCATGTGCTTGGCCCAGCGCTGGAACAACGGCTGACGGCCCGGCGAGCCGAGAATCAGCAAATCCTTGCCGGCGAAGCGGTCCACGTCCGGCGCGCTCGTGACCGTCACGCCCGTCACCGGATAGCCCGTCGATGCGCCCATCCGGCCCATTTCGAGCAAGTACAGGCTGTAATCGGCGGGATTCGGATCGTTCGGGAACACGACGGCCGTCTGCGACAAATCCGCCATGCGCGTGAACGGAAAACCGCCGTTGGCGAACGCGGCCAGATCGGGCAGCGCCATGTAATGCGGGAAGCCGGTCAGATCGATGGTCGAATTCGGATCGATTGCGCCGAGGACGTTATCCAGCACGCGGCCCTGACATTCGCCGGTCTTTGGGATGTCGTAATAAAAGTGCAGCCGCAACTGCGCGCGCGGCGTGATGAGCAGCGGCGGAATATAAATTTCGCGACGCGCGGCGACGGTCCGGTCCGGCAACACACGGCTGAAATACTGGCCGAGATCGAACGTGGACGTAGACACGGCGGGAATGCGCAGCGACTGCACGAAGCCGTTATTCGCGCTGATATTGAGCGATGAACGATCCGGCGCGGGGCGCACGGTGTATCGATAACTCAGGTCGATCGGCACACCTTTCGTTTGCCACATAAAGAGATCGGGCGGCACGCGCAGATTGACGCGCACGGCGTCGGCGTCGTAGCCGTGCGCGGTGAGGTCGCGCGCTTCCGCGAGTTCGCCGAAGCGCACCGGGCGATCGGTCGAGAGCCAGTTCGGCGCGTCGTATGGGTGACGCGGTTGCAGATCGTTGAATTGCGTGATGGTCGCGCTCGTGCCGGACAACGTGTTCTGGCCGACGCACAGCGCTTTCGCGGCAGTTTTCAGCTCGTTGTCGTCGCGGCCGAGCACGAGCAGCAGGCGGCCGCGCGCGGCGGCATCGCGTTCGACGACGGTGATCGTCGGACCGGAAACCGGCGGAATATCGACGCCCGCGATCTTGGCATCGCCGGTGGCGAAGACGACGGCGTTGCCCGCGAGCGGCCGGCACGTTATTGGTTTACGCGGGGAAGATCGCGCCGCGATAACCCGCGAGCGAACCGAAATACGACGCGACCATGCCCGCGGATTCGAGCGTCGCCGGGCTCGGTTTTCCTGCGAACACGAAGGGCAGTTCGAGCCGCCGCACATCGCGCCGATCGAAAAAGGGCTGCGGCAGCGCGGCCAAATTCGGCTTGTTCGCAATCGATGCATACGTGAGATCCAGCGACTCGCGTTGCTGACCGTCGCCCACAACGTCGAATTCGACGGATCTTCGCACTGACGCGTGTAATGCCCGATCAACTGCACGTTCAGATGATTGAACTCGGTGATAAAGCGCGGATCGATCGCGACATCGCGCGCGACGAGCGTGCCGGCCTGATCGCGCGGAACGGGCAGCGTCGCGGCGACCTCGCCGTTCACCAGCACTTTCAGTTGCGAGATTTCGGGCAGCAGCGACGGCGAGTAGCTGTAGATCAGATGCAGCACGGCGGCGGTCGCGACTTCATCGCCCCGCACCGAAAACGCGATGCCGTTCTGGCCGTCCGCGTGCCGCGCAGTTGCAGCGGATCGAGCGCGCCGTAATCGGCGAAGGTCAGCGTTTGACGACGACCGCCCGGAACCAGCGTGCCGGGCTCGGCGGTGGTTGGCACGCGCGAAGTCAGCGGCAACGACGGCTTGCCAGAAAACGCAGGCACCGGCTGCGCGATCGTTGCCGGATTGAACACGACGGCCGGGCTCGGCGCGGGCACGTTGCCGACGCCAGTTGCTTGCGGTGCTTGTGTCGCCGCTGTGGCCTGCACGCTGATTGCGGTCTGCAGAGCCACAAAAGCCACGAGCACGCGCCCGATATGAAAACGCGGCGCACGCTCGCCTGCGATGACGCCGCGCGTCTTCGAAAATGCTTTGCGCATCATTATTGGTCTTTGGTTTTCAGCTTCTTCACGTCGACCGGGCGCTTGTTCATCCAGGTCCGAAGGTCGCTGTAAAGATCCTCGAACAGGCCGGCGATACCGCGCGCGCCGACCATCAACACGTGCGACAGGCCGCGCAGCGGCGTATCCGGGCGGCGGCCTTCGGACCAGCCGGTCCAGGCGTCCTCGCGCGCGAAAGTGGTTTTCACGAAGTCGTATTCCTGCTCCCGCGTGAGTTGCGATAAGCGCAAGCCGACGCGTCCCGGCGCGGTGAAACCGACTGTCGCGGGGAACGCGTATTCCTCGTCGCCACGGAACAGCGACACGGTGACGCGCTCGTGCATCGGCACTTCGATGTCGTTCGGCAGCTTCACGCCCACGCCGCCTTCCGAATAGTCGATGGTCTCGCAAGCCAGCGTGCGCCCGGTGCCGAACTTGAGCATGACGGGCATAGTTATCGTCACGCGATGCGTCGTGCGCACCTGTTTGCGCTCGCTCGCCGCCGCCACCGATGCGCCGAGAATCAGCATGTTATAGAGCGTCCAGCACAGATTCAGGATGGTCGTATTCACTTCACTGCGCACGTGCCAATACAGCACGATATGCACGACGCCCGCGATAAACCCGAGCAAATTCAGCAGCAGCAAAAAGAGATACGGCCGCGAGATATACCAGTCGAAGTAATCCTTTTCGATCTGTCCGCCCTTGGCCGTCACATTGAACTTGTCGAGCTTCGGATTGGTGACCGCGAGCAGCGTCGGCGCGGTGATATACGACGCCAGCACGGATTCATACACTTCCGCCCAGAACGAATGCCGGAAGCTGCGCTGCATCCGCGAATTGGTGATGCTCGCGTGCATCATGTGCGGCAGCGCGAAAATGGCGATGCTGCTCGTCGCCGCTTCGATCACATGCGCGCCGAAAAAGAGATACGACAGCGGCGCGGTCAGAAACACGAGACGCGGCACGCCGTAGAAGAAGTGCATCATCGCGTTCAGATAACACAGGCGCTGGCCGAGCTTCAGCCCCTTGCCGGTGAGCGGATTATCGATGCGAAAAATCTGCGTCATGCCGCGCGCCCAGCGAATGCGTTGCCCGATGTGTCCGGACAGCGACTCCGTCACGAGACCGGCGGCCTGCGGAATCGCGAGATACGCCGTCGTATAGCCCAGCCGATGCAATTTGAGCGCCGTATGCGCGTCTTCCGTCACGGTTTCGACCGCGATTCCACCGATTTCCTCGACCATCGAACGGCACAGCACCGCGCATGAGCCGCAGAAAAACGTGGCGTTCCACAAATCGTTGCCGTCCTGCACGAGCCCGTAAAACAGTTCGCCTTCGTTCGGCACTTTACGGAACGTGCCGAGATTGCGCTCGAACGGATCGGGCGGGAAAAAGTGGTGCGGCGTTTGCAACACCGACAAGAGCTTGTCGCGCAAAAACCAGTCGAGGCAGATTTGCAGAAACGAGCGCGTGGGAATGTGATCGCAATCGAAAATGGCGAGATATTCGCCTTTCGTGATCTTCAGCGCTTCGTTGATATTGCCCGCCTTCGCGTGGCGATTGTGCGTGCGAATGGTCCAGTTGACGCTGATTTCCTCGCAGAATGCCTTGAACTCGGGGCGGCGGCCATCGTCGAGCACGTGGATGGAGAGCTTGTCGCTCGGATAATCCAGCGCGAGCGCGGCGTAAATCGTTGGCTTCACGACGGACAATGGTTCGTTGTACGTCGGAATGAAGACATCGACGGTCGGCCAGTCGGCGCGATTTTTCGGCAGCGGAATCGGCTTGCGCTTGAGCGGCCACGAAGTCTGGAAGTAGCCGAGCAAGAGCACGCGCGTCGCGTAAACTTCGGCGGCGACGAGTAGCAAACCCCACGCGGCATCGAGCGGATGTTCCCAGTATGTCGTTTCGGTGAGGCGCCAGAACATATAGCGGCTCAATGCAACCACCGAAAGGAGAATCATCACGAGCGTGGGATATTGGCCTGGCAGACAGCGAAAAAACAGTGCGCAGCAAAAGCAGATGGTCGCGAACGCAAGCTGCTGGCCGAACGCAAGCGGCACGGTCACGACGAAGTAGAACGCGAAGAGCGCGAAGACGGTCATCGCGATGGTAAGGATGCGGCTGCTCCACACGCGCGCATCGACGAAACGCTCCAGGCGCGATGTCTTCATGCTGACTTCGACATCGGGCGACGGAATCTCAACCTTGCTCATGCAAGTTTCCTCGACGATGCGCCGATCGAATCGATGGCGGCAAGCAGTCAGTCGCCGCACTGACGCAGATCGGCGGCGGCTTGCGAGAGCGGATCGTAGTGGATGAGCGTGGTATCGCACGCGAGCGATTCCGCAATGCCTTCGTCCTGATGGATCACGCCCGGAAACAGCTTCGTGCCGAGCATATTGCGCAGCACTTTCAGTACGTCCTTGCTCAACTGGCGCGACTGATCGACCTGATTCACGACGTACACCTGACCCGCGAAATCCTTGCGCGGCGCGGCGTAGGGCGCTCCATGCCGGGAATCGCGGCGTAGGACGCGGCATCCGCGAGCACCACGTTCAGGGCGATATTCGCGGCCGTCAGCGCCGTGCGCGTGTAGACGGACGAGCCCGGCGGGGTATCGACGATCACGATGTCGTTGGCATCGAGCGCGAGCGTGTGCAGCGAATCGGCGAGCCAGTTTGGATCGTGATCGACGAGCGCCTCGAAGCGGCGGTGATCGTCTTCGACCACCGCGCCGTAGGGCAGCACGGTCACGCCATCGACACCATCGACACCATCGAACATGACGGTTTGCCACGGATCGTGGGAGAGCGTCGCGCGCGAAATGCCGTCGATGCTGTCGAGCGGAATGCCGAAGTGCAAGCGCAGCGCGTTCTGCGGATCGAGATCAAGCACGATCACGCGCCGATTGCGGCCGCCAGCACCGACCCGAGATTCGCGGCGAGCGTCGTCTTGCCGACGCCGCCCTTTGCCGACACCACCGTGATGACCTTCATGAGCGCGAGCCCCACGCGCGGGCGGGACGTTTGGCGGTGTCGTCGCTCGGATCGTCGCCGGCGGTACGCAGCCGGTCGAACAGCGCGTTCAATGAATTCGATGAGTTCGATGCCGGCGTGGGCTTGGGTTTGTCGAAGAGCTTGCCGAGGATCGATGGCGCGGGTTCTTCACGCTGCGTCCTAAGCGCAGGCTGCACGTCTGCTTGCGATTGGGCGCTGCTGTTTGCGCGCGCGATAGCCGCTGCCGCCGATGCGAGCGCGGAGCCGCTTTCGGTGACTGGCTCAACGTTTGTTTCCGGTAGGGATTCCGCGAGCTTCGAGAAACGCGTCGCGCGATGGGCATCGACCGAAGGATTGACGTTGACAGGCGGAATGCTTCGCCGATGCGCATGCGCAAATAACGGCGCTTTGCCGCGACTGATCGGCGTGAGCACGGGCTCGCTCGATGGCTTTTGCGCTGGCCGCTGATCCTGCGCCGGGCGCGCAATTGATTGCGCGTCACGGCGCGGAGCGATCGCCGGAATCGACGGCTGCGCGAAGTCGAGCGTCGCGAGCAGCGGCCAGCGCGTACTCGCCTCGTTCTCGCGGCCGATTTCCTGATAATTCCCTGCGTCGCCGCCAAAATGATCGAACAACTTCTCGATATAGCGCGAAGTATTCATAATGCCGCTTCCTCGTCATGCCTTTGTTTGCTACTGGCCAGGTTCAGCTTGCTTCGTTTTTATCGCACCGCTCGCTTGAGGTGCGGACGCCTGTGAGCGCTTCTTGTCAGACCGCGCCGCGCACAAGCCTGAATTCCACCGCGCCGTCGTCGCCGAACTCGCTCGCCTGCCTCACGGCGAGGCCGCGCGCGCCGAGCGTACTCAGCCACTGCTGATACGCGCCTTCCAGAAACGCGGGCGTCCAGCTCAGCGCGTTCTGCCCGAAAGCAGGTAATGGCGCGCAATAGTGGACAATGCTCAGATAATCGCGTTCATCGGAAAGCTCGACGAAGCCCCATTCGGTATTGCGCCAGAGGCCGTTCAGCGCCTCCGCCAGCTCCGCCGTCGATCTGCATTCCGGCAGCGGATGCGCTTCAGCAAACCGGCCGCCTACGCGATGCATCAACTGCCGCAACTCGCTCCGGCCGATTTGCGCTTCGAATTCCTCTGCCAGCGCAGCAAGCCAGCCACGCCATTGCCGGGAAATCTGCTGATCGAGATAATCATAAATGGCGGCCATATTTTTCTTGAGTAAAGCGCGGATCAGCGTGGTTGATCGGTCGTTTTTACATCCGCCGTTAGCGCATTTCTTTGCTTACAGGCATTAAGTCGATGTTGCGCCGTGCCGGTATGACACGTCTGACGTTACTGCATCGCGATATTTTTCGCCAGTGAAAAGCCTGGCGACGACTGCGCTATTTGAACGAATGAATTGGCGGCCCAATTAACGCTTTTGAAACCCTATTTGCTGGACGAATCATCGACACAAATGGGTTGAATCGGGCGCGTTGCCTTGGTCAGCGGAGGCCGAAGTGTACCATTCCGTTAATGTCATGGAACCGGCAAGCGTCCGCTTCATATTCTTACCGATTGACTTTTGCCGCGATTCAATCATCGATGGGGTTTTAATTGCCCGCTGACGGTGAAGATTTTCGTCTGATATTAAAGCGATAAATCAGGCTTAATGCAGGAATCTTTTAATCACTTGAAGGGAGGGCGGCGGCTACAGTCAAAAAAACGCCCCGGAAACCGGGGCGCTTGATGTAGGAAGCCTCGAACGCTTACGGGATTGCGCGAACAGCGTCCCTGACTGCGTCCATCACGATGCCGTAATTGAGCGGGATGTCCAACGAATCTGAGTAGTCGCCGTCGTCGGCGGACTCAAGCGCGGCGCTGACCGGAATCGGCTCATAGGCGGTTTCGCCTGCCGGGTTGTCGCGACCTTCGATGGCACCCTGTAATTGCGGATTCTTCACGATTTACTCCTTCCGGTGAGCGGCGAGGAAGTGCAATATAACGCAATGTCATGACAATTTGACGACTTTGTAGGGAAGCTCATTCCGAAACGCTCGCGCCTGGCGCGCCGGTTTTCGCTGTGGTCGCGTGTTTCTAAAGAGTGCCGGAGCTTCCAGTTTAATGGCGCGATTCGCAAACGTTCGCACTTTGGATTATGACAATAGCGTGTCGGTATGGCGGCGCGGGCTGAAAAACTGGTCCGGAACTTGCTTGTTTCCGTGGCTATGACCGAATCGTGGCGAATTCAGGCGCGCAGAACAATCCTTCGATTCGGTCAAGCGAGGAAACAAATTTGCGCACTCTCTGGCGACTGTGCGTGAGTTCGTTTCCTCTTATCATGATTTCGGCGTGCCAACTACTTTGGCCACATTTGCCGTTTATGCAAAGGATGGTCAGTATGGAAGGGAGAAAGGGCGCATGAGCAAGATCGCGATCATTGGAGCGACCGGCAATGTCGGGAGCCGTCTGCTCGACGAAGCGTTGCGGCGTGGACACACGGTCACCGCGGTCGCGCGCGACACGTCGACGCTGACGCCGCGCGAGAATCTCAGCGCGAAAAACGTCGATGCGCTCGATGCCGCCGCGCTCGCCGACGCCTTATCTGGCCACGATGCCGTCTTCAGCGCCACGCGTTTCGCGACGTTCTCTGAGCCTGCGCTGGTCGAACCCGCTGCGGCGCGCGGGCGTGCGGCGCGTGATGGTCGTAGGCGGCGCGGGAAGTTTGTACGTTGCGCCGGATCAGCGCGTGCTCGATCAGCCCGGTTTCCCCGATGCCTACAAACCCGAAGCGACCGCAGGCGCAGCGTTTCTCGATGCGCTGCGGCGCGAGCGCGATCTGGACTGGACTTTCGTGTCGCCATCGGCGGAATTCGTGAGCGGTCCGCGCACGCAGACATTCCGGCTCGGCGTGGACGAACTGCTGGTCGACCGCTCGGGCCGAAGCTGGATCATCTTCGATGATTACGCCATCGCCTTTCTCGACGACTTCGAAAGCGGGGCGCATATCAAACAGCGGTTTACCGTCGGCTACTAAACGCGCGGGCGCAATTAGCTGTGAAAGTCGACTTCCACTTCTTCGCTGTTCTTCGGCATCGCGGCATCGCGGCAGCGAGGATCATCGCTGATGCGTTTTGCGGTTTTGGATCGCGCTGCGACGGTCGATACACCTGATCGCCACGATGAATCGGCATTCCCGACAGCGAACAGACGCCCTCGACGTTTGCCGTCGTCGCGCGCCAGCCCTGATACCCGTAGTGGCACGTGCCGGGATCGGACCAGTAGACGAGCGCAGTCGCGCTGCTCGGGCGTTCGATCACGCGCACGACGGCCTGCGGATACGGCAGCCGATCGTTCGATGGCCGCGGCAGCGGATGCGTGCGATACCAGTCGCACGTCAGACGTTCGACGAACTCGCTTTCGGCGCGCGCGGCCTTTTGCGACGGTGCGGATTGAGCGATGTCGGTCGGCATCGCTTCGAGCAGGTGAACCGTTTGTGACCACGGGTCCGCTCTTTTCGAAAAAGCTGTCATGGCATTGTTCCAGGCTTTGACTCGACCTAGAACGTACGCGATTAAGCATATTCCGATAAATACTGCATCGGTGAAAACACTGTCCCGTTCACGCGAATAATCAATCGCTATTGGCCATAACCCTTGATGGGCAAGGGTTATGGCGGTGCCAGCCTTCTGCCTCGGTGCCACCGGGCGCTGCTTTCTTAGGCAGGCCCTCTACTTCGTGGGGTTATTTGCATGTTCAATGGCCACCGCTAGTCTTTCGATTTACTTTCAAATCACGCCGATACCGCACGCGCGGCGGCCCGTCCACGCAGCCATTCGAGCACGAGCAACAGCGTCGTCGAGAAGAGGATGAGGATGGTCGCGAGCGCCGCGATCGTCGGACTGATGTTTTCTCAGATGCCGGTAAACATTTGGCGCGGCAGCGTGGTTTGCTCCGCGCCGGCGAGAAAGAGCGTGACGACGACTTCATCGAACGATGTGGCGAACGCGAACAATGCGCCCGAGATCACGCCGGGCGCAATCACCGGCAGCGTGACGCGGAAGAACGTCGTCAGCGGACTCGCGCCGAGCGACTGACTCGCGCGTACAAGGTTGGTGTTGAAGTTCTGGAGGGTCGCGCCGACCGTGGTCACGACGAGCGGCACGCCGAGCGCCGCGTGCGCGAGAATCAGCCCGAAATACGTATTCGCGATGCCGAGCGGTGCAAAAAACAGATACATGCCGACGCCGACGACAATCACGGGCACGATCATCGGCGAAATGAGCACGGCCATCAGCATGCTTTTGCCGATGAAGTTCGCCTTGGTCAGTCCGACCGCCGCGAGCGTGCCCAGAATGGTTGCAACGATGGTGGCGGACGGCGCCACGATAAAGCTGTTCTTCGCCGCCGTGCGCCATTCCTGCGACATGACGAGGTTCTGATACCAGCGCATGGACCAGCCGGGAATCGGATACACGAGAAACATGCTCGATGAAAACGACAGCGGCACGATCGCGAGCACCGGCAGGATCAGATACAGCAGCGTCAGCACGCAGATGATGCGCAGCGCGAAGTACCACACGCGCTCGAGCAAGGATGTATGCAGCGCGAACATCGGTTTGGCGAGTTTCATGTTCTTTTACCCCAGGCTCACGTTGGCACGTGTGAAGCGTCCGTAGACCACGTAGAGCACGAGCGTGGCCGCCAGCAGCAGTGCCGAGCGCGCAGGCCATGCCCCAGTTGATCGTCACATTGGTGAAATAGGCGATGTAATAGCTGACCATCTGATCGTTCGGACCGCCCAGCAGCGCCGGCGTGATGTAGTCGCCGATCGCAAGAATAAACACGAGCAGCACGCCCGCACCGATGCCCGGATACGTCTGCGGCACATACACACGCCAGAACGCCGCGAACGGATGACTGCCCAGCGACACGGCCGCGCGCAGATATGTCGGCGGGACGGACTTCATTATGCTATACAGCGGCAGGATCATGAACGGGCAGCAGAATATGCGTCAGCGAGATATAGACGCCCACGCGGTTGAATAACAGCGCGAGCGGCGAGCCAATCAAGCCGCTGCCGATCAGCGCCTTGTTGATGAGCCCTTCGCTTTGCAACAGCACGATCCATGCGGCGACGCGTACCAGCACTGACGTCCAGAACGGAATCAACACGAGCACCATCACGAGATTCGCGCGGCGCACGGGCAGCGTGGAAATCCAGTACGCCAGCGGATAGCCGAGCAGCAGTGCAAAGAACGTCACCGCAACGCCGATTACGAAAGTGCGTCCGAACCACGTTCAGATAGATGGACTGGTCAGGAATCGGCATGCACGAGATTGCCGAAGCCGTCCTGTTTATGATCCAGCGATGCGAGCAGATAAAACGGCGAGTAGCGGCTCGCGTTTTTCGCGATGGCCTGGCGGGATCGTTCCAGCGCTCGTCGAGCTCGATGATCTTCGCCTTGATTTGCGGCGCGGCAAGCGGCTTGCCGTTGTCGCCGGTGAGCGGCATGGCGCGCGCAGTCTTGGCGACCAGCGAGCGATAGCCCGGAATCTCCGTGTTCAAACGACGCGCGAGTGCGCCCATCTATTCGCCATCGCAAATCGCCGTCAAGTCTTGCGCGAGCGCAGCATAAGCGGCGTCCGATGGCGGCGTTTTGCGGTCCCATTTAGCGAGCGCCGCGCCTGTATGCGGCAGCGCATTCGCCACTTCGGGATTTTCGATGGCGCGCGTCAGCAGGGCACCGATCGGTACCACGAAGATCAGGAACAGGAAAATGGCGAGTGGCGCAATCAGCACGAGCGCCATCGCCCGTTTTTTCGCGTCGGCGAGTTTCAGTTCACGCTTCAGACGCGCGCTCGATTCGCGCGAGTCATCGGCGGGGATCGTCATGGTGTTCACGCTGTGTGTCTCCTTTTTCGGTCGCGCCGTTTAAAGGGGCGGCACGACCGTGCATCCACTGCTTACTTCGATGCCGACGCCGTGAAGCGCTGCTCGAGCTCGTCGCCATGATCGGTAAGGGGCTCAAGTAACAAGTCAATGATATCTGTAACAGAATCTTAAGCTTGTCTTGGCAGTGTGAGACCAATACATCCGGGAGCAAATTATGGAACAAATCAGCCGTAGTGAACTGTTGTTGTCGACTGTCGCTGGCAGAAGGGCAGAAGGGCAATACGACGACGACCACCAATACCATGATAATTATCACTGATTCGAACCCTAACCCGGTCGGCCCGACCTAATCCGGTCGATTCAATCTCGATATCGGCGAACGGAAGTCGTGCATCGAAGTGGTCATGGCGCTTTCTAATCTCGAAAGCAGCTCAACGCTTTTCGGTTTTAGTTCGCCTCTAATCTTGATTAGGACGTCACCGCGGGTTGAATGTCGTTATCTACATGGGTTCCATATGTTCAGTGCTTTGTCCCGGCCTAAAGTGCTATGGATGCCGCTACTGAATTTCTCGAATACCCTAGTGGTAATGTAGATAACACATTAAAAAGTCTTCACTCTGATTATAGATAATTAGGAAATTTCGCGTATTTCATCATCGAAAAGCTCGATCAAATTCTAATTTCGACGGAATGAAGCCGCTGCACACATTTACGTGTGTGGTCGGAGTTGGTTGTTGTTTTATTTTTTAACTAGGGAGAAAACTCATGCAAATGGTAACTCGCAACGAATTGGCCTTGGCTCAAGTGTCTGGTGGTGGTACGAAGGGCGATACGAACTCGTCGACGACGACCAACAATACGGTTGTCATCGTCTCGCAAGGCGGTAACTCCACGGTGCCGAGCATTGTTGCCGGTGACGTTTCTATCAATGCCTAAGTTTCACCAGGTGACGTGGCGCTAACCACTCGATAGAAGCCTTGAACAGCTAATGCCGATTTGATCAGCGTCAATAGGGTGGATCGAAGGATCCACCCTATTTTTTTCAGCGGCTTACGCCTCCGAAGATAATCGCCTTACGCGCTTGGCTAAAGAAGAGGGTGGCTAGGTTAAAGCACCGCTTCCGTCGTGCTCTGATCGGTCGCATTCCGCTCAGGCTGGCCGAACACGTTGCCGCTGTAGGCTGGGCTATTCAAGGCGTATTCAGTGCCGGTAACCGGGCATCCAGAAATATCCGGGCGGAAATTGCGCGCGATGTGCTCGGCTTGGCGAGTCATCAGGTGAGTCGTGCACGCTCCGGTGGACTGCTAGAAAAGCTGATTGATCAGCGCATCTATTTCGGCCGAGATATCCGAACCCGCGAATCTCTGCCTGATCTCGATGTCATTGCTTAGACGCTTGCAAAGTGCGTTGCAGCACTGAAGCGGGAAGCGCCTGAACGGCCTGTCTTTATGCCGCCGTTTCACTAAGTCTCGCAGTACGCGAACATTTATGTCGTCGAGAAAGTTGCGGTGCTGCTCGGCATCAAGTCGATGGCCGTCGTGTCCGGCGTACCGCTAAACCAATACGGCGATGACCACGCGTTGATTCCCGGCATCAAGGTGCTTTACACCTATGGTGACGCGAACCGCGGTGGCCTGGGCGTTCGCGTCGCACGTGCCTTGGCGCGATGGCGTTGCCGTGCTTTTTTCGGACGTTCCGCCCTTCACCATGCATCGTTATCCGATGGAAACCGTCGGCGTTTCCATGTTTGGGCGCGACGCACGCATCCACAACGGCGTATTCCGTATGGGCGAAACCTTCGGCGTCATGTTGCTGCCGTTCTACCTGGGCTTCGAGAACCACGTGCGGCTCTTCGACGCGATTCCGCTGACCGATCATGACGCCCCTCAACGAGTGGCCGACTGCATCGAGATCGCGATGCTCGACAATTTCCAGCATTGGACGTGTGCCGGATTGGACGTGTGCCGGGCATCCCGCCATGTACGCGTTCGCGCCCGCCAAATAGCGCCAGGGTTTTTTCTCCGCTATCGGTCGAGCGCCAGCCATCGCCCTAGCTTTGACGCCGTCAGCAAACCGCATTCACTTTTCTCATGCAACCAACCCCTCTGCCTCAGTTCAAGGACGTGCCCTGGCGCTGGATCTTCTGTATTCGCGGTGCTGGCCGTGACCTTTGGCTTCACTCACGAAATCGAGCTCAAGCAAAATGTGCCGTGTGAAATCGTGTCGCCGTCCGAGGTCAAGATTCGTGGTCTGAAAGGACTGGTGTCGTCCATCTACGTTAAGCCGCAAGACAAAGTCGTTCCAGGGACGCCGTTGTTTCAGTTGCAACGCGATCTGTCGCTGGCGATCGACGGGCTTCAGCGCCAAGTGTTCGATCAGAAAATGCATGACGACCAGATTCGCGCGGTCGACGAACAGTACGCTGAACGCCGCATCCAGTTGAATACACAGCTTCAAAGTGCGCGCGTGACGCAGACGAGTCGTCGCGCGGAACTGACTGCGCTCGACGAACAGATCGGACAGAACCGTCAGTTGGTGGACGGCTATAAACAGCGGATGTCGCGGCTGAATTCGGTGGCTGACTATGTTACGGCCGATAAGGTCGAGCAGGCGCGTGCGGACGTGCATCAGGGAAAGGTAACCGTCGCGCAAAGCGTGGCGCGGCGTCAGCAACTTGAGGGCGATCTCGCCTCATCTCAAAGCGCGCAGGCGGATCTGGAGGCGCAACTGCGCGAACTCGACGCTCGCCACGCGCGCGGCGTGCAGGACATCCAAGTGCGCTTTGAGCAGGCTCGGCAGGATTCGACTGTTTCCTCGCCGAAAGCCGGCGTGGTGACGTTTTCGAGTCTCGTGGCGGGCCGCATGCTGACTGCATCGGATGTCGCCGTAGTTATCGCGACGAATGACAGCGGTCCGCTGCGTGTCGCACTCAGCATTCCGTCGAGACGGCGCGGCTTCGTGCGCGAAGGCCAGATCGTCAGGCTGAAGTTCGACGCTTTTCCGTATGCAAAATTCGGCACGTACGAAGCGCACATCGACTCGATATCACCGACCACCGTCCTTCCGTCCAGCCCACCGACCGAACCGGCCGATTCTGGCGGCCTGTTCGGGTCGAGCGGTTCGCCGGACACCACCGAAGGCGCCAAGGATTCGGACGGTGACTATCTCGCGTGGGCAACGTTGCGCGGCAAGACTTTCGACTTCGAAGGTCAGCATTTCGCGATCCTCCCGGGCATGTGCGCGACGGCGAGCATCGTGGTCGAACGTCGAACGATTGCGGAATGGGTGCTCGCACCTTTGTTCAGAATGATGAGAGGGTAAGGTGCGCATCATCTACCAAAACGAAGTCGCGGAATGCGGCTATGCCTGTCTCGCTATGGTGCTGACGCATCTTGGACGGGCAACGGAAGTGCGTGAACTGTCGGCGTTCAAGCCTATCTCGGCGAGCGGCCTGTCACTGATGAACCTCTACGATGTCGCCGTCGACTTCGGGCTGGCGGTGCAGGCGTATCGCTTCGATCCATCGGATCTCTCGGCCGTCAAGAAAGGCTCGATCCTGCATTTCGGCGGCGCGCACTTCGTCGTGTTCGAGAAAGCGAGCCGCAGTCATATCAGCATTATCGATCCGGCTTCCGGCCGGCGGCGCGTGTCGATGGAAACGTTCCGCTCCGCTGTGTCCGGCTTCCTGCTCGAGTTCGCGCCGACGCCGCAGATGCCGCGCATCAAGGCAAAATCGCGCGTGCCGGCAGCGTTGCAGCGGGTGCGCGGGCTGAATCCGCAATTGCGCGCGCAGATCGGAAAGGTGCTGTTTGTTGTGCTCGGCAGTCAGTTCGCTATTCTCGTTGCGCCGTACTTCGGCAATCTCACGCTCGACTACGTGGTGGCCGCGGATAACCGCAATCTGCTGAACGTGCTCGTGATGACGTTCACGAGCATCTTTATCTTCGGTGCGCTCAGCGAATACGTGCAGAAGTATCTGACCGAAGTGCTGTTCAATCTGGTGCAGATCAACACGACCGAGGGGCTCGTCGGTCATTTGCTACGTAATCCGATGTCCTGGTTCGAGAAGCGCCACGTCGGCGACGTGTTCGCACGCGTGAAGGCGCAGGAGGAAATCAGCACGTACGCTACCCGAACCGTCATCACGTTATGTGTCGATGCCGCAGTCGGGCTGCTTGCGCTCGTGCTAATGTTTATTCAGAGCCGGCCGCTCACGGCAGTCGCACTCTTCGTCTTTGCTCTTTATATCGGGCTGGCGCTCGCCATGTTCCGGGCAATGCACGACAGCCACGCGCTCGTGATGGAAGCTTCCGCGCGCTGCGACGACTCGCTGATCGAGACCATTCGTGCCGCGTCGCTGCTCAAGCTCGCGCAGGGCGAGATGCGTCGCACGGCCATCTACATGACGATCTACAAGGCGTATGCAGCGGCGGTCCTCAAGAAGGCCGGTCTGAACTGCTCGCGCGACGGTTTGCTCAAGATGGTCAACTATGCGGATACCATCATCATCACGTGGATGTCCGCTCGTCTCATGCTGGGCGGCAAAGTCTCCGTCGGCGTGTTCTATTCGTTCTTGATCTACAAGTCGCTGATGTCCGAGCGCTCTGCAAGCGTGATCAACTCGACGTTCCAGTACTTCATGATGAGCGTGCCGGTTGCGCGCGTTGACGATATCGTCGAAGCCAAGTCGGAGCGCTATATGCCGCTCGAAGCCAGCCAGCGCGCGACGGAAGTGCACGATTTCAATAACATCGAAATGCGCGGCGTCAACTTCAGTTATGGCATTTCGGATGAGCCGGTGCTGAAAGACGCGAGTATCGACATTCGAAAGAGCGACAAGATCGTCATTACCGGTTCGTCCGGAAGCGGCAAGTCGACGCTCTTCAAGCTGCTTTCCGCGGCCGAGCCGCTTCAGCATGGACATATCGCCCTGAACGGCATTGCATAGCCGAATCTCGCCGTCGATGAAATTCGCCGACCATGGCGCACATGCGGCAAGGCGACATCATTCTGCACGGTTCGATCGCGGATAACGTCACGCTTTTCGCTGCTAACCCGGACGAAAACCGCATCCACAAGCTGCTTGCGGATGTCGGTCTGCTCGACGACATCATGCGTTTGCCGATGCGCACGCGCACCATCATCAGCGACACCATTGCCAATGTTTCAGCCGGACAGCGGCAGCGACTCCTGCTGGCGCGCGCTTTATCAGGAGCGCGAAGTGCTGATGCTCGACGAACCGACGTCGAATCTCGATCCGGTATCCGTGCGGCACATCGCGGAATTGTTGCGCGGGCGCGCTCGAACCGTCGTGGTAATTACGCATGACATAACGCTAGCGTCCACATTCGACATGCGTTATCGCTTTGTCGATGGCGGACTCGTGCGCGATCACGGCAGCGTGCAGATCGAAACGGCGGAAGCGATTCATGAATAAGCACCGTTTGCAAATTACCGCGCTCGCGCTGTTCGTGAGCCACGCCGCGTCCGCGCAGGCGGATGATCTCGTCACGATCGTCCAGCAGACGCTCGGCTACGACGCCGAAGTCGCGCAGGCGCGCGCGGGCTTCGAGGCCTCGAAGCAGGCCATTCCCATCGCGCGAGCGGCGTTGTTGCCGCAAATTGCGGGCGGCTGGGGCCGGGTGTATAATGATCAAGATGAAGGGTTTTCCGCGCCAGAGTTATTGGCAAAACGGGTGAACCGTCCAGGTTACGCAGCCGATCTTCGACTGGAGCAAGTGGACCGCTTATCAGCAAGCCGATTACGTCGCGGCGCAGGGCACGGTTCAGCTGGCATCGGCGGAGCAGACCTCGATGATGCGCGCTATTCGTGCCTATTTCGATGAACTTGCCGCCGAGGACGAAGTCAAGCGGCACGACCGAATATCTCGCGGCCATCGACATGCAGCACGAACAGGTGTGCCGCAAGCGCGCGGCGGGCGAAGCGACGCTGATTGATTCGCAGGATGTGGATGTCGCGCGTGCAGGCCCAGATTCAACACATGGACGCGCAGCAGGATCTGACGTCAAGCGCCGCATGCAGCAGGTGAGCGGGCAGCCGTTCTCGCCGCTTTCGAGCTTGCCCGCGGCCGTGCCGTTGTCGCGCGTCGATCCGGAGAATCCGGACGTGTGGGCCGAGCAGGCGAGATCGAGCGGCTACGACGTGCAGTCGAAGCAGCTCGACTGGCAGATCGCGCGAATGGATTCCAAGAAGGCGCGCGCGGCGCACTATCCGGTGGTGCAGGTGACGGGCAGCTATACGCCGGCGGGCGCGGCGTCCGGTTATTCGCGTCCGACTACGACGACGACCGCCATGCTTCAAGTGATGATCCCGATCTCGTCGGGCGGCGAGATTCAGGCGCGGCTCAAGCAATCGCTCGCATTGGAGGACAAGGCGCAGCAGGCGGTCGAATCGGCATCGGTGAAAGCGGAGGGCGATGCCCGCGACAGCTACGCACGCTATCTCAAGGCGCGCGTGCGCAGCGCTTCGCTGGCGCAACTCGTCAAGACATCACACGATACGCTGGCGGCGACGGAGCAGGGCTTCAAGGCCGGCAGCCGAATGCAGGTCGCCGCGCTACGCGCCATCGACACGCTTTATACGACGCAGCGCGACCTGATGCTGTCGCGTTACGAGGCGATCGTCACGCTTCTGCAACTCAAGGCCAATGTGGCTTCGCTGACGATGGACGACATCGCGCAGGCCAACGCGCTGCTGAGCGCGGCGCAAGCGGTGAAATAAGAGAAAACGATCTAACGGCCAGCGTTAGTCGTTGTGCTGGCCCCGGCTCACCACGCGCGCGAGGGTTTTCAATGCATCGGCGGGTGAATCCGAAAACTGCGCCGCAACGATTGCGCCGTCCACTGCGCGCGCGAGCGCCTGTGCATCGGCTTTGGCCGTGCGCGATGCGGGCATCAGCGCACGGATCGCGGCGGTCATGTCGCGCTTGTGCCGGCGCGAGATCTCAAGCGCTTGCGGCAAGGTGCCGCCGACTTCCACGACCGAGTTGATAAACGCGCATCCGCGATACGTTTCGCCGCCGAACCATTCCGCATTCCGCGAGCGCGGGCACCAGCGCGTGCAGCGTGCCGCCATGTCGCGTAAGTGCATCGCGAAACCAGTTCATCCAGTTGTCGTGACGGTATTCGAGGAACGCGACGATCAAATCGTCCTTGCTCGGAAAGTAGCGATAAAACGTCTTCTTCGCGACCCCCGATTCCGCAATCACCCGATCGATGCCCGTCGCACGAATGCCATCGCGATAAAAAAGATCATGCGCGGTATGCAGAATGCGGGCGTCCGGCGCGAGGCCGGACGGATCAGCGGACGGAGCGAGCGTGTTCATGCGGTCGATTGTAGACAGACCCGTCTGCCTTCAATCTTTCGGAGACGATGCTCATGGAATCCAGACCGCCATTCCCGCCGTTCGATGCTCAAACCGCCGCACAAAAGGTTCGTCTCGCCGAAGACGGCTGGAACATGCGCGATCCGAAGAAGGCTGCGCTGGCGTACACCGAGGACACGCGCTGGCGGAATCGGTCGGAATTCGTCAACGGGCGCGCCGAGGTCGAAGCGTTTCTCACGCGCAAGTGGGTTCGCGAGATCGACTACCGGCTTATCAAGGAGCTGTGGGCTTTTACCGGTGACCGGATCGCGGTGCGCTTCGGTCTACGAATGGCATGACGATTCGGGCAACTGGTTTCGCAGTTACGGCAACGAAAACTGGCAATTCAACGAAGCCGGTTTGATGACGCATCGTCACGCATCGATCAACGATTTGCCAATCAAGGAATCCGAGCGCAAATATCGCTGGCTGCTCGGCCGCCGGCCCGATGATCATCCGGGCCTGAGCGACCTCGGACTCTAAGTTTATTTTTTGACGCGACGCACGGCGTCCGCGGCGGCGCCGAATTTCGACTGCACCTTGCCCGCCATATTTTTCCGCCGTGCCGCGCATTTGGGTAGTGCGGCTGCCGGTCGCGCGGCCCACGGCTTCGCGCACGATGCCTTTCATCTGTTTCGCCGCGCCTTCGATGCGGTTCTTGTCCATGATGTCCTCCGATATCAGCGAGGCACGCGCCTCATCGGAGAAGGATGCATCGTGCGTGCCTGAAACGGTCTAACTATTGCGGCGGCGACGGAACGCCCACCAGCCGGCCAACGCCGTAAAACTCGCCACGATCACGACCAGCAGCCAGAAGCCAGAAGCCGTGGTGATTCTCCGCGAACGGAATGCCGCCGACGTTCATCCCGAAGAAACCCGCGACGATATTGATCGGCAGCGCCAGCACGGTTACGAGCGTCAGCGTAAAGAGCGTGCGGTTGCTCTGCTCATCCATGCGCGTAGCGATTTCTTCCTGCAATAGTTTGATGCACTCGACCAACCCCGCAAGATCGTTCAGCACGATCGCAAATTCTTCGGTCGCATCGCGCAGATCCTGAATGTCCTGCGAATGCAGCCAGCACGGCGGGCGCGCCAACAGACGAAACACGGAACCCGGCTCCGGCACGAGCAGACGCTGAAGCCGCACGAGCACGCGTCGCAGCGTGCCGAGATCGGAACGGCTCGCCGGTGCGTGCGTCGACAGAAAACGATCTTCGATGCCATCCACTTCCACGCTCGTTCTCCGCACGATATGCACGAGCAAATCCGCCTGATCGCGCAACAAATGCGCGATCAGTTCGGCGGGCGCGCGAAACACTTCGCCGCGCTTGACCGACTCGCGCAGCGAATCGACGGAACGCAGCGGTTTCATGCGCGCCGTGACGAGCACTTTCTGATGTGTGTACACGTAAAGCGTGGCGATTTCGGACGGCGTCAGCTCGAAGTTGAACATCACATCGTTGATGACGGCGAAGAGCGCGCCTTCCTGATGCTCGATGCGCGTCGAATGCGAGCCTTCGTGCAGCGTGTCGAAGAAGGCATCGGGCAGGCCGAGGCGCGAGCGCATCCAGCGTTCGCAAGAGCTGTTCGCCAGATCGAAGTGCAGCCAGACGAATTCCTTGGTCGTATCGTCGTGCTCGAGCCATTCGCTCGCGGCATCGGAATCGATCGCCTCGCCGGGCTGTTCGACGCCGAAACGGAAGCCGCAAACGAGGCCGGAGAAGTCAGAGCCGTAGGACGCTTTTTGCAAGGTAGCGGGATTCATGCGGGCTTAAGGGCGTTAAAGCTGACGATAAGGCGGTAGTGTGCCATTGGACGCGCGCCGCATGATCGTCTTTGCGCGTTGCGCGCCGTTGAAACGATGAGCGGCGGCGACGCGAACGCCGCAAATATGACTGTCACATTGGCTGCGTATCATTACGGCACGGAGCACGGACGGAATTCAAGTATTCAAAGTACGCACCGATCATCGAATTGGGGAGAAGGGCAGTGGACGACCGTGACGATCTGGATGGCGCGACGCAAACCACGGCAAGCGGATTGATCCGGCTGGCGTCGGTGATCGCGGCACTCGTGCGCGAAGGCGAAGTCGATACTCGCTTCGGCGGCAAACTACTTCGACGGCTCGATAAGGAAGCCAAACGCGTGTCGCGACACGGCGCGATTGCACTTCACCGACGACGACCGCGACGCGCTGTTCGCCGCCATCGCCAAACTGGATGTGGCCCTGCGGTATCGCGATGCGGCGTTACTCGTCGAAGCGAACGCACGTCTACGCGACAGCGAAGACGCCAAGGCGAAGCGCCGCAAGTCCAAAAAAGACAGCGAAGAATAAATCGGAAGCAGGCGCGAAACATGCTAGCCGACGACGGTTCGAACTCGTCCAATGTCTATGTCCGTGACCATGCCTTTGCCTCATTGCACGCTGTGGACGACCCGCAGCGTCGATGTCGACCTTCAGCAGTGGCGCATCCTCGTCGTCGACGATCACGCGCATAGCGCCGAAGCGCTCGCTGCGGCGCTGTCTTCAGACGGTTTCGAAACTCGCGTGGCGCTCTCCGGCGTCGAGGCGCTGCATGCCGTCGAGCACTGGAGCCCGCATATCATCGTGCTCGATATCAGCATGCCGGAACACGACGGTTTTGCGACCGCACGCGTGCTGCGCCGGATTGCCCGAACGCGCGATGCGGGAATCATCGCGTTCACGGCGCTCGGCGAGGAACTCGTGCGCGCGCAAGGGCTGCATGCCGGATTCGATGGCTATTGCCAGAAAGGCAATCCGCCTGCCGCGGTCGTTCAACTGATCGGACGTCTCGTTCACGTGCATTGAGATAACGTCCGTTTTCCCGTGAAACCTGGGCGAATCCGCACGATCGTGCGCGGACTCATTGTTTCGTCCCCGCTAAACAAAAATAAGTGTCAGATTAGTCCTAGGCGCCCGCGCAGCCTTGTCGGACAAAGCTTTGCGCCGATTAAGCAAGCCCGTGCGGCCACCTATTGTTAGCAACGGATGAAAAGTGAATTGAAATATATTGGGATAAAAAACGATAGTAGGGGTATACACTGCATTCCGTCGCCGTAGCAGACAGTTCCTCGCGACACCGCTGCGGCGCTTTCTGATTGAACGTCAACCGTCTTTGGAGCACACACCATGAAACGCAATCTTCTCGCTAACCTTCTGATCGCTGCTTCCGCCACCATCGTTGCACCGGCATCGCAACAAGGCCCGAGCGCGCAAACCATCGCCGCTGAAGAACGCGCCAACGGCACGGACACCACGGCATTCGGCGGCTCGCGCGACACGCTTGCTCAATCGGGCAACCGCGCGCAGCAAAGCAACAACCCGCAATCGATCTTCTTCGGTCATTAATCGAAGCGATGCGGCAGGCCTGACGGCCTGGTGGAAATAAAACGGTGCCCGGAGAACCAGACGTTCTCCGGGCACCGTTTTTTGTATCAGCGGAATTTAAGCCGCGCGCCCGAGCGCACCACGCATCACAGCCGCGAGTTCCGACGGCTCGAACTTCGACACATACGCGTTCGCGCCGACCTTGCGCACATGCTGCTCGTTCGCCGATCCCGACAGCGACGAGTGAATCACCACCGGAATCTGCTGCAAGCGCGCGTCCGACTTGATCCGGCGCGTGAGCGTGAAGCCATCCATTTCAGGCATTTCCAGATCCGTCAGCACCAGCACGATGTGATCGGCCACCTGCATGCCTTCCTTCTGCGCCTTTTCACGCGTGCTTTCCAGCACATTCCACGCTTCCTGACCGGTTTTGGTCATGACGAAGGGTACGCCCATCGCGGTCAGACTCTGTTCGATCAGCGCGCGCCACGCCTGAATCGCCCGCGGCGAGCACGCGCGCGCCCGGTTTTATCGTAAGGCGGCCTTTCCTCGGTGATTTCCGCTTCCGCCGACGGCAGCGTGTCGCGCACAATGCGCTCCACATCCAGCACCTGCGCGAGCCGCGAGCCGTCGATATTGCCGTCGATGCGCGCAAAGCTCGTCACCGTGCGTCCGCCCGAATGCGATTCCGCCGACAGCACCTGATTCCACTCGAGCTGCACGATATCGTCGACTTCTTCGACGGCGAAGCCCTGCGTCGTGCGCGCGAATTCGGTGACGAGCAGAATCTTCGGACCGTTCTTCGGCTTGTATCCGATGATGCGCGCCAGATCGATCACCGGAATGATCTGGCCGCGGATATCCGCGACGCCGAGAATGTTCTCGCTCGATCCGGCGACCGCCGTGATCGCGGGCATCGTGAGAATTTCGCGCACCTTGAACACGTTGATGCCGAACAGCTCGTGCTCGCCCGTACCCGGCGCCTCGCCGATGCGAAACAACAGCAGTTCGAACATATTGCTAGCCGCGAGCCGCACGCGCAGCTCGATGTCTTGTTGTGAACTGCTCACGTTGTTTTTCTCATGTCTGTTTACCGCGTGTTTTAAGCGTTTGCCGCGCACTTTGCACGCGGTGCATGCCTGATTAGCGGCACGAATCGGCGAAACTGAAGCGCGCCGTGCCGCTTAAAACACGCCGCACGCGTGTCCTATACTTTTCGAATGGTCGGGTTAATGCCGATGAAGGCGCCGGCGCAAAGCCTTACGCTCGACTGACTACGCAACGTTTTCCGCACACAACACCAAGCGCCACACTCATCAAGCCGATGAGCGGCGCGACGCCAGACGGAGGCGCTCGATGGCAACAGTCGCACAGGTTCTGAGTACCAAACCCGACCAGACGGTCTTTACGATCGCGGCAGACGCGTCTGTGTTCGACGCCATCCAGATGATGGCCGAGAAGCACATCGGCGCGGAGATCGTCACGGAGGGCGAGGAAATCGTGGGCATCGTGACCGAGCGCGATTACGCGCGCAAAGTCGTGCTGATGGGTCGCGCGTCGAAACACACGCCGGTGCGCGACATCATGACCTCGCATGCGTTACGTGCGCCCGGACCAGACCACCGACGACTGCATGGCGCTGATGACCGAAAAGCGCATGCGCCATTTGCCGGTGATCGACAACGGCAAACTCGTCGGCATGATTTCCATCGGCGATCTGGTGAAGAACATCATTTCCGAGCAGCAGTTCACCATCCAGCAACTCGAGTACTACATTCGCGGCAAGCACACGTAAAACGGTGCTGACTGTCGTCAACTATCTGTAAGCTTTTCGATATACTCGGCAGATGTCCGCCGGTCCGGCCGTGCGCGTCGTTCGCGCGGCGGCTGCCGGTGCATTCGTTCATGCAACGACGTCCGCGACGAGCGCCTGCCGATGACACCTTCCGTTTCACCCGCAACTGAATTGGCGGGACGCGCTGTTTTTTATCGTGATGAATGCGGGTTCCGGTCGCAAGCAGGCCGATGAGACCCGCGCCGTGCTCGAGGGCGAACTCGGCGCGACGGGTCGGCGCTTCACGATGTGCGTCGTCGATGACCCGCGTCATTTATCCACCACCGCGCAGACCGCGTGCGCGCAAGGCGGCGTGCTGGTCGGCGCGGGCGGCGACGGCACGTTGTGCGCCGTCGCGCAGGAAGCGTACGCGCTCGGCTGTCCGTTCGCGGTGCTGCCACGCGACACGTTCAACTACTTCAGCCGCGATCATGGCATCCCCGCCGATCTCGAGCAGTCCATCCGACTCTTGCTCGATGCACACGCGTATCTCGTGCAAGTTGGTTTCGTCAACGGGCGCATGTTTCTGGTCAACGCGAGCCTCGGGCTGTATCCGAAGCTGCTGGAAGATCGCGAAGTCTACAAGCAGCAGTTCGGGCGCAGTCGCCTCGTCGCGCTGTGGTCTGCTGGTTTACACAATGCTGCGCCGTCGCCGGCATTTGCATCTGCATATCGAGTATGAAGGGCAAACGCACGATATCCGCTCGACGACGCTCTTCGTCGGCAACAACCGGTTGCAGATGGAACAAATCGGCATGCCCGACGAAGCGCGCGCTGGAACAGGGTTTGCTTGTGGCTTTGGCGCCGCGTCCGGTCGGGCGGCTGGCGCATCTGCTGCTGTCGCTGCGCGGCGGGGCGCGGCGTCTGTCCGATTCCGATCACGTGACGCGTCTCGCGTTCGAGCGCATCACTGTGACGCATCCGTCGAAAAAGCGCTGCAGCGTGAAGATCACGACGGACGGCGAAGTGACGCGGCTACAGATGCCTTTAGAATTCCGCGTTTCCGACGACAAGCCGCTGTTGCTGCTCAAACCCGAGCCCGCGGTGGCCGAAGCCAATCGCTCATGACCGCGTTGTTGCAAATTTCTGATTCGCATTTCGGCACCGAACGGCCGATGGTCGTCGCCGCGCTGCTGCGTTTGATCGATGCGATTCCGCCCGATCTTGTCATCGTTTCCGGCGATATCACGCAGCGTGCGCGGCGGCATCAGTTCGCGGCGGCGCGCGCGTTTTTCGACACACTCAAGCCCACGCCGATGGTCATCGTGCCCGGCAATCACGACATTCCGCTCTTCAATCCGTTCGCACGGCTGTTCTATCCGTATGCGAATCATCAGCGCGCGTTCGGCGCGGAGCTGGAGCCGTCGTTCGAATCGAGCGATCTGCTCGTGCTTGGCGTGAATACGACGCGCGCGTATCGCCATACCGACGGCGAAGTGTCGACGCAGCAGATCCGGCGCGTCGCGTCGCAGCTCGAAACCGCGCGTGAGACGCAGTTGCGAGTCGTTATCACGCATCAGCCGGTGGCGGTCACGCGCACGCAGGACGAGAAAAATCTGTTGCGCGGACGCGAGCGCGCCGTGCAGCGCTGGGCGCGGGCGGGCGCGGATCTGATTCTCGGCGGCCATATTCATCTGCCGTACGTGCTGCCGCTGCATGACACGTTCGCCAATTTGCCGCGCAAGCTGTGGGCGGTCCAGGCGGGCACGGCGCTGTCGCAGCGGATTCGCGGGACCATCGACAATTCGGTGAACGTGATTCGTTATCAGCCGGATGCAGGCGCGCGCCGCACGACCGTCGAACGCTGGGATTATTCGGTCGCGAGCGAGCGCTTCGAATTGATCGTGCGCCACGATCTCGCGCTCGATGCCACCGCACAGCCGAACGCCGTCACGTCCGCCGGATGACGAGCTCCGCGAAGCCGGTCGCCGGATCGTGCTCGCGCGTGTAGCGCTCGCCGTCTAAGCGCGCGATGACGATTTCCGCCGTCGTGCGCACAATGCAGCCCGCCGTCACGTGACCGCCGAACACGCGGCCGTCGGCATCGGAAAGACTCATATGCAAGTGCGAACCGTTGGCCGACAACGTGCCCGCGAGCGTCAGAATTTCGAGGTCTCCGCGATGTTCCGCCGGGTTATCACGGCCCGCGTAGCGCAGATATGCCACGCTCAGACTGCCGATGCCCTGAAGCACGAAGGCGGCGGTCATCGCGTCAGAATGGAAAGCCTGATCGAGCGCGGCGCGCAGATCGTCGCCGGGGGAAAGGCGCAGGGTCGTGGCGTGCATGGCGTGCAAGGTCGAGAGATAAACGCCATCAAGACTACACGCTGACGGAGCACGGTGGCATCATGGGCGCGCCCGTCACGCGCAATTCCTCCTGGAGACGCCATGAGTTTCGAACTGACGATGCTCGCCTGGACCCTCGTGCTCGCCCTGGTGCAAGTGTTGCTGCCCGCCGTCGTGCGAAACCGCGAAGTCGGCCTTAAGTATCAGGCCGGTCCGCGCGATGCCGCCACGCCGCCGCCCGGCAAGCTCGCCGGACGGCTCTGATGCGCGCGCAGGGCAATCTCTTCGAAACACTGCCGATTTTCGCGATCGCCGTGCTGATCGTGCATGTCACCGGACGCGAAAACGCCATGACGCATTACGGCGCGCTGGCGTATTTCGTCGCGCGGCTCGTGTATGTTGCACTTTACGCCGCCGGCGTGCCGTTCGTGCGATCGCTCGTCTGGCTGGTGTCGATCGTGGGTATCGTGCAGATTCTGGTTCCAATTATCTGAAGCCGCAACGGAGTGCCGAATGACCGACCAACCGTCCACCATCGAAATCGAGACCGCGCCGAATCCCGAGTTCGCCGTGATCCTCATGCACGGCCTCGGCGCCGACGCCAACGACTTCGTTCCGCTCGTGCCCGAACTGCGTTTATCCGATGCAGCCGCCATGCGCTTCGTCTTTCCCAACGCGCCGGAGATGGCCGTCACCGCCAACAACGGCTATGTAATGCGCGCGTGGTACGACATTCTGTCGTTCGAAGGCATCAACCGGCGCGTGGACGAGGCGGGCATCGAGGCGTCGTGCGCGCGCGTACGTGAGTTGATCGCGGCGCAAAACGCGCGCGGCATTCCGACCGAACGCATCTTTCTGGCGGGCTTTTCGCAAGGCGGCGCGATGACTTACAGCGCGGGCCTCACGCATCCGGACAAGCTCGCGGGGCTGATGGTGCTGTCGGGCTACGTGCCGGCCAAAGGTTTGATCGATGCATCGTTCAGCGACGCCAACCGCGCCACGCCGATCTTCGCCGCACACGGCACGTTCGACGACGTGCTCAACGTCGCGCTCGGCGAAGACGCGGTCGAGTTCGCGCGCGAGCAGGGCTGCACAGTCGAGTGGAACACGTATCCGATGCCGCATTCCGTCTGCATGGAAGAGGTCGAAGACTTGCGGACGTGGCTCGGCGAGGGGCTCAACGCGCTGTCCTGATCGTCTACGCGAAAAGTTCGAGCACGCCGTTTGCGTCCACGCCGACGCACGCATCGACGGCAGGGCGGTCGTCCCAGTACAACATCGCGGGGACGCGCATCGACTGGGGCTTTTGGATCGTCATGCCCATCGCGATGCCGTCGGTCATCACGCGCACGGGGCCGGTGCGCGTCGTGAACAGTTCGCGCGCGACGACGAAGGCCGCCGCCGAATAATCGTGCGCGTAAATGCCGCCCGTCACGCCTTCTTCCACGTGGAATTTCTCGTAGAAACGTGAAACGTCCCAGACGAACCGGCCCGCGTCGTTTACGTTGCGCAAGGCGTCGAGAAACACTGTGCTCATCACCGTTTGCTGCGTGATGTCTAACCCGACGATCGTCAGCTTGTTCCAGTTCGCGTTGAACACGGCTTCGGCGGCGTGCGGATCCGCGAAAATATTGGCTTCGGCGGCCGGCATCACATTACCGAGCGCGCCGTGATAGCCGAACGCGCCGCCCATCACGACCACTTCGCGCACCTGATGCACAATGTCGGGATTAATCCGCCAGCGCACGCGCCAGATTGGTCAACGGCCAGACTGCGAGCAGCGTAATCTGGCCGGGATCGTTGCGCACCGTTTCGACGATAAACCGATGCGTCGGATGCGCGTCCGTCTGCTTGTCCACGCGCACGATGCGCTCGATATTGCCGAGCGCGTCATCGCCGTGAATATGAGGAATGGGATCGGGCGTCGGGCGGCGCAGCAGCGAACCCGCGCCGCGCGCGACCGGCACGTGCGGCGCAAAACGCCACGCGAGATAGAGTGCGTTGGCTGTGGTCGTATCGATATCCGAATTGCCGAACACGGACGTGATGCCGACCAGTTCGATCTGCGGATGAAGCGCCTGAAACACGAACGCAATGGTGTCGTCGATGCCGGGATCGGTGTCGTAGATAACTTTGTGCATGCGGCCTATTGTATTCAGGCTATTCACGCGATCAAGGTCAGCATGCCGCGCCGCAATTCGGCCGGGCTGACCGGCTTGCTAGCACGTCCTGCGCGCACGCGAGCGGCACGATGCTTGCCGGTCACGACCGACCAGACACGGACACGCGCGGCCGAGCTTCCTGGCGCTGGCCATCGCCACTTCGCGAGCGGTTTTCGAATCGCGTAGACGGAAATCGGTGATGATGAGGTCGGGGAAACGCTCGACCGTCGCGAGAATGTCCTCGTATTCCTCGAACGTCGCGGCGGAATCGTAGAGCACGCCCCATTGCGACAACAGCGCTTCCGTCGATGCCCGCACCAGCCCGTCGTCCTCCACGAGCAGCACGTAGCGGCCTTTCAGCTGCGCGGTTTCGTCGGCTTCGGAGCGCATCGGCACGCGGCCCGCCGGCTTGTCGGGCGACGGCCCGCACAGCGGCATTTCCAGCGAAAAGCGCGAGCCGCGTTCTTCCGTCGATTTCAGTTCGATGCGGTGCTGATCCAGCATCGACATGACCGCATTGACGATTGACAGCCCGAGGCCGAGTCCCTTGTCGCGGTCTTGCTCGGGGTTATCGACCTGAAAGAACGGCTGGAAGATCGCATCGAAATAATCGCCCGGAATACCGATACCGTTATCCAGCACGTCGATACGCGCGCGCGTCGCGGAGCGCACCACCCCGACGATCACGGTCGGCGTCGTCGTCTTGCTCGTGTCCGCGTACTTGATACCGTTCGACACCAGATTGGCGACCGCGCGCCCGAGCCAGTGCGAATCGCTGCGCACGCAGACGACTTCGTCCTTCGGCAGACGCACGCGCAGATCGACGCCGCGGCTCGTCGCGAACGGACGCAATTGCGCGACCGCTTCCTCGACGATCTGCCGCACATCGAACACGTGATAGCGCGGCACGACGCGCCCCGATTCGAGCCGCGACAGATCGAGCACCGTGTTCAAAAGGCGCGCAAGAATCACCGACGAACGCCCGCATTCGTTGATCAGCCGTTCGGCCTGTTCAAACTCGCCGTTGCGGATGGCTTCGGCGGCGGCCTGAAGGAACGGGTTGAGCGCGTGCATCGGCTGGCGCAGGTCGTGCGTCGCGGTGGCGAGGAAGTTGGATTTTTCGCGGCTCGCGGTTTGCGCGGCGATCATCTGCTGTTCGCGCAACGCGAACAGCGCATTGGTCTTGTTTTCCTGATCTTTTTTCGAAATTTCGAGTTCGCTGTTTTTCCGTTCGAGCGATACGTGCGCGCTGCGCAATTCGTTGTTCAGCGATGCCATCTCCCGTTCGGACAGGAAACGCTCCCGCGAGACGCGTTCGGCGTGCACGCACACGCCATGTCCGACGACGATCACGTTGAACATATAGAACATGCCGGCGTAGAAATCCTCCGGC
>LFMX01000174.1 GCA_001184405.1 Candidatus Burkholderia humilis
CAATGAGTCGCACGAATGGAGGCCTGTACATGACCACCGAATCCACCGCGCCTGCGAACGCGCTCGGCTCGCGCAGTCACGCGCCGAGCGATGCGCCGCAAACCTGCGCCATCGCCGTGAACGCCGCAAAGGTGCTAGGACACGACCCGTCGCGCCTGGGGCGAAGCCGCTGCCCACGCGCCGAAGGAAGCCAAAGCCCGCGTGCCGCGCGCATTGAAACCGAAGCGTCTGGTGCCGCGCCGTTCGCGCTGGCCGAGTCTGATCGCCGCACTGCATTACTGGAGCCCGAACCCGCTGTGAACGTCGAACTCAAATCCCAGCCCATGCAGCCAATGTCCGTCGATCTCGACGATCGCCTCTTCGATGCCAGCAGTTTCCCGCTCGTGCGTTTGCGCCGCCGCGCCGTCAAACCCGGCTACGCGTTCGCGTGGAGCGCGCAGATGCGCCGTCTGCTGAAACTCGCGACGCCGTTCGTCATCGTCGCCGAACACGCGATCGAAGAAACCGACGACGACATGAACTTGCGTGCCGCATGGTTGCGCACGCATCGCGTGCAACTGGCGGGTATTGCCGCGGCATGATCGTGATCGAACCGCGCATCGAGGCGCGCGCGAGCACGCGAGAAAGCCTGCGCGCGATGACCGACGGCAGCGGCGTGCGCACGGTCGTCGTATCGAGCATGCGCGTGGCGGGCGAACTCGCGACGGTTCTGCTCAAGCATTCGGCGGCGGAGACCGCGCCTGTCGCGGCGACGCGCTAGGGTGCGCCCTGTCTAGCAGGAGTTTTCGCGGTGCTCTATCCTAAGAAGCCCACCGTGAACCCTTCTCAAGAAGATGCGCATGCCGACTTACCGAGAAGCGTATCGCCGCTCGATCGACGATCTCGAAGGTTTCTGGGCGGACGAGGCGCGCCGCATTCACTGGCAGACGCCGTTCGAACAGGTGCTCGATGCGAGCAATCCACCGTTCGCATGATGGTTCGTCGGCGGCAAGACCAATCTGTGTCATAACGCGGTCGATCGTCATCTCGCGTCGCGTGCGCAACAAGATGCGCTCGTGTATGTATCGACGGAAACGGGCATCGAGCGCCGCTATACGTATGCGGAGTTGCATGCGGAAGTGAACCGCATGGCCGCCGTGATGCGCTCGCTGCATGTGAAGAAGGGCGACCGCGTCCTCATCTATCTGCCGATGATTCCCGAAGCGCTCTTCGCGATGCTCGCGTGCGCGCGCATCAGTGCGATTCATTCGGTCGTGTTCGGCGAATTCGCCGCGCCCAATCTGGCCGCGCGCATCGACGATGCCGGCGCGCGCGGCGGCAAGGTGATCGACTACACGCCGCTCGTCGATGAAGCGCTCGCGCGCGCCGAATGCAAGGTGCCGCAAGTGCTGCTGATCGACCGGCAACTCGCGCCGGAGCGCTTGCAGGCGAGCTATCTCGTCGCGTACGAACCGCTGTGCGAACAGTTTTTCGATGCCCACGTCTCCTGCGAATGGCTCGAATCGAACGAGCCTTCGTACATTCTCTACACGTCCGGCACGACCGGACGGCCCAAAGGGGTTCAGCGCGATGTCGGCGGTTATGCGGTGGCGCTGGCGGCATCGATGGAACATATTTTTCAGGGCGCGCCGGGCGACACGATGTTCACCGCATCGGATATCGGCTGGGTGGTCGGGCACAGCTACATCATTTATGCGCCGCTGATCGCCGGTTGCACGACGGTCATG
>LFMX01000175.1 GCA_001184405.1 Candidatus Burkholderia humilis
AAAATTGATTCAGGTAATACCGCACCTGATACGGATACTGCTGATACGAATCCGACACGCCCCACACGTTCGTCCAGCTATCGACTTGCGTGAGCGTCGCGGCGGTGGCGGTCGCGCCTTGGTTGTGCTGTAGCTCGACATCAGCGTGCCGTAGAAGCCCTGGTTATAGGCCACGTTCAACAGAATCTCGAAGAAGTTGTCGGGCAGCGTCTTGAAGTTCGTGATGGCATTGTCGAACGCGGGTTGCCACGGCGTGGTCCAGCCGCCTGTGCCTTTGTCGGTTTCCACCAGCGCCACCAGATCGTTGTAGTGGAAATACGCGGTGAGCATCGGGCCGTAGTATTTGTCGTTGAACGATGGCGGCGTGGGCTTGGTGTGTTGCGTGGCGGCATCGGCCATTGTGAAGCCGATGTTCTTCTGCACGGCGATGTAGTTGATCAGCGAATGCCCGGCGGGCGCGTAGGTGCCGGACACCATATCGGCCGCGTAATTGTTGATCTGGTACGGGCCGCCCTGACCGGTGCCCATCACCGCCTGCTGATTTTTCGACGGCGCGATCTGGCTGCCCGAGCGCTGATAAAGCTGGGTTTCGAGATTTTCCTGAAGCAGTTGTCCGAGGATGGAGCCGTATAGATAGTCCCTTTCGAACTGAAGGCCGGGGACGTATTGCTGCGCGAGGTGGCCGTACATCACGCCTGCGATGATGTTCGACATGATCAGATCGGTGTAGTTGTCGCCGTCCAGCGTCATGCTGTCTTGCGGCGAGCCCGCGCCGATCAACAGGTGGAAGTTGATCTTGCCGGTGGTGGTGATCGAGCCGGTTGGGGCGGGTGTTGGCGTCGGAGTTGGCGCGGGTGCGGGCGTTGGTGCAGGTGCAGGTGCTGGAGTTGGCGTAGGTGCCGGAGTGGGCGTCGGCGCAGGTGAAGCGCCGCAAGCACCGATATCCTTCCACGGACCGTATGCGCCGCTCTGGCTCGGGATATCGCCTTGCGTCCACCATTTGCTTTCGTAGTTGCGGCCGTTGTACGTGACGCGCATGCCGCTCGATGCGTAGACCGCGCTCGATGACCACGCCGTATAACACGCGGACGCGGGCGTTGGAGACGGGATTGGCGTTGGTGTGGGCGTTGGCGTCCCGCCCGACGACGCGCCCATATCCTTCCCAGCGCGGGTGATGTCGGCGGCGTCCATCCTGCGCCCGACAACGCCGTGTGCGTCTGCAGCGCCAGATAGTCGTGTCCCTGATAGCTGACGCACGCGCCCGCAGTGTAGGCGGTGCCCTCGGTCCATTGCGGATAGGCCGCGAATACTGCGCTGGAGATCACAAGCGCGCCGCAGAAAGCCATCGCCTGACGGCGGAAACAGAACGATCGCATGGCCAATCCCCGATTACGAAATTAGAGGTGTCATATGCCTCCGTAAATTAGCCAAACTTTTAGCGCGAATCACTACCGATTTTGGCTTCACTCGAAATGCACCGAGAAACTCAAGTATTTGAATGATCCGCTCGGCCCCGCTGTGAAAGGCTCGGGAAATAATCCTTTCCCATTGCTTTAATGCCTTTCGAGAGCGCTAAAACTAGTATTTTTCAAACCAGTAAATAACCGCGTTTCACCGAAAATTAAAATACCAAGAATCAAGATTCAGGCGACGACCAAGCCTCGAACGACTCGCCGCACGGCCCAGCAGCAATCTCTTTCAGTTAAGAATGATTCTCAATT
>LFMX01000176.1 GCA_001184405.1 Candidatus Burkholderia humilis
CGATGCTGCGTTGGCCGTGCGGAATGACGATCAGCGCGGCGAGCAGCAGCCCCAACGACGAACCCGCATTGCCGCCGACCTGAAAGAGCGACTGCGCGAGCCCATGCTTGCCGCCCGAGGCCATGCGCGCCACCCGCGACGATTCCGGACGAAACACCGACGATCCACAGCCGACCAGCGCCGCCGCGACCAGCAGCTTGCCGATCTGCCGCATCAACGTGCAGACGACGGCTTCCTCCGCCGATCGCAAGTCCTTGTGCTCGGTCAACTGCCGCGCGACCGCGCCGGACAGGAGCGTGCGGTTCAACTCCAGCTTTGCATCGATACGGCGCGGCGCGCTCTGATGAAAGTGATCGACGAGCTTCAGCCCGACGACCAGATGCCCGACCGCATCCATGCCGAGCACCATCAGCGCGCGCGTGACGGTCGTGATGTTGCCGCCGAACGCAATGTACATCGCCGAATTTGCGAGGCGCAGCACCTTCTGCGTGAGGCCGACGTCCGACAGCACGACTTGCACGAGGGACGTGAAGTCGAGGTCGTCATCGCTCATCGCGGACACGGTCGTGCGCAGCGCCTGAGACAGCATGGGGAAATCCCCGCGCTCGCTCATGCGCGACCACAACTTGTCCAGTAGTTCGGCCTTGGTGCCCGCCATGAGTTAAAAACCTGTCGTTCTCGCGGCGGTCATCCGTCGCGGCTTCGAATCCTTGTTGCAGCCTCGTTCGTCGTTTCATCGATTAGAACACGAACGCCGCCGCGTCTCATAATGTCTCGTGTAACACGAGCGCGTGCGACTGAAATGATGATGCCAGTTCATCCGATGGCAACGCCTTGCTGATCAGCCAGCCCTGAATGTGATCGCAGCCCATGTCGATGAGCAGATCCCGCTGCGCCTGCGTCTCCACGCCCTCGGCAACGAGTTCCAGCCCGAGCGATTGCGCGAGCCCGACCACCGCCTTCACGATCGCGCGGTTTGCGCGGGACGTAATCAGGTTCTCGACAAAGCTGCGGTCGATCTTGAGCTTCGAAAGCGGAAACCTCTGCAAATACGCAAGACTGGAGTAACCCGTACCGAAATCATCGACGGCGAAGCGGATGCCGAGCGACGTCAGTTCTTCCAGCAGACGCGTGGCTTCTTCCGGATCGTGCATCAACAGACTTTCGGTAATTTCGAACACCAGCCGTTCCGCGCCGATGCCCGTCAGCGCGAGAACTTCCTTCACCGCGGCCGCGAAGCGCTTGTCGCGGAACTGTTGCGGCGACACGTTCACCGACATGTAATCGAGCCGGATGCCGATCGCATCCCACTGCATCAACTGCATGCACGTGGCCTTCAGCACCCAGTTGCCCAGATAGTTGACGAGGCCGATGGATTCCGCGAGCGGAATGAACGTCGGCGGCGGCACTAGCCCATGCACCGGATGATTCCAGCGCATCAGCGCTTCCGCGCCGACGACCGTGCCGGTACGGATCTTCGTGATCGGCTGGAAATAGAGCGAAAACTCGCCGTTGCGCACGGCTTCGTAGAGATCGGCTTCGAGCTTCAGGCGTTCGGCGTCGGCGGGGCTGTCGTCGAGCGTGTGGAAGACGAGCGCGTTGCCGCCGGCTTCCTTTGCCTGTTCGAGCGCGTGATCGGCCATGCGCAGCAGACTCGCGCGGCCATTGTGCTTGCCGTTTCTGAGCGCCTTGTCGGCGGCCACATA
>LFMX01000177.1 GCA_001184405.1 Candidatus Burkholderia humilis
TACGAAGGCACGCCCGTTCGTCCGGACGGCGCCATCTGGTGGCGGCTCGTGCAGCAATACGGCATCAACCTGATGTTCACCGCGCCGACCGCGATCCGCGTGCTCGAGAAGCAGGACTCGGCGCTGATGGATAAATACGATCTGTCGAGCCTGCGCACGTTATTTCTTGCGGGCGAGCCGCTCGACGAGCCGACCGCGCAATGGATTCAAAGCGCGCTGAAAAAACCGGTTATCGACAATTACTGGCAGACGGAAACCGGCTGGCCGATGATCGCGATACCGCGTGGTATCGAAGAACTGCCGTCGAAGCTCGGATCGCCGGGCGTGCCGTCGATGGGCTTCAATCTCACGCTGCGCAACGACGCGACCGGCGACGTTTGCGCGCCGGGCGAGAAGGGCGTCGTCGCGCTCGACTACCCGCCGGGTTGCATGCAGACCGTGTGGCGCGACGACCAGCGTTTCATCGATACGTACTGGCACAGCGTGCCCGGCAATCTCGTTTATTCGACCTTCGACTGGGGCGTGCGCGACGAAGACGGCTATGTGTCGATACTCGGGCATACCGATGACGTGATCAATGTCGCGGGGCATCGGCTGGGCACACGCGAGATCGAGGAAGCGCTGTCGGCGCATCCGGCCGTGGCGGAAGCGGCGGTCGTGGGTATCGCGGACGCGGTGAAGGGGCAAGCGGCCGCGGCCTTTGTCGTGTTGCGCGATGCCGATCGCATCAACGCGCCGGGCGCGCGCGACGGACTGGAAGCGGAACTGTGCCACGCGGTCGATACGCAACTCGGCGCGATCGCGCGTCCGGCGCGGGTGCATTTTGTATCGATGCTGCCGAAGACGCGCTCGGGCAAGCTGCTGCGACGTGCGATCGCGGCGCTGGCGGAAGGCCGTGATCCGGGGGATTTACCGACGATCGAGGATCAGAGCGCGTTAATGCAGGTGCGTGAAGCGCTGGGCAATCAATAAAAAAACCGGGCGCGCGGTTCATCGAAAAACCGTCGCGCCCGTTTTACTTCGATGCTTACTCGTGCGTCTTCGGCAACAACACCGTCAGCACGCCGATCAGCGGCAAAAACCCGCAAACCTTGTACACATAGTCGATGCTGGTCGCATCCGCGAAATGCCCGAGCACCGCCGCGCCGACGCGCCGCCCATGCCGAACGCGAAGCCGAAGAACAGACCCGCGACCATGCCGACCTTGCCGGGAATCAACTCCTGCGCATAGACCAGAATGGCCGAGAACGCCGACGCCAGCACGAGCCCGATGATCACCGACAGCACGCTCGTCCAGAAGAGGTTCGCGTAGGGCATCAGCAGCGTGAACGGCACGACGCCGAGAATCGATACCCAAATGACCGCCTTGCGCCCGACCTTGTCGCCGACCGGCCCGCCGATGATCGTGCCCGCCGCGACCGCCGCGAGAAACACGAACAAGTGGATCTGCGCCGTCTGCACCGACACGCCAAACTTGCTGATCAGATAGAACGTGAAGTAACTCGTGATGCTCGCCAGATAAAAGTACTTCGAGAACACGAGCACGGTCATCGCCATCATGACCTTGTTGCGCGGCAGTGTGGCGTGCGCGGTTTGCGTGCGGCCTTTCTTCGTCGCCGGATGACGCTTGTACCAGCGGCCGATGTTCGCAAGCACGAACATGGCGACGAGCGCCGCCGCCGAAAACCACG
>LFMX01000178.1 GCA_001184405.1 Candidatus Burkholderia humilis
TCTTCGATGACATCGTGCATTTGATGCATCCGCAGCGCTTCGTGCTGGAACTGCTCGAAACCATCGAATTCGATGAACCGCTGCTGCGGCGCTGCGAGCAGTTGCGCGAAGCGGGCTTTCGTCTCGCGCTCGACGATGTCACGCGACTCGACGACACGCTTACGCGAGTGTTGCCATCGGTGGATATCGTCAAGGTGGATTTGCTCGCCGCCGATCGCAGCCAGTTGCCGAAGCTCGCGAGCGCGGTGAAGCGTCAAGGCAAGCAATGGGATGGACGCTCCCACCCGATGACGGCATCAATGTGCCAGAGTGGAAGTGTCATCGACCACTCAAACCGGAAGGGGCGTCATCATGCAGATTACGACGATTGGCATCGACCTGGCAGCCAGGTCGATGCCAATCGTCGTAATCTGCATGATGACGCCCCTTCCGGTTTGAGTGGTCGATGACACTTCCACTCTGGCACATTGATGCCGTCATCGGGTGGGAGCGTCCATCCCATTGCTTACGATCGTCGTCAACGAACACGACCGTCAACTACTCGAGGTCCGGCTAGGCAAAGTCCTCGCCGCGACGGAGCGACTCGATCGGATGGTCGTGGCCGCCCAGCAATGAACCACGGTCGCAAGTATTCGGTGGCCACGCGTTTCCAGTCATTGTTGTTCGTTCGTTAGTCGGTCATCTTGCGCAGAGGAGAGCAACCACTCCTCAGCCTTCTGCAGAAGGCTCCGCGCATATCATATTCTGAAATGAAGGCGCTATCGGGGATCCTCTGTTCCGAAGACCCGCACCAACACACGTCGGGCTTCTACAGCGAACGATGTCCGCTCCGCTGCGGACGTAAAGAAGACCTCAGTCACGATCCTCTTCGCGAAATCATTGATTACGCCGATGGCTACCTCGTTACGAAGTATCTTGGCTGTCGCGTTCACGCCATGTCTGGTCTCGGTAAATCGAATGCTGAAGGGGTCGATGGTGTAGGCCATATCGTTCAAGGAAAGGGTGTTGTGGTCATGGCTTACGGACGGACACACCACCTAGCCTACGCATCGGTGAGCGGAGTCAAGTGAATGGCTCAACCCACGGCGAGCATTCGAGAACTTTCACGACGCAGACGAGGAATGTCCCAGCGGTGCCTATCATTTCGGGTACGCCTACTGACGGTGACTCGGTTGTCAACTATCAGTAGATCTGGAACATGGCTGGGCACAAGCCATGGCACGAAAACTTCCGCGCTTTGAACCCGTAGGCATCAAAGAAAGACAGGCACTCTGGGTCAAGTATCGAGGACAGCCCGACGTGCAGAGACTGCTCTTGGAACCCGCTCAATCGCGGATCGTGATGGCCGAGATTGAGACCTAATTTGCCTCTGTGCAGAGAGTGTGGACAGAGCAAAACCTCGGGCAACTCGTTGCGATGGAGAAGATCCGCTTGCTGCTGAGCAAGCAAAGTTTGCGACAAGAGGCGCTAGCGGGCCTCCGGCCGCCTCCGCGAAATGACGAGCCCGACGAACCGGAGCCAGCACTGGTCGAATAGCCGTCTCGATTTATCGTGAATTGAAAGCCGGTTGCCGACGTCGAACGCAGATCAGACAGGTAGCGGCTTGTCTAAGTCTTTCACCGTCTGACTGCAGTGGGGTGGCTGGACAGGCGAAGGAGGTTGCTCCTGTTTGTTGTCTTTG
>LFMX01000179.1 GCA_001184405.1 Candidatus Burkholderia humilis
GTCCGGATACAATGCAACCGCCGACGCTCGCCGACAAATGCGTATGCTGCCCGCGATACCGGTACGGCTGCGCCACCGCCGTCAACAGCCGCCTGCCGACGCTTTCCGCCAGCTCCGCACTTGCGCCCGGCGGCAGCAGCACGGCGAATTCGTCCCCGGCGATGCGCGCGACGCGCTCGCCGTGCGTCACACCGTATGCTGGCTGCGCCGCGCGGTCTCGCGCAGCATGTCGTCGCCGGCGTCGTAACCGAGCGCGCGGTTGATGCGGCTGTAGTCATCGAGATCGAGCAGCACGAGCGCGGTCTGCGTGCGCGTGTGCTCCACTTCGGCCTGCGCCGCTTCGACGGCGGATTCGAGCGCGGCGGCGTTGTCGAGGCCGGTGAGCGCATCATGATTGAGCGCGTGCAGCAGTTCGTTCTCACGCTCGCGCCAGTGCGATACATCGAACGCCGCGAGCGTGAAGCCCGGCGTGCCGGACGCGGCCGTCGACAGCAGGCGCAGCTCGACGCAGATCGGATAGGTGAGCGATTTCACGACATGCAGCGTCGCCGATTCCAGCTTGCCGCTCGTGTGCGCCCGCGCGACGAGCGCGTGCAGTTCGTCCGCTTCCCCACGGCACGAGATTGTGCAGCGTCAGCATGTTCAGATAGTCGCGGTGATAACCAATGAACGCGATGCTCGCGTCCGACGCGTGTTGAAAGCGCAACGTGTCGTCGAGCTGCGCGAGGAAATCGACGGCGACGGCGCCGAGCGCGGCATCGAGTTGCGGCGTCGAGGCGGCTTTGGCATCGGCGCTCGTGGCCTGAAAAGCGGAAGGCGTAGAAAGGGCAATGCGCGCCGCGTGCTGGCGCGCGTGCGTGGCGCTTCCCCAAACGCGGCGCAGCGCATCGAGCGCGGTGCGCGACGGCGCGCGGCGGGAGACGGTGATCCGGTTCGCTTGCATGGTCTGGTTCGTTTTGGCGGCGGCGCTTTATCATCGGCGAAAGGGCGTGGAAACCGCCTGAGCGGCTCCGGCCGGGGCGTATCTGCACGGACGCGACACGCTCTATCAGCGAGTTATCGGCGTTTGCCCGGATTTCTTTAGCGCCAGCGCATGCGGCAGACGTATCGATCAAGGGCATGTCGAGGAATTGTCGATAGAACTTTGCGTATGATGTCGGCTGTCAAATTCGGTTATAGTGTCATGATCGTCGTCGGAACGGGGCCGTTCACGGCAATTGATCGTCGCGAAGGCCGACGCCGCGCCGCTGACAATGAAAATTCGTTCGGCTCGCTCCATTCCATGAACAATCAGAACACATCGCTGGACTGTGCACGGGAGACTGATTACGGCGATGTGTTCTGATTGTTCATGGAATGGAGCGAGCCGAACACATCGCTGGACTGTGCACGGGAGACTGATTACGGCGATTGCGCCGGTGTCGTGACGCGCGAGGAATCGCCATGTCCGATTCTTCGCTGACGCGCATGAGCACCGAAAGCGTCTACGTCGGACGCCAGCCGATCCTCGATGTCGATGGCGCAATCGTCGCCTACGAACTGCTGTTTCGCGACAGTCCCGAGAACCGCGCGCGCGTGCACGGTCGGCGGGCTGGACGTGACGACCGTGCTCGGCGTGAATCCCGGCTACGTGAATATGAGCCGCGAATTGC
>LFMX01000180.1 GCA_001184405.1 Candidatus Burkholderia humilis
GGATGTTGCCATGTACGCCCTCGCTCACGCAGCCCCCTGTTCACCGCCAACCTCTTGATGAGCAAGATCAATCACACGGTCAAGTGTCGCTTGTGAATCGAGGATGATGTCCATGGGTGAATGGCGGCCCAATTCTTCGCGACGCGTACGCATGAACGAGTGGATCACCCAGGCATTTGAGTTCGCGGCCACAAAAAGCTCAAGTGCGGCCTTAAGGCGAGCCTGATCGGCATCAAACTGCCACTTTGGATAACGGAATCCACGATTCTTCCCAGATGGCAGCAGTGCGTACAGGGCCCCGCGCTGACGCTCTTCATTGATTGATCGCTCGTTGCGGCCGGCATAGTCGCGGGCATCTAGCAGCGTTAGATTTGAGGGGTCTCGGTACTCCTCGAGTGCTACTGCCGACCACGCGCTCGAGCCGAGGCTAGGGGGTCACTCCGCCCAGGCGCGAACACCTGTTCAGCATAGTGCGGGTCATTTCCAACGCCGCCGCTAACCACTCTGTCAAACGCGTTCTTGAGATAATCAATGACCGCAGGTTGCCCGTCGGCCCCAGTAGACGGGCCGTGTTGGCCGCCAGTTCACTGGTCGAGACGTCGCTCGGGATTCGCATCATCTGCCCCGTTCATGACTTTCATGACTATGCTACGCCGTCAAGCAGCGGTTGACAACATTTGGGAGTCGCGATGACAGCTGCTCCAAGAGCGGCATTCTTGCTGGCTGAAGCGATTAGCCAACCCCAAAGATAGGCACGCCATCGCATCGGGTTGGCTTGATCTCAGTGCAAATTTGGGGTAAAGTAACCCAGCGCTGACAAGGTTTTTCCATTCCGGCACCAAATGATTTCGCTAAAAATCAGAGACTTGCTGTCTATTCCAGGTCGCATTGCGTGTGTAGTCTGCGCCGTGTTTTTAGCAGCGGCGTAAAGCACAGCCGGAGTACCTACCGGCATAAAAGGGTCGGATACTTTTAGTATCACATGAAACGAAGGGCGAACGCTATATTGAACAAGCTAATTGAAATTAGATAATTATTTTTATATCAAATAAAATAACTGATAGTTGGTCTGCTGCGGCAACGACCGAAATCGAACACAGCATTGCACTCCACCACCTTGCTTGATATCTGTGCGCTTCACCGGAACGTGGCGGGGAACCACGGGCGCGAGCCTTTTTTAGCGCAGTCCGCGCTCTGCTGAACAGTCGGTTAGACAGCTTGCATCCGGCTAAGCAATCGACTTGACGATAAGCGGCTGACGATAGACCCGAAGTCCAGACCTCGTTCACGTAGCGTCTGGACGGCCCGTGCCTGCCAGTCAAGGTCGCCTTCATCAAAGAAAGTCTGCCGCAGTTCCCGAACTGTAGCGACCGCAGCGACGCCCCAAGCTACGAAATCGTCGTAGTCCCAGTACAGCAGTTCGCCCGCGTGCGGGGTTGCAGCGTTTCGGATCTTGCGAACTGGCGTCACAATAGTTGGAAAGATGTTAGCGCCGATGTAAAATTGACCCTGTCGCCGACATAAAACTGACCCACCTGGGAGACGATGGCGGCTTTTGCCGCCGATGCTGACTCAGGAGCAAGCAGTGGAATCAAGGTATTGGCCAAGCGCGGGACGGTGGTTTGGGAGATAGCAAGGCAGACGGGC
>LFMX01000181.1 GCA_001184405.1 Candidatus Burkholderia humilis
GGCATCGAGGTGCCCCCGCGGGGTGGGTGTTTCGCGACGGGCGCACTGACAAGGCATCAAACCCGCAGTAAATCAATCGTAGACGTCAGCTCTGAATGGCTCAACGAAGAGATCAGAAGAGTTGGTTTTCGAGCGGGACTAAGTTGATCAACTTGACCGCCGTCAGGCGCTCGCCGCCATCACCGTGTATGGATCGGATCATGACGCGTTTTCCTCGCGCCTCGCCCCGTACCTCGACAATTCGATCTCGATAGCGGGCGAGGGTGCCGCGGGGTGGCTTCTTTTTCATCTGGTTGCGCTTGGGGGAGGTAGGCATAATCTCGGAGAGCAGGCGCGGTGAATCTATTTGCCAACGCCCGGGCAAGTCCCATAGTCATATCCCCCTCATACGGAAGCCACGTTCATGCGCCGGATCATTGTCCGCTCATTCCCCGTCCATGGCCGCGGGGTTTTTGCATTGAGTGCGATTCAAGCCGGAAGCAGAGTGCTTGAGTACAAAGGCGAGCGTGTTTCGTGGAAGGTCGCACAGCGCCGATACGAACGCTCAGCGGCGGAGAGTGGCCACACCTTTTTCTTTGTGATCTCGATGACGGCCGCGTGATCGATGGGGCACGAAGAGGGAATTCGGCGCGCTGGATCAACCACAGTTGCGAACCGAATTGCGAGACGGAGCAGGACGGTGACCGGGTGTTCGTCCACGCAGTCCGTGACATCGAGGTCGGGGACGAGCTCTTCATCGACTATCAACTCGTGGTTGACGGTCCCAAGACCCCTGCGCTCAAACGCTTGTACGCATGCCACTGCCAGGCTGCACAATGTCGCAAGACGATGCTCGGATCGCGAAGATAGTCCGATCGGTGCCCGCGGTTGTGAACGCCGCTGGTCCACTGATGCAAAGGTCTCGTTTTTGGTGCATGATACGCGCGCGTTCGCGCTGCCAAGCGATCCCAATCCAGGCTTGAGCAGGATACCCGGCCACATGTGATTGGCTTAGTCGTCGTCGCTGCGCCACGCCACACCGCTCGGATCAGCAATGCCTACGTTGAAGCGATCGAGGAACGATGCCAACCCGGGGTAGTCCCGCAGCGGTGTAGAGCGACCTTGCTGAGTCATCTGCACGCGGTCGTCGAAAATCGCAACCGAAGTGGCATTGGCGAACCGAGATCGGAAGTAGATACCGTCGATCAAATTCGCATTGTCGTGGAGAGCCACGCTCCATTGGTTCTGTGCTGAGTACTCGGGCGTGGAGAGCACCTGCGTGTTAAAGCCAAACTGCCAAAGCGGCTGAGTCAGGTCGGCCAGTCGAAGAATGCGGGGCGCTCGAGGCTCGATGGTCGCCACGCACCGGTCCAAAATCGCGCGCTCCTCGATAACATGCGGCGCACCGGCGTCCAGCCCGCGGAATCTGCCTCGCATTAGTGTTTCGGCCATGCATGCATCGAAAGACGGGGATGCGTAGAGAACGCCAAACTCATCATTCGGCGCGTCGAATCTGTAGACGGTGGACGAGGTCGACCGACGGTTGTAATAGATTGGGTCGCGATTCTTCCAAATGGATACGCAGTAGGCTCGTGACGACGGGGTCAAGCTCGTAGATCGGGATCTGGGCTATTTCAAATCCGGCAGGAGGCAGGGGACATGCGTCTG
>LFMX01000182.1 GCA_001184405.1 Candidatus Burkholderia humilis
AGTGGCGAGAGCTATCGACTGAAGGACAAGAGAAAGGCGGGACAAACGAGCGCGCGGACAACCACGAAAGTAGCCGCGTGATACTGGACCCAGGTGGGTCAGATTTACTTCGGCGAAACTATCGAATGCGGGTCAGGTTTCAGTTGGCGTTGACAGAAAGAAGCTGCAACCAGCTGACTACGCCACATGTTGCTTCATCCAGTTTCGATGCGAAGCCGCCTGCCGGGTCTTTTTCACATCGAACTCAGCGACTGCATCGGGACGTAGTCTTCGAACACGATGCAGCCCTTCCCCGAGATCCACCATGGGTCAGGTGATCCTTCCTCTTCTCGCTTTCCGGCTACGAAGCCGAGGAGAGAGCCCAGTTGCTCCTGAGCACGCTCGAACGTCTCTGGCCGCTGGAGGCCGGACAGGATTTCGTGCTCCAGCTTCGCAAAGTCGCGCTCATGGATCGTTCCGAGCTGTGCCAACTGCGCAGATAGACGCTCAGCCTGCCGCAGCGGCTCATAAAGATCGTTGCCATCCCGGTCGGCAGCTGCAATCTGCTGACTGCGCGCGAAGTTGGCCAGCCAACTCAAGTCAGGCGCGCATTTATAGGCTTGAGCGTAATGCTCCCTCGCTTTTGCAGTCATGGCGGCATTGCCCTTCTGCCCAGCCAGATAGGCTGCGGATCCTGCGAGGTAATTCCAAAGCGCGCGGTATCCTTTAAGCTGTGGGTGAACAAGTCGGGCCAGTACAACTTCCGCCGCAGCTGCCGCCGCGTGATAGTCACGGCGCCACATTAACGTCTGGTACTTAATCTCCTCATCAACCGCGCCCGCCAGATCGACTGAGCAGGCAACGGTTCCTGGATAAGCCGAGCGCGATCGTCAACGATCTGGCGGTTGGCGATTTCCCATTCCGGGCCGTTCTCCAAGAAGATGTCGATGTTCTCGAGCAGGTTAGCAATGTCCGTGTGCGTCGACTGATTCACACCAAATGCAATCTCCGCCTGCAGTTCCGGATGCAGATAGCGCCGCCGGTTGATGTCAGCGAGATACTCAGGCAGCGCATCGCCTGTAACTACGACCGCTGAATAGTCCTCCAAGGATCGCGTACAACGTCCGATAGCTTGGATCACCCTGGTCTGTACACGCTCGTTGTACAGGACGTTTGCACCCATCCTTGACATCAGGAAGCGCTCCTGCGAGTTGACCGCCTTTGGGAGTCCATCGATCAGAAGCAAGCGACAGTCGTCGCCTGGGAAATCGACCCCGTCATAGCGGTTCGCTACAATCGCAACGGCCTGGATCTGAACGAGCGAAGGCCGCCTTTGAATGTTCAATGTCACGAGCGCGAAACACGGGAAACCTAAGCGTCTCGTCAACCTTTTCCGCGACTGCGTCAGCCGGCTATCAGAGGGAACGAGAACCACGCTGCGACCCGCACGCCGCATGACCTCCTGACGAAACTCCGCGCTTTGTTCGTCCGTGAGGGACAAACTGGCGCGGACACGAAGTATCTCGTGGTGAGATATTCGACGTTCACTGGCGGCCGCCCGTAGACGGTCACGTTTGACCTCAACAGGGGTATACAGGCCCGCCTACCGGCTTGCTTGTCGACCTGGCATATCCTTGATCCATCCGGGACTTGTTGCGATCATAGT
>LFMX01000183.1 GCA_001184405.1 Candidatus Burkholderia humilis
TTATCGCGCAACACCGTGCGTCGCCTATCTAAGGAGATGAACAAGCGAGACGGTACAAGCCGCGTGAGTCGCGAGCGACGAAGCTCGATCCGTTCAAGGATTATCTGCTTGAGCGCGTAGCAGCAGCGCGGCCGCACTGGATTCCGGCTACAGTTCTGCTGCGCGAACTGCAGGAGGCCGGCTATGCAGGAGGCATCAGCCAGCTCAAGGCGCGTTCCTGGCACCCCACAAACATCCCGAAGCCGAGCCGGTCGTGCGCTTCGAGACGCCACCGGGCAAGCAGATGCAGGCCGATTTCACCGTCATTCGCCGAGGACGCGAGCCATTGCTCGCGCTTGTCGCGATGTTGGGTTATAGTCGCGAGAGTTTTGTGCGATTTACCACGCGCGAGGACGCGGCGACGCTGTGTGAATGCCTGCGCGAAGCATTGGTCTACTTCGGCGGCACGCCGGAACATGTGTTGTTCGACAACGCCAAATCGGTGGTCATCGAGCGCGATGTGTTCGGGGTTGGCGAGTATCGCTGGAACCCGCAATTGCTGGCGCTTGCCGAGACCTACGGCTTCACGACGAAGGTGTGTCGGCCATATCGCGTCAAGACCAAGGGCAAGGTCGAGCGCTTCAATCGCTATCTCAAGGAGAGCTTCGTCGTGCCCCTTGCAGCGACGCTGAAGTCATCGGGACTGAAGCTGGACGTCGAGACCGCCAATGCACACCTCGGCCGATGGCTCTCGGAGGTGGCCAATGTGCGCCGTCACGCAACAACGGGCGAGCGTTCCAGCCGTGTTGCTCGATGCTGAACGAGCGGCACTTCTGCCATTGCCGGTTCAGGCGCCTGTGCTCGCGGCGCCCGACAATCGCCGGGTGTTGCCCCGTGAGAGCCTGCAGCATCCGCTGGCGGTCTATGACACGTTGCTGGAGCTTGCCGCATGAATCTGCAACATGTGAGTGCATCGCCGCGCTGTGCGCGCAACTGAAGCTCGACTGCGTCGCCACCGATTGAGCGCCGCTGGCACAACGCACGGCCGCAGCCGATTCGAGTATGGCCAATTTCCTGGAGCAACTTCTGCAAGCAGAACTCGGTGCTCGCGAAGAGCGCAAGCGCCAGGTGCTCATGAAGTTGGCGGCGTTGCCCGGCATCAAGACGCTGGAACAATACGACTTTGGCTTCGCCAGCGGCGCACCGCGTGCGCAGATTCAAGAGCTTGCGAGTCTGGCGTTCATCGAACGGGCCGAGAATATCGTGCTGCTCGGACCATCCGGTGTCGGCAAGACACATATCGCGACTTCGCTTGCTTACCGCGCGGCGCAGGCGGGCATCAAGACACGGTTCATCACGGCCGCTGACCTGATGATGCAATTGGCCGCCGCCCGGCAGCAGAACCGACCGCGCGAGTTCTTTAATCGCGCGGTTATCGGGCCCAGGCTGCTGGTCGTCAACGAAATCGGCTATCTGCCATTCAGGCGCGGGGAGGCGAATCTGTTCTTCAACGTCGTGGCGAAACGCTATGAGCGCGGTTCAATCGTCCTGACCAGCAACCTGCCATTCACGCAATGGGCGACGGCGTTCGCCGACGACCAGACGCTGACGGCAGCGATGCTCGACAGGTTGCTGCATTACGCGCATATCGTGCAAATC
>LFMX01000002.1 GCA_001184405.1 Candidatus Burkholderia humilis
TTCGGTATCGCGCGATCGGTTTTCGTCACCACGACCGCGCCTTCCCTTACCCCGAGCAGTTCGAGAATCGCGAGATGTTCACGCGTTTGCGGCATCACGCCATCATCGGCGGCAATCACGAGCAAGGCAAAGTCGATGCCACACGCGCCCGCCGCCATCGTATGCACAAGTTTTTCATAGCCGGAGCGTGCCCTCGCCGTCTTTCAACGGCACATACGCATAGCCGAGTTCGATGGAAATGCCGCTCGCCTTCTCTTCCTTGAGCCGGTCGGTATCGACGCCGGAAAGCGCATGCACGAGCGTCGTCTTGCCGTGATCGATATGTCCGCCGTGCCGATGATCATTCGCCATGTCCTTGCGGTTGCAGTTGCGCGATAAACAGCACTTCATCGGCTTCTTCGAGACAGCGCAGATCAAGCCACAACGCGTTGTCCGCAATGCGCCCGACCACCGGACGCGGCAAATCCCGCAGTTTCTTTTCGATGCGATTCAACTGCGCGCCCGCACACTTGCCGTTCGCGGACCTGATGACGAGACCGTAGCTCGGCAACACATCGACGGGCAATGCGCCGCTGCCGATCTGGCTGAACATCGGCTCACTCGTGACGTCGAATGTCGACCCAAGCAGCCGCTGCAATGCAGACTGAATGCGTTCGGCGGAGGCACGCATGACATCGGCGGGACGCGTGAGCAAACGCAACGTGGTCAACCGCGTCTGCAAGGTCTCCGGCGTGCGATACAACCGTAACACCGCTTCGAGCGCCGCGAGCGTCAGCTTGCCGACGCGCAGCGCGCGCTTCAACGGATGCTTCTTGATCTTCGCGACCAGTTCCTTGCTTCCGACGATCAACCCCGCTTGCGGACCGCCGAGTAATTTATCGTCGCTGAAGGTGACGAGTTGCGCGCCTGCTTCGATGGTCTCGCGCACGGTCTCTTCGCGCGGCAAGCCGTATTGCGCGAGATCGACGAGCGTGCCGCTTCACAGATCGACCGCGACGGGCAGACCATGCTCCTTGCCGAGCGGCGCGAGTTCGGCAAGCGTCGCTTCCTTCGTGAAGCCGCTGACCGCATAATTGCTGCAATGCACTTTCATCAGCAAACCGGTTTTTGCGTTGATGGCTTCGCTGTAATCCTTCAGATGTGTGCGGTTCGTCGTGCCCACTTCGCGCCCGCGCGGCTCATGATGTCCGGTATGCGAAACGCGCCGCCGATCTCCACCAGCTCGCCACGCAACACGATCACTTCTTTTCGATAAGCGAGCGCGCTAAGCGTGAGCAACACCGCCGCCGCGTTGTTGTTCAAGACTGTCGCCGCTTGCGCGCCCGTCAGTTCGCAAATCAGTTCGTTGATGAGATCGTCGCGATCGCCGCGCGCGCCGGTATCGAGATCGAACTCGAGGTTGGCGGGACGCGTAAGAATGTCGGCCACGGCGCGCACGGCTTCATCGGGCAACAAGGCGCGGCCGAGATTCGTGTGCAGCACCGTGCCCGTGAGATTGAACACGCTTCGCACGCTGCTTTGCGCGCGGCGTGCGAGCGCGAAATTCACGGCGTGCGCGAGCATCGTGTTGGTGAGGATATCGACGGATGCGCGGCCGGCTTGCGCGTCGGTGCACCAGGTATCGAGTGTGGTGCGCAGCGCGGCGAGCGTCTGCGTGCGTCCGTATTGATCGATGACAGGCGCGAATTCCGCCGATGCCAGCACGCGTTCGACCGACGGCACGCGCGCCATCAGTGCGCGCAGTTCGCTGCCTTCGCTTCCGGATACGTCGCTCATGCTTCGTCGCCCGCAGGTTGTTCGGGCCAGAGCCACGGATGCGGCGTGGAGCGTCGAAAACCAACATCGCCCATCAGGAGATCGAGTGTGAGGCTCGCGAGATCGTCCGCATAGGGTTCGAAATCGTACGCCTTGTCCTGCCAGATCTTGCGATACGTCCCGCATTCATCGCACGATTCCGCTTTCAGCGCTGCGCGACTTTGTCTTCTTCGCTTTCCTCGCCTTCTTCGCCCGAGCCCATGACGTGATACGCGATGCCCTTGGTCGAATCGCAATTGGTGCACTTCGCGCGTACGACGTGCAGTTCGGTCGCGCACAGGCCGCATTGCACGTAGCGGTAGCCTTCATACGCGCCGCCCACGCGCACGATGCTCGCCACCGGCACCGAGCCGCACACGGGACAGACGCCGGGGGCATCGAGATACGGCACGTCTTTCATGTCGATGCGGCTTGCTATATCGGTCCAGACGACTTGCAGCGCGGCCATGATGAACGGTGCGGCGGCGGGATCGATTTCGGCAAAGCGCAAGGGTGAGGATGGCGTCGGCCTGGGCATCGAGCGCGGCGGCGTTCGTGGCCCGCAGACGCGCGACCAGTTGCGTGAGTGCGGGTGTGAGCGCGCCAGCGGACTCGATGCTGTCGAGTAGCACGAAGAGGACGTCGCGCCAGGCGGGGCCGCGTGTATCGCCCGATGCGGGGACGATGGGCATTGAATGCTGCTGATTCAGTTCGATCGATTCGCGTGTTGGCATCGGTGCGCTGATGGTCGCGAGTGCGCGTTGTTGGGCATCGGCAAGGGCTGCCATCAGGCGTAGATAGCCGGCGATGGGGTTGGTCGTGTCGGCCAGTTGCAACAGGCGCGTTGCTCGGGCGCTGAAGATCGTTGCGCGGTCGGGCATGCGCAGGCGCAGAATCGCGGAGGGATCCAGGTTTTCGATCTTTGCGGGTTCTAAGATGCGTTGGACCACTGTTTTGTCCTTTTTCCTTGCGCGTTTTCCTTGCGCGGGTGCGCGGGGCGTTTTTTGAGGATATCAGCTTAAAAAGCATCAGCAAGCAAAAGCTACTTCCCAATAATCTCCTTGAACCACCGCGGATGATGCTTCCGCGCCCATCCATAAGTAACAGTCCCCCCGCGTCATAGCCCCAACAGACCCCTTAATCCAAATAGCCGCATAAATATGCACAATAATCCCGACAATGAGCACAAACACCGCCGCAGCATGCACAACAGACGCCGCCCGAATCACTGTAATCGGAAAATAGAACGAGAAATAGGCGCGCCAAATCACCACCCCACTGAGCAACAGCAAAACCAGACACGCGACCATCGTAAAGAACAGCAGCTTCTGTCCAGCGTTGTACTTGCCGATCTCAGGCAACCGATCCTCCCGATTAGCGAGCACATCATCGATCTGCTTCATCCACTGCACATCGTTTCTGTCGAGATAGTTGTGATGCCAGAACCACAACGCAAGGATCAGGAACGAAATGAACATCACACACCCGACGAACGGATGCAAAATGCGCGTCCACTGCCCGCCGCCAAACACGGCATAAAGCCACGCCATCGAAGGATGAAACATCGCAAGACCGGAGAGCGCAAGCAGCACGAACGTAATGGCTGTGATCCAATGATTCGTACGCTCATTCGGCGTATACCGCTGTATCAGCCGATTGCCTTTGACATCAGCAGTTCGCTATCGTGTTTCATCGCTTCGCTCCTGTCCGCCTTCGCGTCGACGCAAATGCTCTTCCACTTCGCGTTGCGCTTCCAGTTCCTCGTCCTCCGTCACCTCGTTCGGACCGACACGCGTGTAGTGGAAGAAGCCCGCAAGCGCCGCAATGCCGATGCCGATCATCGCGAGCGGCTTGGTCACGCCTTTCCATATCTGCACGAGCGGGCTGATGTGCGGATCCTTCGCCAGCCCGTGATACAACTCCGGCTGGTCCGCATGATGCAGCACGTACATCACGTGCGTGCCGCCCACGCCCGCCGGGTTGTACAGACCCGCCTTCTCGAAACCGCGCTTCTTCAAGTCCTCCACGCGATCTTCCGCCTGCGCGATCATGTCCACCTTCGTGCCGAACATGATCGCGCCCGTCGGACACGTCTTCACGCACGCCGGCTCCTGCCCGACCGCGACGCGATCCGAACACAACGTGCATTTGTATGCGCGATGATCTTCCTTCGAGATACGTGGAATATTGAACGGGCAACCGGTCACGCAGTATCCGCATCCGATGCAGTTCTCCTCGTGAAAATCCACGATGCCGTTCGTGTACTGCACGATCGCACCCGGCGATGGACACGCCTTCAGACAACCCGGGTCCTCACAATGCATGCAGCCGTCCTTGCGGATCAGCCATTCGAGATCGCCCTTCGGATTCTCGTATTCGGTAAAACGCATCACCGTCCACGACTTCTCCGTGAGATCGCGCGGGTTATCGTAGATGCCGGTCGTATGACCGACCTCATCGCGCAAGTCGTTTCATTCCATGCATGCCGTCTGACACGCCTTGCGGCCAATGCACTTCGACACGTCGATCAGCTTCGCGACCGTGCCCGTCACCGGAACGCGGTCGCCCGGCGGCGGCGTGGTCGTCGCCGAGACGCGTTTGATATCGAGCGATTGCAACGCCATCTTTCTCTCCTCTCTATGCTTCTCGACCTTCACGAGGAACGACTTGAACTCCGGTGTCTGCGAGTTCCCGTCGCCAACCGGAAGGCGTGAGCGTATTGACGAGATAGCCCGGCTGCGTGAGGCCCTTGAAGCCCCAGTGCAACGGCAGGCCGACGGTGTGCACTTTCTTGCCCTCCACGGTCAATGGTTTGATGCGCTTCGTGACGAGCGCCACCGCCACGATATGCCCGCGATTGCTCAACATCTTCACGCGATCGCCCGCGACCACGCCCACTTCCTTCGCATGCTCCTCGCCGATCTCGACGAACTGCTGCGGCTGAATGATCGCGTTCAGCCGTGCATGCTTGGTCCAGTAGTGAAAATGCTCGGTCAGACGATACGTCGTGCCCGTGTTCGGGAACTTGTCCGCGGTGCCGAACGCGGCGCGGTCATCGGGGAACACGCGCGCGGCCGGATTGCTCGTCACGGCCTTGTTGTCGGGCCAGAACGGGTTGTAGCCGAGCGGCGTTTCGAACGGCTCGTAATATACCGGGAACGGACCTTCGTTCATGCCGTCGCGCGCGAAGAAACGCGCCACGCCTTCCGGGTTCATGATGAACGGATTCATGCCGTTTTCCGGCGGTTCATCGACCTTGAAGTCCGGAATGTCCGCGCCCGACCACGTCTTGCCGTTCCAGCCGATCAGCTTGCGCGTCGGATCGAAAGGCTTGCCATTGACACCGCACGATGCGCGGTTGTACAGCACGCGCCGGTTCACCGGCCAACGCCCAGTTCAAGGTCTGACCGATGCCCGTCGGGTCCGAATTGTCGCGGCGTCCCATCTGATTGCCGTTCTGCGTCCACGATCCGCAGAAGATCCAGCATCCGCTCGCAGTCGATCCGTCGTCACGCAGTTGCGCGAAGCTCGCGAGTTGATCGCCCTGTTTGGCGAGAACCTTGGTCTTGTCGTTGGGATCGGTGACATCGGCCAAAGCCTTGCCGTTGAACTCCATCGCGAGTTCTTCGGGCGTAGGGCTTTCGGGATCACTATACGGCCACGTCATCTTCAGGATCGGATCGGGATATGCGCCGCCTTTTTCCTGATACGCACGGCGCAGGCGCAGCCACAATCCCGACATGATCTCCAGATCGCTGCGGGCTTCGCCCGGCGCGTTCGCGCCTTGCCAGTGCCACTGCAATACGCGCGACGAACTCACGAGCGAGCCGCGTTCCTCCGCGAAACACGTGGTCGACAAGCGGAACACTTCAGTCTGAATCTTCGATGAATCGACATCGTTGAATTCGCCGTGATTCTTCCAGAACTCGGAGGTCTCAGTCGCGAGCGGATCCATGATGACGAGCCACTTCAGCTTCGACAAACCGAGTCCGATCTTCGCCTTGTTCGGCGTTGCGGCGAGCGGATTGAAGCCCTGGCAGATGTAGCCGTTCATCTTGCCTTGCGCCATCAACTCGAACACTTGCAGCATGTCGTAGGACTTGTCGAGCTTGGGCAAGTAGTCAAAGCCGAAATTGTTGTCGGCGGTCGCATTCGGACCCCACCACGACTTCATGAAGCTCACATAGAACGCGCGATAGTTCTTCCAGTAGCTCAGCTGATTCGGCCGCAACGGTTGCGTCGCGCGCTTCTTGATGTACTCTTCGTAGTCCTGCTCGGCTTCCATCGGCAAGGTCATGTAGCCGGGCAAAAGATTCGACATCAGGCCGAGATCGGTCAGACCTTGAATGTTCGAATGCCCGCGCAGCGCATTCATGCCGCCGCCCGCTATACCGATGTTCCCCAGCAGCAACTGCGCCATCGCGCCGGTGCGGATCATCTGCGCGCCGACCGAGTGATGCGTCCAGCCGAGCACATACAGAATGGTCCCCGCGCGATTGGGCGCGGCGGTGCTCGCGAGCATCTCGCAGACCTTGAGGAACTTGTCCTGCGGCGTGCCGCACACCTTCGACACCATCTCGGGCGTATAGCTCGAATAGTGCTGCTTCAGCAGGTTGTAGACACAGCGCGGGTCTTGCAGAGTCGGATCGACTTTGACGAAACCGTCATCGCCGCGCTTGTAGTCCCACGACGATTTGTCGTACTTGCGCTTGGACTCGTCATAGCCTGAAAACAGGCCATCCTTGAACATGAAGTCTTCACGCACGATGAACGACATGTCCGTGTAATGCTTCACGTACTCGTGATGAATCTTGTCATGCGTGAGCAGATAGTTGATGACGCCGCCCAGGAACGTGATGTCCGTTCCGGTGCGAATCGGCGCATAAAAATCCGCGACCGATGCCGTGCGCGTAAAGCGCGGATCGACCACGATCAGCCGCGTTTTGCGGTGCGCCTTCGCTTCGGTCACCCACTTGAAACCGCACGGGTGCGCCTCGGCCGCATTGCCGCCCATCACGAGAATCACGTCCGCGTTCTTGATGTCGACCCAATGGTTCGTCATCGCTCCACGGCCAAACGTCGGGGCAAGACCTGCCACCGTCGGGCCATGTCAGACACGCGCCTGATTGTCGAATACGAGTATCCCCCAGCTGCGCACGGTCTTGTGCGTCAGATAGCCGATCTCGTTGCTTCCCGCCGATGCCGCCAGAAAGCCCGAGGTCAGCCAGCGATTGACCGTCTTGCCGTCCGGCGTTTTCTCGACGAAATTCGCATCGCGATCTTCCTTCAGAAGTTGCGCGATGCGATCGAGCGCATCTTCCCACGAGATGCGCGTCCATTCGCTTGATCCCGGCTTGCGATACTCGGGATAGGTCAAGCGGCTCGGACTATAAATGAAGTCGATGAGCGACGCGCCTTTCGGGCACAACGTGCCGCGATTGACCGGATGATCCGGATCGCCCTCGATATGGATGATGCTGGCCTTCGCGTTCTTGGCGTTATTGCCGAGGCCGTACATCAGAATGCCGCAACCGACTGAGCAGTACGGGCAGGTGTTACGCGTTTCCGTGGTGCGCGACAGTTTGTATTGCCGGACTTCGGCGAGCGCAGGGGCCGGTGAAAAGCCGGGCGCCGCGAGGCTCGACCCGGCGAGCGTGCTCGCTGAGACCTTGAGAAACTGTCGCCGTGACATTTGCAGCATGATTGCCTCGGCGCGTCGTAGTAATGTGGGTGTCTGAAGTATATGGTGACTGATGCATTCGCATTCGCGCAGCGCGTCCAGCGCCGGGATTAGCACCAGTAAGCCTTCCGCATCCGCACATTTGTAGCAAACCACGCGCCTGCAGACACCTGTTCTGGAATGGAACGTGCTCGACCGCTTGAAAACGGGTCCAGCGCCCGCGTCTGATTATCGAATCGAGAGGTCGTCATGAGTTCCGTCTCCACGCAGAAAATCGAAGCCGCCATGAAGAAAGACGTGTCGTGGGTCATGGGCGCGCTCAAACAGTTCTCCGAGAACCGTTGCGCGGCGATGGCGGCGAGCATCGCGTTTTATTCGGCGTTTTCGCTGGCGCCGACGCTCGTCATGGTGATCGCCGTCGCGGGCTGGGTGTTCGGACCGGAAGCCGCGCGCGGGCAGCTTTTTCATCAGGTCAACGGCCTGATCGGCAACAATGCCGCCGCGAACGTGTAGAGCATCGTCGAGAATGCGCATCGCAGCGGCGGCACGGGCATCGCCGCGATCATCTCGTTCGTGCTGCTGGCGGTGAGCGCATCGGCAACGTTTTCATCGCTTAATATGGCGCTCAATATTGTCTGGCCGATCAGCGGCGAACCGCGCTCCAGCATCATGACGATGGTGCGCGTGCGGCTCGTGTCGTTCGGGCTCGTGCTCGGCGTCGCGTTCTTGCTGATCGTCTCCCTCGTGCTCGAGACCGCGATCCAGGCGGCCTGCATGTGGCTGTTCGGCGATTCGCCCTTCGTGGTGATCGGCGATATCGTGCAGCTCGTGGCGGGCTTGCTCGTGCTGTCGGTCGCTTTCGGCGCGTTGATGAAGTTTTTGCCCGATGCCCCCGTCGAATGGCGCGACGCGATGGTCGGCGGCGTGCCGCCGGGCAGCCGCGCAAAAATCGGTTCGATGCTCGCGGCGTCCACGCGTACGGCCGCGCCGGTCAAGGCGGCAGAGGTTGCACCGACGGTCGTGCCGGTGTCGCCCGCGAGCGCTCGCAGTGACGCACCGGTTTCCGCCGCGGCGCGCCGCAGCATCAACGCACGCGCGGAACACACGCAACACAGTTAACGGGACAGGCGCGCAAGAAAGTGTCGGCGGTGGCGAAGGCACTGAACATCTCGCGCGATGCTCGGCGCAGGCAGCAAGGCATCGGATGCCAACAAAATGGTGCAGCACCATCCGTGGCGCGCGGTACTGGTCGCAGCCAGCGCGATGGAAGTCGTCACGACCCGCGAGTTTGAGCATCGCAACAAACTGCGCGCTGTCAACCGATCACGAAAGATCGCCGCGGCGTGAATGGGTTTGTTACCGAAATCGAGGGTAATCGAACGCTCGAACATAAGGAATCTTTTACCGGCGCCACGTGCGCCGGAACTTTTTTCAAGATGCGATGTCAGGGGCTTTTCCGCCCAAATCGCTCGCAAGGCCTTGAGTGGCGGGCCTTCGTCTTAGTGTGTGTTTTTCGAGACAGTCAATTTTTTTCAGTTCTTAAGTTCTGAAACGTTGCGTTATTCTCTGTGCTAGCAATAACGATTTTAATCATTCGCGTGGAGAATTCGATGAAACGATTCGCACTGACGTCCGTCTCGCTGGCCCTGCTCGGCGCAGCTGGCGCGGCACAGGCACAAACGAGCGTGACGCTGTATGGCGTGATCGACACTGGTCTCGCTTACGTGAGCCATGCCAATGCCGCTGGCGACCATCTGTTCGGCATGGTCAACGGCACGCTGTCCGGCCCGCGTTGGGGCTTGAAGGGTCAGGAAGACCTCGGCGGCGGCCTGAAGGCAGTGTTCCAGTTGGAAAGCGGCTTTGATCCGGGCACGGGTCGTCTGAATCAGGGCGGTCGCGAATTCGGTCGTCAAGCATTCGTGGGCCTGAGCGGCAACCAGTGGGGTACGGTGACGTTCGGTCGCCAATACGACCCGTCGGTTGACATGGTTCAGGGTCTCACGGACGACAACTACTGGGGCGCAGCATTCGCAACGCCGGGCGACGTCGACAACTACGACAACAGCCTGCGCGTAAGCAACGCCGTCAAGTACGTTTCGCCGGTCTACTCAGGCTTCCAGTTCGAAGGCATCTACGGCTTCAGCAACCTCGCAGGCGCGACCGGTCAAGGTCAAACCTGGGGCGGCGCAGTCACGTATGCAAACGGTCCGTTCTCGCTGGCCGGCAGCTACCTGTACGTGAACAACCCGAGCGCAAACCGCGCGACCGGCTGGAACAGCCCGTCGTCGGATTCGCTGTTCAACACGATCATCAACAACGGCTACTCGACGGCACACGCAGTCGGTATCGCACGTGGCGCTGGCCAGTATGTGTTCGGCCCGTTCACGGTCGGTGCATCGTACAGCTTCGCGCAGTATAAGAACGACGGCAGCTCGCTCTTCACGCAACAAGAGAAGTTCAACGTCGGCAACGGCTACGTGAACTTCCAGCTGACGCCGGCTACCCTGCTGGGCCTCGGCTACACGTACACGCACGCAAACGGCGATACGTCGGCGAACTATCACCAGGTCAGCCTGGGCGCCGATTACTCGCTGTCCAAGCGTACGGACGTCTACGCAGTCGGCGCGTACCAGCACGCAAGCGGCACGCAACGCGTGAACAACGGCACGACGTCGACGGCAGACGCAACGGCATCGATCTCCGACTTCGGCTTCGACAGCGGCCGCAGCCACCAGGAGCTCGTGCTCATCGGCCTGCGTCACAAGTTCTAAGAACAAGCGTTCGATACGGCACGCGAGTGCTGTATCGAACGACAAAAGCAGCAACGACTCGACAGCCATCGGCTTATGCCGGTGGCTGTTTTTTTATGCGCGGCGAAAACGTATCGCTTGCACGAACGCGGTAATAAATCGTCGATTTCAACCGCGTGCGCGTGAACGCAGAATCGTCCGGTCCTATTTCCGGAGATTCTTTCGATGCGCGCAGTCCCACTTTTGACCTCGCTCGCTGCCTCATTGACCGTAAGCGCTTGCGGCGCGGATGCCCTGTCGTCCACGCAAAAAGCCTCGGCCTTGCCGAGAATCGTCGCGCATCGCGGCGGCGCGGCCGACTTCCCCGAGAACACGTTGCTAGCGATTCAAGGCGCGCTGGAACATCGCGCGGACGCGATCTGGCTCACGGTTCAGCTCACGCGCGACGGCGTGCCGGTGCTGTATCGCCCGGCGGATTTGTCCGCGAATACGGACGGCAAAGGTCCGGTCGCCAACCTGGATCTCGCGACGCTGCAAACGCTGAACGCAGGCTGGAACTTCGCACAGACCGATACCAACGGCGCGCGGACGTATCCGTATCGCGCGCATCCGCTGCGCATTCCGACGCTTGCGCAGGCGTTGCGCACCATCGGCGCGTTCGTGCCCGTCATGCTCGATATGAAAGCGTTGCCCGCCGAACCGCAGGCCGCCGCCGTCGCGCGCATCTTGCGTGAAGAAAACGCCTTCGATCGCGTGCTGATCTATTCGACCGATGCCGCTTATCAGTCCGCATTCGCCGCGTATCCCGAAGCAAGGCGCTTCGAATCACGCGATGCCACGCGCAATCGGCTTGCCACCGTCGCGCTCGCGCATACGTGCGCCGCGCTGCCGCCCGCCGGCAGGAGTGCGTTCGAATACGCAACGCACGAAAGATGGAGTTGACCGAGACCTTCACGCTCGGCGAGGCGCGTTCGCCGAGCGTGAAGCTCTGGACGCGCGATGCCGTCGCGTGCTTTCAGTCGCAGGGCGCGACGCATATCGTCGCGATCGGCATCGACAATGCTGAGGACTATCGCACGGCGGCGTGTTTGGGTATCGACGCGGTGTTGATCGATTCGCCGAAGCAGATGCAGTCGATCAAAGCGAATATGCCGATGCCGCTGCAATGCACGCCCTAGGCGGCGTTACTGCTCCGGCGCGCGGTGTGGTTCATGTCTTCGGCGAGCGTCTGTGCGGGCGAATCCGTGTTCCCCCGCAGATCGCCGATAACGAGCCGCGGCACCGCCGCGCGTGCCTGTTCGCGCGGGCACAGCGGCACATTGCCGAGATCCGTCCACGACGGATTCGGAATCTCCGCGAAGATCTGACGCAAGCGCTCGCCCCAGGTGCGATGAATCGCCTGGTAATACGTGCTGTCGTTATCCAGCGTGGCAAAGCGCGTGACGCGCAACGCGTCCTTCTCATACACCAGCAGACCGAGCGGCAGACCGACGGAAAGATTCGAGCGCAGCGTCGAATCCATCGAAATGAGCGCGCATTTGGCGGCTTCATCGAGCGGCGAAGCCGGCGTGATCACGCGGTCGATGATCGGCTTGCCGTACTTCGATTCGCCGATCTGAAAGTACGGCGACACGCGCGTCGACTCGATGAAATTGCCCGCAGCGTAAATCATGAACAAACGCGGCGGCTGACCGGCGATCTGCCCGCCGAGGATAAAGCTACAATTGAAATCGACGCTGAATTCCGCGAGCGACAGCGCATCGCCGACGATACGCGCGGCTTCCGCCATCGTGGAGGCACTATAAAGCGTGGGCGCGTCGGGATCGGTCGGCTCGGCAAGCAGATGCGTGACCGCCTGCGTCAACGCGAGATTGCCGACCGCCAGCAGCACGAGCACGCGCTCGCCGGGGTGCTCGTAGACACCCATCTTGCGCGCGGCGCTCACGTGATCCACGCCGGCGTTGGTGCGCGTGTCGGACAGGAACACGAGGCCCTCGTCCACGCACAGTCCCACGCAATAAGTCATGTCGATCCGTCCTGAAACAAGCAAACTCGTATTGTACTGACGCATTTCGTGTGACGCATTCGGCATGCCGCGCTTTCACGATGCGTGTAATCGTTATATCGCGTCATATCGGCCGATGCGCTTTGCGCTAGACTCAGCGGCTATGCATGAACACACCTTCGAATCCGACGCGCTCGCCGATGCCCTGCTCGCTGGCCTCGCGCGTCCGATCGTTTTCGTCGATCTGGAAACCACCGGCAGCGATGCCACCGCGGACCGCATCACCGAAATCGGCGTGGTGGAAGCGAGCACGGCGGGCATCGAGCGCTGGAGCGTGCTAGTCGATCCGGGCATGCCAGTGCCACCGTTCATCGAGCGTCTGACGGGTATCGACGACAGCATGTTACGCGGGCAGCCCACGTTCGAATCGCTGGCGCCCGCGCTTGCGGAACGGCTGCACGGCAAGCTCTTCGTCGCGCACAACGCGCGCTTCGACTACGGCTTTCTGAAGAACGAATTTCGTCGCGCGGGGCTGACGTTTCGCGCCGATACGCTGTGCACGGTGCGCTTGTCGCGCGCGCTCTTTCCATCAGTCGAAAGACATGGGCTCGATGCGCTCATCGCGCATCTGAATCTCGCGCCCGAAAGACGCCATCGCGCGCTCGCGGACGCCGATTTGCTGTGGCAGTTCTGGCAGAAGATTCACGCGCTGTATTCGCAAGATCTCGTCGATGCCGCCGTCAAGACGCTGATCAAGCGCGCGAGTTTGCCCACCGCGTTACCCGAAGGCGCGCTCGAAGCGCTGCCATCGACGCCCGGCGTGTATATCTTCATGGCGACGATGAAGCGCCGCTCTATGTCGGCAAGAGCCTCAATCTGAAGCAGCGCGTGGCGTCGCATTTCGCGGGCGATCATCGGCTGGCAAAGGACTTGTCGATCTCGCAGACGATTCGGCGTATCGAACATCATGAGACCGTTGGCGAACTCGGCGCGTTGCTGCTCGAAGCGAAACTCGTAAAGGATTTGAAGCCCTTGCACAACCGCATGCTCAAGCGCGCGTCGGGCGCGTGTGCGTGGCAATGGATTCCGGGTGCGCATGCGCCTGAACTGCTACGCGCGAGCAAACGCGATCTATCGCGCGAAGGTCATCTTTATGGCGTGTTTTCATCGCGCGGCAAAGCGCTGGCTTTTTTGCGTCATCTCGCAGATGAACACAATCTCTGTCACGCCACGCTCGGCCTCGAAAAATCCACGCGCGGCTGCTTCGGCTTTCAGGTCAAGCGATGCCTCGGCGCATGCGCGGACGCCGAAGCGATCGCAGATCATGCGACGCGCGCGCTCATCGCGCTCGACCCTGTGAAGCTCGTGCGCTGGCCACATGAAGGGCCAATCGCGATCGTCGAACGCGATGAGCATACGAATCGCGAAGCGTGGCATGTGATCGACCGATGGTGCTACATCGGCACCTGCGCAACGCGCGATGACATCGCAACCTTGCTTTCGTCCGCGACAGACGCACGTCCGTTCGATGCCGACGTGTACGCGTTGATCGCGAAGCGCCTCGCATCCGGACAACTCGAATGGATCGCGTGCGATGCGCGGCCTGCATTCACGCTCACTTCGCAAGTCTCAGCGCCTTCGGTACAAAAGCGTTCGACTTCTTCACGTGCGCGCCCAAAGAACAACATCGATCAATTCGCGTTGATGCTTTAAGCCAGCCCGCCGTTCGCGCGCAAGCTTTGTCCGTTGACCCAAGCCGCATCCGGCCCGACGAGAAACGCCACGACCGATGCAATATCGTCGGGCTGTCCGAGCCGTTCGAGCGGCGGCATCTTCGAGAAACTGGCGATCTGCTCGTCCGTCTTGCCCTCCAGAAACAGCGATGTCGCCACCGGTCCCAGCACAACCGTATTCACCGTGATATTGCGTCCGCGCAGTTCCTTTGCGCACACCAGCGCGAGCGCTTCGACCGCTGCTTTCGTCGCGTTGTAGATCGCGTAACCGGGCAGCTTCAGCGCGAGCCTCGTGCTCGAAAAATTGACGATGCGTCCGCCATCGTTCATGCGCGCTGCGGCTTCGCGCATCGTGTTGAACGTGCCGCGCACGTTGATATCGAAGATGCGATCGTAGGCCGCGTCGCTCGTGTCGGCGAGCGGCGGCGTCGAGAGCACGCCCGCGTTGTTGACGATCGCATCGACCTTGCCGAGTTGCGCTTCGACTGCATCGAACATACGGTGCACATCGTCCGATTTGGCGACATCCGCTTTCACCGCGAGCGCTGCGCTGCCCGCTGCGCACAGTTCATCGGCGAGCGCGTCTGCTTCCTTCGCGCTCGATGCATAGTTGATCGCGACCGCAAAGCCTTCCTTTGCCAGCCGACGCGCAATCGCCGCACCAATGCCACGCGATGCGCCCGTCACGATTGCCACGCGCTTCTTTTCCGTCTGATTCATGATGCCGTTCCTCAAAGTAAGTGATTCGATGAACAGCATGATGAATCACTTACTTTGAGCGATCATCGTGCGCGGCTTAGTATCATCGTTCCAGTTGCTTTAACAATCGCTCTTTATTTGGACCTTGCCCGACATGGATCGCTTTCAGGAAATGCAGGTGTTCGTGCGCATTGCGGAACGGCATAGCTTTACGCAAACCACCGATGATTTGCAGATGCCGCGCGCCACCGTCACCAACTTGATGAAGCGCATGGAAGAGCGGCTCGGCGCGCGGCTGCTCGAACGCACGACGCGCACCGTGCGGCTCACGCATGACGGCGAGGAACACTATCGGCGCTGCGTGCGGCTGATCGCCGATCTGGAAGAAGCAGAAGGCTCGTTCAGGCACGCAGCGCCGAAAGGGTTATTGCGCGTGAATCTGCAAGGCACGCTGGCACGGCATTTCATCGTGCCGGAATTGCCCGCGTTCATGGCGCGTTATCGCAGATCGAACTGCATGTGGGCGAAGATGATCGCCTCGTCGATCTCGTGCGTGAAGGCGTGGATTGCGTGCTGCGCCGGCACGCTGCAGGATTCGTCGATGATCGGACGGCGCGTTGCATTGCTCGAACAAGTGACGCCGGCGAGTCCGTCTTATCTCGAACGACACGGCATGCCCGGCGATCTCGATTCGCTCGCGTCACATCGCGCGGTGAATTATGTATCGAGCGCGACGGGTCGCGTCATACCGCTGGAGTTCACGTTGAGCGAAGGCGTGCAGGCCGTCGAGTTGCCCGCGTCGATTTCGGTGACGGGCGTCGAGCTTTATACGCAGGCCGCGCGCTTGCGGGACTCGGCATCGTTCAGGTGCCGCGTTATCACATCGACGATGCACTCGCAGATGGCCGGCTGCACGCGCTGCTGCCGCATCTTCCGCCACCGCCGATGCCCATTTCCGTGCTGTATCCGCATAATCGGCAGTTATCGGCACGTGTGCGGGTTTTTGCGGACTGGCTTAGCACGCTCTTTCAAAAGGCGAATGCTTAGCAAAAAACAAAGAGGCCAGTTCCTTCAAAGAAAACTGGCCTCTCATCTTTAGGTTTCGATCCCGATGATGGAATCGAAACCTTAAACGCCAGAGCTTAAAAATTTAAGCCGCTGCGTCCTTCAGCTTCTTCAGCGCACGTGCCTTGATGCGCACGCTTGCCGGCTTGGCCGGGAACCAGCGCTCTGCGCCCGTGAACGGATCTTTGCCGAAGCGCTTCTTCTTCGCCGGCACGGCTTGCGCCGAGATCTTCAACAGGCCCGACAGCGTGAATTCGCCTGCGCCCTTCTTGTGGACCGAGCCGAGGATCGTGTCTTCGAGCGCGACCAGCACAGCCTTGACTGGCTTCACATCAACATCGGCACGTTCAGCAAGGTGTGCAGCGAGCGACGCCTTGGTGAAAGTGTCCTTGATCGGCGACGGAGCGCCCGCGGTTTTCTTCGCGGCTACGGCGGTCTTGGTGGCGGGTACTTTCTTGGCAGCAACTTTCGTAGCTGCCTTCTTGGCGACAGCGGTCTTCACCGCAGCTTTTTTGGCCGGGGCTTTCTTGGCAGCGGTTTTAGCGGAAGTCGGCATGTTTCTCCTACACCTGTGTTGGTCAGTGATAGCTGATGACTGAATACGTTCGCTCGATTGCGGTCGTATCACGCCGGATTCTACATAGGCCAGACGCGTTCGTGCGAGTCTTTTGCACTTTTATATCGTTTTTCTAGGGAGTTTTCGTGGTGTGGCGTGCACAGGTGAGCGTCTTCGGGATACGTTTGAATCGAAATAGCACTTAAAACATGGATCGAAAGCATGCTTTGCGTCATGCATCGATCGGTTTGCTAATGTGCGCGATAAGCGGATAGTGATCCGATGCGACACGCGAGAGCGGCGTGCAATGCACATCGACACGCATCAACCGTTCACCCGGATGCACCCAGATGCGATCCAGCGCAAAGAGCGGATAGCGCGTCGGAAACGTACGCAATGCGCTCGCACGATGAAAGTGCGTGACGAGACGCCGCAGCGTGCGGCCATAAACAAACCTCTCGTTCAGATCGCCGAGCAGGATGATGGGCAGCGCGGATGTATCGAAGGTCTGGAGCACTTGCTCCACCTGTGCGCGTCTTTCGCTCGATGCCAGCCCGAGATGCGTCGCCACGACGCGCCATGTTTCGCCATTGCAATCGATATCGGCATCGAGCGCGCCGCGCGGTTCGCGGCTCCTGAACGACAGATCGAGCGTGCGCACCGCATTGCCGTAGCGGCGTTGCGGCGTATCGAGCGTCGGGCCGGCGACCGCATGCAGATTCGTCATGCGTTGCAACACATCGGGTGAACCGGTTCCGCCCAGCGGCACTTCCTGCAGCGCGAAGATGTCGGCATCGATTTCGGGAAGCACTTCGTCGATGCGTTCCGGCGCGAACTTGCCGTCGATGCCCACCGCCGCATGCAGGTTGTAAGTCGCGATGCGCAACTCGCGTTCGCGCACACTGTTCATGCTGTTTCGATCGATGCTGGCGTCGTGCATCAACGTCATGAATTGACCTCGTCTTTGCGGCTCGATGAAGATGAATCCGCTGCGTCGCGCGGCGATGCATCGCGCTCGCGCAGGCCGCGCATACGGCTCACGCGCTGGGCTTCGTCGCTGGCGCACGGCTTGTCGGCATCGCTGGGCGCGCCTTCTTTTGCGTGCGTTTTGCCGGGCGCGCCGAGAAAGCGCTGCAACAGCATCGACAAGCCGATCAGCACGGCGCCGATGCCGATCAACACCGCGAACGAGCCGACCGTCGGATGCCGCAAGGACGCCACGAACTGATGCGCGAACGCCATGGTGAGAAAGATGCCCGGTCCCATGCCGAGGATGGTGCCGATCATGAAATCACGCATGCGAATATGCGATGCACCCGCCACGAGATTGACGATGGCGAACGGCGCAACCGGCAGCAAGCGCAACACGACGACCGCAACGATGCCGCGCTTGGCCACGCGTTCGCTCAGGCGATTCACGCGCGCGCCCGCGAGTTTGCGCACGGCATCGCGCCCGAGCCAGTTGCCGATGTGAAAAGACGCCGCCGCCGCGATCGTCGTGCCGACGAGCGCATACGTGCCGCCCCACGCCGCGCCGAACACAATGCCCATTGTCGCGATCAGCAACGTGACTGGCACGGACATGACCGCCGCCGTGACATACGCGAGCACGATCCACACCGGCGCGAGCGGCAGCGACTGCACATCGCGCGTGGCGTTGGTCAGCGACTTGAGATTGAGGTAATCGCCGAGCGGCGTCCAGTGCCACAATCCCGCGACGCCGACCACGAGCAACGCGAGCACGCTGAGCGCCGCGTATCGACCGATCAGCGGACGCGTCCTTTCCTTGGGCACGAATTGATCGACGAGTTCATCGGCGGCGATCGGCGTTTCGGGATCGATCAAGGCATCGGTCGGAATGAGCTGATCGAGTTCCGGCGACACTTCCGGATCGAGTTCGATCAGCGTGCGATGCTCGTCGCGGTCACGTTGCAGCACGCCGATCGCGGCGTTCATGCTGCATCGCGCATCGCGTTCACGCACCACGTCATCCACATCGCAGCCGAGATGTTCGGCAAGCAACGTATCGCGCATCCGGGCGATCGCGTGACGAATACGCGCATCGGCGCCGGCATCGATGGAGACATTGCATTCGCTGTCGAGCACCATCGAGCGATTGTTCAAATTCGCGGAACCGACGATCAGCAATTCATCGTCGACGATCATCAGCTTGCTATGCACGTTGATGATCTGATCGCCGAGATCGGGCACGCTCGGACTCATCAGGCGATAACGTCCGTGCGTGTCCGCCTGCTTCAGAATGGTGTGCAGACGCGAACGCAGCACGCCCATCGTCACTTCCAGCAGCCAGCCGCTCTGATTGCGCGGCACGACGATCGCGAGATCGGGACCGTCCTCGCGCGCGAGCGACTCCGATAACGCCGCGCCGATCGAGCCCGACGTGAAATACTGGTTCTCGATATAGATGCTGCTTCGCGCGCGCGCAATCGCATCTCGTGTGCGCGGGGAAAATCCGCTATACGAGGGTATCGAATTTTTCGGGCTGGCATCTGCAGAAATCGCTCGATGTCGCGAGCCACTACGGTTATCCGCGCTATGTCGCGAATCAGACCTACTATTCGCTGATCGGCCGCGATTACGAGTGGGAACTGATGCCGCTCGGGCTCGATCAGGGCGTCGGCGCGATTGTCTGGAGTCCGCTCGGCTGGGGACGGCTGACGGGCAAAATCCGGCGCGGGTAGCCGCTGCCGGCATCGAGCCGGCTGCATAAAACGGCCGATATGGGGCCGCCGGTGCCGGAGGAATATCTTATCGCGTTATCGATGCGCTCGATGCTATCGCCGAGGAAACCGGCAAGACGGTGCCGCAGATCGCGCTGAACTGGCTGCTGCAACGGCCGACGGTTGCAACGGTGTTGATCGGCGCGCGAAACGAGGAACAGTTGCGGCAGAACCTCGGCGCGGTCGGCTGGAATCTGACGCCGGAGCAGGTCAAAATGCTCGATGAAGCCAGCACCGCGCGCCCGGCGTATCCGTACTGGCATCAGCATGGATTTGAGGAGCGCAATCCGTTTCCTGTCTAATCCAGAAAGCGTACCGGAAGGCTTCTGACAGACTGTACCGGTACTATACCGCTTAACGTCCGTACACTTGGTGCTCATCGAACCCGTCATTTCGGAGAGCGCCATGCCACCGTCTTTACTCGACGCCCTTCCCGCCGCCGCGCTCTTCGCGCTCGTGTGAGCATCACGCCCGGTCTAAACAACACCATGTTGCTCGCCTCGGGCGTCAATTTCGGCCTCAAACGGACCTTGCCACACGTGCTCGGCATCAGTGCGGGTATGGCGCTTTTGATGATGGCGGCCGGACTCGGACTCGCCCAGGCGTTCGAACGTTTGCCGTGGCTTTACACCGCGCTCGAAACGTTGAGCGTCGCGTATCTGCTTTATCTCGCGTGGAAGATCGGCACGTCGTCGTCCGTGCAGATGCGCAAAGCCGAGCGTCGCCCGATGCGCTTTTACGAAGCCATCGCGTTTCAATGGATCAATCCCAAAGCGTGGATGATGGAGCTCACCGCTGCGACCACGATTCATTTGCACGCGAGTCTTTCGCTCAACGCTGCGCTGATGTCGGCTGTGTTCGTTGTGATCGGCTTGCCGTGCATTACGGCGTGGGCTGCGTTCGGCATATCGTTGCGGCGCTTTCTTGCGGATACGCGCCGGCTGCGCATGTTCAATCTCACGATAGCTGCGCTGCTCGTGTTATCGCTGTATCCGATCGTTGCGCGCTTCTTTGCTTAACGCATAAAGCGAATGCATGCAGCTAATCGCTACGCGAAACATCTGAGAACTTTGACCTTTTCTTTGCCCCGGCGAATGGACCAGTGCATACTGGTCTTTCGCGCCGGCACGCAAAAACTGCTGTCCCGCTTGCAACTTTGGGATTGCATTGACTGCTTCATTGGCCTCTTCGCCTACGCCGCCTTTAGTCGCTAAGGAACCTCAAGGAAATCCTCAAGCGATGCTTTAAGACTGTGACTTCTGCCGGCGCGTACGTGCTTTGCTTGTTCGTCAATTCGCGCCGATGGTCGGCGCGGCTTTGAAATCTGTTCAAGGAGTACCGCCATGTCTGGAGCCAATCGCCCATCCGGTCCCGCCACGCGCAAATTCCTCGATCTGACCGATCAAATCGAGCGCGATGAACTGGAGAGAACAACCTGCCGGATGCGCTAAGCAACGTCGACGACGAGAGGATGATCTCGACGATGAAAACGACTCCGGTCGCGCACTAGACCGTTAGCCTTTGCTTAAGTTTTTTTAAAACCGCAAGTGCTGCTTTAAAGCACATCACGACGCCGCAATGCTGCTCAAGGCTTGCGGCGTTTTTGCATTCAGGCACAGCCGTTGCTTTTCTCCATTCGCCGCACACCTTGCGCGGCAAGAACCGATGAGCGATGGCAGCGACGGCTTCAGTCCGCACGCGAATCAACCATCCAACTGTTCAACGTGGGAGGCTTCATGCTTCGGTACGCTGTCATTTTCTTTACCATCGCGATCATTGCGGCCTTCTTTGGCTTCGGTGGCATCGCAACGGGCGCGGCGGAAATTGCCAAGATCCTGTTCTTCATCTTTATCGTGATCTTTCTTGCGACCCTGTTGCTCGGCGTATTCAGGCGATGACGCCGCAAGGCGCTAAGAAGCTTTAACAAAATGATGGATGGGGCTATTTACTTCAGGCCGTTCCTGTTAACCTGATCGTTGTTTCGACGGCGAAAAGGAAATGGCCAGACCCATACTTGACGACGATCTCTGGGCTATCCCATCAGGGACAGCGAGCAAAAGTGTCTCGCGTGAAAAGTCCGAATGTACGGGTGCAACCTTCCTCTTCTTGCTGTCACGGAATGAAAGCTTGGCAAACTGGAGGCGTCCATGTACGGCTCGTCAATGTGCTCGCGCGTGGCGAACTGCCTTTGCTCGCGCATCAGATCGAACATTGGTGTACGCACGATCAAGCCGCATTGCAAACCGCAAACGATGAATACATCGCGAGCCGCGAATCGTCGGAATTGCGACGCGAGACTGAGCAAATGGGCTGGTCGCTCGCGCAGTTGTGCACATCGCTCGAATGGGGCGATGCAGCGCGGCGCGCGACGCCCGCATCGATCAAACCCGTCGCGCAACCGACCGCGTTCGCATTGGCCGCATTCGCGCACGATGCATCGCCCGACGCCGCGCTTGCCGCGTATGCATTTAGTTGGGTCGAGAATCAGGCGGCCGCCGCGTTGAAAGCGGTGCTGCTTGGACAGCTTGCGGGACAGCGCATCATCGTTGCATTGCGTGATGCGATCGATGCCGCCGTCGCGCGTGCGTTAGCCACGCCGCTCGACCACATCAACACGTTTGCGCCGCAACTCGGCGTGTTATCGGCGCGGAATGAATCGCAGTATTCGCGGCTCTTTCGCTCCTGAATTTTTTTCGATGTCTTTATAGACATGAACGCTCCTGCTTACTCTTCCGCCGCCCGCCGAACCAAAAAGCTGCCGCCGTTGCGCATGGGCGTGGGCGTGGGCGTGGGCGGTCCGGTCGGCTCCGGCAAAACGACGCTGCTCGAAATGCTCTGCAAGGCGATGCGCGAGAAGTACGATCTCGTCGCCATCACCAACGATATCTATACGAAGGAAGATCAGCGCCTGCTGACCGTCGCGGGCGCGCTGCCTGCCGAACCCATCATGGGCGTGGAAACGGGCGGCTGTCCGCATACGGCCATTCGCGAAGATGCATCGATCAATCTCGAAGCGGTCGATCGCATGGTGTCGCGCTTTCCGGATGCGGATATCGTGTTTATCGAATGAGGCGGCGATAACCTTGCGGCCACGTTCAGCCCCGAATTGTCGGACCTGACGATCTATGTGATCGACGTCGCCGGCGGCGAAAAGATTCCGCGCAAGGGCGGACCGGGCATTACGAAGTCGGATCTGCTCGTCATCAACAAAACGGATCTCGCGCCATATGTCGGCGCGAATCTCGACATCATGGCGAGCGATGCGAAGAAAATGCGCGGCGAGCGACCGTTCGTGATGTGCAATCTGAAGGCGCTGGATGGGCTGGATGAAGTCATCGGTTTCATCGAGAAGAAGGGGTTGTTGCTGACGTGAAGGCTTCGGCAGCGGGCGCATCCTGCACATGCGCCGCCGTCTCCTCCTCACGCCACCACCGCTGTCGCGACCGGATCATATGCCGAATCGCGATGCGCGCCATCTTCGACCATCCCGACACGCGCGGGTCCGCGAGCATGCTCAACGCCCGCGCATAGTCAAGCGTCAAACCGGGCGTCCACGCCATCGTCGCGGCGCGTTTTCTGATCTGCGCCGCGACCCATCCCATAATTCGGGTGTCGTCGCGATCTGCCAGAACGGTTTCCAGCTGCCGCCCTTGCCCCACGCCCGCGCCGATGCGCCTTCGATCGCCGCTTCCAGCGCCCGCGCGACCGTGCTCGAACAATTGCGATACGTGAGGTTGTAAGTCGTATCTCGCCGATACTCCTCCCAGAAGCGCGCCAGGCGCTGCGGATCGTAATTGCGGATGCGCACCTTGTGCGTCGATTCGCACCACGCCTTCGATTCCGTGCCGTAGTCGGGCTGATACAAGCCCGGCACATCGTTATCGCGCGTCGCCCGCAAAATGCGCGCGAACTTCTTCCCGCGAACGCTCGATTTCCACCGCCGGATAGAGGCTGATATACACGCCTTCGGGCGTTTCCAGCGCGGCATGTCCCGTCGATATCGCGCCGTGCTGGTCGACCGCGGCGATGTAGCGATCCACGATCAACTGGCGCTTGGGCTCCATCTTCGCCGAGCCGACCGGCGTCCATACGTGCACCGTCAGAGCGGTTTCATGCGGCTCGAGCGGGCCGTCCCAGACGGCATCGGCGAACGGATACGGCGCATCGTCGACCGCCAGATTCGCCGCCATGCGACGCACGCGCTGCGCGAGCAACATCATGTTCCAGCCGCCGAAAATCAGGCCGAACGCCACGCAATACGCGACCGTTCCCGCGTAGTGATCCGGATAAGGCTGATAAAAGAAGATCGCGATAAAAATTTCCAGCACACCGCCCGCCACCACAATCTTCCAGCGCCGATAACGCACGACTTAATCGTCGCTGATTCAATGGCTGCGCATCTTCGATCGGCGGCACTTCAAGGTCACGCGTTCCGTGATGCATCCGTCGCCCGCGTTCGAAAACCGTTATCGCGCGCTTGTGCTGCCGGATGTCGAGATCGAATTGCTCGCGGACAAGGACTGGCTCAACGTGTTTCAGGCGCGGCGTTATGCGCATCGTCTGGGCAAGCTCGGGCGCATCGGGCGCGATGTGTTCAACACGCTCGCCGTGCGTCCGTATGTGAAAAGACGCGTCGAGCAACTGGCGCAGCGGCATGCGTTTATCGTCGATTACGACATGTCGCTGCGGCGTCTGGCCGGGCGCTTCGGCGTCGCGTGGCTCAGCGTGAATCACTTTAGTTTCGATGCGCGGCTTGCACATCGGCCGCGCAAAAAGCGCCGGCTTGCGGCGCAATTCGCGGGCTATCACGGGGTCGCGGCGCTCAATCAGCATATGGCCGACGAAGCGCGCGCGATGTTCGGCGAGATGCTGCAACGCGTTTTCGTGCTGCCGAATGCGATCGATATCGCGCGTATTCGAGTCAATGCACGTGACAATGCGCGCGCAAGAAACGCCGCCTTGCGATGCGCCGTACATCATGTCGGTTGCGCAGCTCGACGAGATGCAGAAGGACCACCGCACGCTCTTGCGCGCATATGCGCAACTCGTACGTGGTGGCGATATCGCGGAACATCTCGCGATCGTCGGCGATGGCGCGTTCCGGCGCGAACTGGAGGAATTGGCGAAGGAGTTGGGTATCGCGGCACGCGTGCATTTCGCGGGGTATCGAAACAATCCGCATGCGCTCGTTGCGCCCGCACGGCTGCAAGTGCTGAGTTCGCGCTACGAAGGCATGCCGATGGTGCTGCTCGAAGCGCTCGCGCTCGGCAAGCCGGTCGTCGCGAGCGATTGCCCGACGGGTCCGCGCGAGATTCTCGGCGACGGACGCTTCGGCATGCTGTTTCCGGTCGGCGCGGTCGATGAACTCACCGCGGGCATGCGCCGCATTCTTACCAACGACGCGCTCGAACGTGAGATGAAAGCCCGCGCGCTGGAACGTGCGCAAGAATATGGCGTCGATGAGCAACGAGCGGTTCGCGCGATGCGTGGAGGCATTGCTAAGCGTGAAGAAGTAACTTCAGCGCGCCGCTTCCTCGCCTTCGAGCAACGCGCCGAGCACGCTGACCGTCCCCTCCGTCGCGCCCCGATGCCGCGCCGCAAACGCCGATGCCGCCGCGCTCATCGCAAGACGGCGCGGCTTGTCGTTGAAGAGTTCGCGCAGACCGCGCGCAAGCCCTTGCGGATCGTCCACGCGCAGCGCGGCGCCCGCGTTGATCGCATCGTTGGTGGCCTGCGTGAAATTGAACGTGTGCTGGCCGATCAGCACCGGCACGCCCGCTGCGCACGCTTCGATCAGATTCTGCCCGCCGAGCGGCAACAGGCTTCCGCCGATGAACGCGAGATCCGCCGCCGCGTAATATGCGCCGAGTTCGCCCATCGAATCGCCCAATAAAACCTGCACGTTCGATGGCAACGGCTCCGGCACATCCACGCCCGAACCGGCGGCGACGGGCTTGCTGGCCCACACGGAACGCCGCGCGCTCGTCATGCCCGCGGCCGCGATCAGCGCCGATATTTCGTCGAAACGCTGCGGATGACGCGGCACCAGAATCAAAAGCGCATCGGGCACGCCCAGCGCCGCGAACGTGCGCAACACGAGCGTTTCCTCGCCTTCACGCGTGCTCGCCGCGACCCACACCGGCCGATCGCCGATCGCCGATCGCCACGTTTGCCCGCGCGCGATGAGTTCCGGCAGCACGGACATATCGAACTTCAGATTGCCGAGCACAGCGATATTGCGCGCGCCGAGCGCGGCGAGGCGCTGCGCATCGGCATCGGTTTGAGCGAGCACGCGCGAAAATCCGACGAACACTTCGCGCACCGCGCGGCCGAACTTCGCGGCGCGCTTATACGAGCGCTCCGACATGCGCGCGTTCGTCAGCACGAGCGGCACGTCGGCGCGTTTGCATTCGTCGATGAGCGTCGGCCACACTTCCGTTTCCATCACGATGCCGAGTGACGGCCGCCACGCGCGCAGAAAGCGCCGCACGAGACGCGGTGAATCGTAGGGAAGATAGCTGCGCATCACGCGATCGCCGAATAGCTCGACGCCCGTCGCGCGGCCGCTCGGCGTCATGTGCGTGAGCAAGAGCTTCGCTTCGGGATGCGCTTTCAACAATGCATCGATGAGCGGTTGCGCGGCGCGTGTCTCACCGACGGACACTGCATGCACCCAGATCAGCGGCGCGACATCGGACGCACTGCGCGCAGGCCCGCGCCCAAACCGTTCGCCGATATGTTCGCGATAGCCGCGCTCCTTGCGCGAACGAATCAGCAGGCGCAGCACCGCGAGCGGCGCGACGATCCACCACGCCGCGCGATACACGAGCCTCAGCACGCCCGACGACGAAGAACCAACGCTGCTCAAACGAGCGCCCGCCCTTTGAGGCGTTCGAGAATGCCGAGCGGCGCGTGATCGGGGCACGCCATCGCCTTGACGGGCAGGAAGAACGTCTGCTCCATCATGAACTGGCCGGACATCACGGCGTGCGAAGTCTGATCGGAAAAGCAGACCCACACGGAGCCGGGCGAAAATGGCATGGTTTCCTGCGGCGAGGACTTTTGATAATCGAGATCGGCCTTCATCGCGTCATGCAGATTGAGCATGAGATGGTCGTACTCGCTGCGCGGCGATTTCGTGATGTGCAGCAGATTCATGAGCCATGCGGAACCGGGCATTTGCGCCTTGATGTCCGGCAAGAAGCGCTTGGCCATGTCCTCGAACGGTTCGCCCACGCGCCACATGCGCGGCGCGCCCTGCGGATTGATATTCGTGAACACGCGCAAGATGCGCTCGCCGTAGTTCGGCCGCGACGGGAAGGCATCGACGTGAAGACGGCTATCGTCCTTGCGCCACGACGTTTCGCGCGTTTCCACCTGATGCAGCCGCAAACTCGTCGGCGCGACACGCAGCTTGCTGTCGTATTCGGGAAAGAGCGCATCGACGAGCGAGCGCGCATTGTCCTGATACCGCTTGATGAGCGAGCGCACCGCCGACTGCATGACGTTGTCGCCGAGCACGCCGACAAGCGCGCCGCCATTCGGTGCGAGACTGATGTTCTTGCGCTTCGGATCGGCGATTTTCGGATCGAGCAGCGCTTGTTCGCCGCCTTCGACCGGAAAACGCAGATTGGGAAAATAGAGAACTTTGCCGTCTTCGACGCCGGCAAGCAGCGTTTCACGCGGCACGGACAAGTTCTTGCCCTGCCAATCGCCAGAAACGACTTCGATGATTTTAGATTCCGTCAAGGTGCCTTCGAACTCGGGTTGCCCGCGCACGGCGCTGGAACGGGAAAGCACTACAGCAGGCCGAAGCCCGCGAGCGCGGCCTTCACTTCGGATAAGGTCGGATGCCGGCTCGCATCGCCGAGATTGATCACCTTCGGCGACCAGTAGCCGCCCGTGCGCCACGCGGTCGAGAAATTGTACAACTCGACGGTCGGCCGCTTCAGCGCTGCGGCAATATGAACGAGACCCGTATCGACGCCGACGGTAGCCGCTGCGCCATCGATCAAACCGACGACCGCAGGCAGCGACATCTTCGGCGGCACGATCGCGGCCGCACCGAATTCCTTGGCGAGTTTTTCGCTCGTCGCACGCTCTGCCTCACTGCCCCACGGCAAGACGATCGATGCGCCGCGGGTCACCAGCGCCTGCCCTAGTTCGATCCACGCGGCCTCGGGCCATTGCTTGTCCGCGCGCGAGGTCGCGTGCATGAAGACGACATACGGCACTGGCAGATTCAGCCCGAGCGCGGACACGGCGAGCGTGGCGCGGCGCGTATCGAGACCGAAATCGATGTCATCGGTTTGATGAGGTTTCGGCAGATCGAGCGCGGCCACCACGAGTTGACGCGTGCGTTCGACGACATGCGTGCGCGGTTCGATCGGCACACGGCGGTCGTAGAAAAAGCGCACCGGCCATTCGTAGCCCGCGCCGTCCGTACGATTGCCCAGCCCGACGAGCGGCCCGCGCGCCCAGCTCGCGACCCACGCGGTCTTGATCAAACCCTGGCAATCGATGACGAGATCGTATTTCTCCGCCGCGAGTTCGCGCCTGAACTTGCCGATCTCGCGCCACGTCGCCGCCGATGCGAAGCCTTTGCGCCAGCGCCGCAGCGAAAACGGAATCGCGCGATGCACGCCGTCGACGAGTTCGACGAGGCTCGCGAAGCTTTCTTCGACGAGCCAGTCGATGCGCGCATCGGGAAAGCGGCGGCGAATGTCGGCAATGACCGGCATGTTGTGAACGACGTCGCCAAGCGACGACACGCGGACGATCAGGATCTTTTGCACGCTGTAGACGAATTGCGCGGACCGCGCGGTGAGAGTGGGAATTTGAGACGAATCAGGAATTTTAGCGCGGGTTGGCTAAGGGGCGGGCATAGATTGCACAATGCGCGCCGATTTGTGCCGAAGAAAATCCGCAACATGCCTGGTTCAGTCAAGAAAGGAGTACGCGATGGGAACGCGTTACGAACAAGACGTCGTGGCGTGGGCGCGCGAACAGGCCGCACTGCTGCGAGAAGGAAAATTCTCGGCCATCGATGTCGAACACATCGCGAAAGAAATCGACGATGTCGCCAAGAGTGAACAACGAGACCTCTTGCGCCGAATTTCGCTATTGCTGGCGCACTTGCTCAAACGACAATATCAGCCGGGACGTCGCGGCTCCAGCTGGCGACGCACGATCGAGGAACAGCGCCGTGCCGTCGGCGTCGCATTGCAGAAAACGCCGAGTCTGCAAACTTCGTTGCGCGATGCGGACTGGCTGATCGGAACGTGGGCGGACGCGGTATCGAAAGCCGTCTAAGAAACCGGACTCGATGTGTTTCCGGAAAACTTGCCCTGGTCGACCGAACAAATTCTGTCGCCGGAGTTTTATCCGGAGTAACAAAAAAGCGGCACGATCCCAAAACCGTGCCGCTTCTTCATCCACTAAGCAAACCGCTTAAAACGGCAGCTTCGCATCCAGCTTCTCCGCCAGAATCACGCGGCGGAAATCTTCCTGAATGCGCCTCAGTGCGCCATCGTTGTCCGCTTCGAAACGCATCACGACAACCGGCGTCGTGTTCGACGAACGCGCAAGACCGAAGCCATCCGGATATTCCACGCGCAAGCCGTCGATGGTCAGCACGTCGTCCGCGCCGGTGAACTTCGCGTTCTTTTGCAATTGCGCGATCAGCGCGAAGTTCTCGCCCTCTTCCATCTTCAATTGCAGTTCAGGCGTCGACAGCGAATCCGGCAGGTCGTTGAGCAGCTTGCTCGGATCGTCCACGCGCGACAGGATTTCCAAGAGACGCGCACCCGTGTACAGACCGTCATCGAAACCGTACCAGCGATCCTTGAAGAACACGTGGCCGCTCATTTCGCCCGCGAGCGGCGCGCCGGTTTCCCGCAGCTTCGCCTTCACGAGCGAGTGGCCGGTCTTCCACATCACCGGTTCCCCGCCCTGCTCGCGCACCCACTTCGCGAGATTACGCGTGCACTTCACGTCGTAAATGATCTGACCGCCCTTGTTGCGCGACAGCACTTCCTGCGCGAACAGCATCAACTGACGATCCGGGAAAATGACTTGCCCGTCTTTCGTGACGACGCCCAGACGATCGCCGTCGCCATCGAATGCGAAGCCGATTTCGGCATCCGTTTCCTTCAGTGCCTTGATGACGTCCTGAAGATTTTCGACGTGCGCCGGATCCGGATGATGGTTCGGGAAGTTGCCGTCGATGTCCGTGAACAGCTCGACCAGCTCGCAGCCGAGCGCCTTGAACAGACGCGGTGCGAGGCCGCCCGCGACGCCGTTGCCCGCATCGACGACGATCTTCATCGCGTGCACCGGCTTCACGTCCGACACGATGCGGTCCAGATAAATCTGCGACACATCGAACTCGGTGTAGCTGCCTTCGCCCGTCGCCAGATCGTTATTGACGATGCGCTGATACAAGCCCTGAATCTGCTCGCCGTAGATGGCCGCGCCGCGCAGCACCATCTTGAAGCCGTTGTAATCGGGCGGATTGTGGCTGCCGGTCACGACGATGCACGAATCCACGCGACGCTCGCCCGACGGCAAAGGCAGCTGCACGCTCGCCGCGAAGTAACCGACCGGCGTGGGCACCATGCCGACATCGATGACATCGACGCCTGCCGTGCGCAGGCCATCCGAAAGCGCGCCGACGAGTTCCGGACCGGAGAGACGGCCGTCGCGGGCGACCACGACCGAATCGCCGCCCTGCTTTTTGATCTCGCTGCCGAACGCCTGACCGATCTGCTTCGCGACATCCTTGTCGACGGTCTTCCCGACGATACCGCGAATGTCGTAGGCCTTGAAAATGGATTGCGATACTTGGCTCATGAGATGGCTACCTCTTGTGTATTAATTGATGTTTTCCCGGCAATGCAGCCATGAGGGCATGCAGGTCGTGGCGATGACGCGCGTGCGCATCCGGGCAATGGATGGCGCGCGAACGACTGATTCGAATTCTGCCGCCAGCTTAATTTCAGCTTCGCGAACATCGCGCCGGAAGGGCTTGGGTTCGCACTTATAATCGCTGTCTTTCAGCGTTTTCGATGATGCGCCGGTCGGTACAAACGTGGTAAAAGCCCGCGCCCCATTCTAATCCAATGCCCAAACGCTCTTCGGCCTCGACGCGTCCTATCGGCGCGTCTCAGCGCGCCAGCACACAAAACTTGACGGGAATGCCGGCAAATCACGCATCGGTAGCATGCGGCGCGCCTGAACCTTACAACGGGCAACTCGCATGAAAGTGTTGACGTGTTCGGACAATCCGGACGTCGCGCGCGCGCTCGCCAATATCGTCTGGCTCGGGCTGGAACGGCTCACGCAGATTGCGGTGGCCATCGTCATTTCGGGGTTGCTCGCGCGCTATCTCGATCCCGATGTCTTCGGCAAATGGCAATACGCGAACACGCTCTTGCTCGTGATCGCGCCGATCACATGGGTATGCGGCGCGGAAATTCTCGTGCCGACGATCGTGCATCGTGCGAAAGACGAAACGGGCGCGGTGCTCGGCAGCGCGTTCGTGCTGCGCATGGGCGTGTCGGTCGTTGCGCTCGTGCTGACGTGGATGTGGATCGGCTTAAGTTTTACCGATCCCACAGTTGGCGCGATGCTCGCCGGTCTCGCCGTCACGCTGCTCTTTCGCGAGCCGTTCATCGGCGTGATCAATGCGTGGCTGCAAAGCATGACGTACAACAAGCCGCAATTGCTCACCAGTATGGTCACGGCGATCTGCAAGGCTGCGCTCGTCTACGCGCTCGTGCGTATGTCGATGGGCGCGGCGAGTTTCGGCTGGCTGTGGGCACTGGAAGCGGCGGCGATCGGCGCGGTACTCGTGCTGTATTACATGCGCCGGCACGGCGGCAAACTCGGCTGGCACTTCGATCGCGCGCTGTTCAAACATTTCGCGAGCGCGGGCACGGTGTTCTGGCTCGGGCTGATCTGTATGTATCTGTTTCTGAAGCTCGACCGGCTGATGCTTGCGCATCGCGTATCGTTCGCGGAACTCGGGCTGTATTCCGCCGCGCAGCAACTGAACGAAAACTGGATTGCGCTGGTGTTGATGTTGTCGCAGACCATTGCGCCGACGTTCGTGTATCGCGTGCAGGAAACGGCGTTGCTCAAGCGCAATCTCGTGCGCCTGTTCGCAATGACCGCCGCACTGATGATCGCCGGCGCCGCCGTGCTCGATGCGCTCGCGGGCTTTATCATCGCGCGCGTGTTCGGGCCGAATTACGCGCAGGCTGCGGAGATTTTCCGCTGGGCCGTGTGGCTGTCCGTGCCCGCGGGCGTCGAGGCGATCGGCAATCTCGTCGTGCTGAAGTATCAGGCGAAATACGTGTTGCTCGCGAAATGGCTGCTGGCGCTGGCCGTCGCGTTCGCCGTCAATCTGTTCGCGATTCCGCGCTTCTCCGGCTACGGCGCGCTGATCGGGCTGGCAGCGGGATATGCGGCAGCGGCATCGGTGAATTTTTACTACATTCGTTTTCGGCTTCGCGCATGAACGTTCTTGATGATGTCGGTGTGCTCATGCCCGCGTTCAACGGCCAATCCGATGTGAACCGCACGCTCGCCTCGTTTCGCGAAACATCGACCGTGCGTGTCGTGATCATCGATGACGGCAGCACGCCGCCGATCGTCGCGCCGGCGATCGACGGCATGGACATCAAGATCGTGCGTATGCCGAAGAACGGCGGTATCGAACGCGCGCTGCAAGCGGGCCTCGATGCGCTCGCGCAACGCGGCTTTCGCTATGCCGCGCGCATCGATGCAGGCGATCTCGCCACGCCGGAACGCCTCGCGAAACAGCGCGCGTTTATGGAAGCGCATCCGAACGTGGCGGTGCTCGGCATGTGGACGCATGTCGTATCGAAGAACGGCGCGCCGCTCTTCGACCTCACGCCGCCGACCGAACCCGCCGCGCTTCGCCGCATGATGCTCGCGCGCACGTGCTTCGCGCATCCGTCGCTGATGCTGCGTGTCGATGCGGTGCACGAAGTGGGCAACTATCGCGCTGAGTATTGCGCGGCCGAAGATCTCGACTTGCTGCTGCGTCTCATGCAGCGATATGACGGCGCGAATCTGCCCGAATTCGGCCTCTATTACGAACTGAACGAAGGCGGCATCAGCTCGACGAAGCGGCGCACGCAGACGCTGTCCACGCTTCGGCTGCAACGGCGTTATATGCGGGTGACGAATCCGCTCGATTGGGTCGGCATCGTCAAAAGTGTGGCGCATCTGATGCTGCCGTATGATACGCTGCGCTGGCTGAAGGCGCGTCTGCTCTGACCAACAACGACTTTCGCATGACACAAAAAGAGTCCACTCTGCGCATCGCGCTCGTGTGCAACATGGCGTGGGCCATTTACACGTACCGGCGCGGCCTGTTGCACATGCTGACCGAACACGGCGCGCAGGTGACGATCATCGCGCCGCGCGACCGCACGTTCGAGCCGCTGATCGACATGGGATGCCGTTGCGTCGAGTTGCCGGTGGCATCGAAAAGTACGGACCCGCGCGACGATCTGAAAACGCTGATGGCGCTGTTTCGGGAATACCGCGCGACGCGTCCGCACCTTGTGTTCCATTACACGATCAAGCCGAACATCTACGGCTCGATCGCCGCGATGCTCGCGCGCACGCCGTCCATCGCGGTGACGACGGGTCTGGGCTATACGTTCATTCAGAAGAGCCGCGCCGCGCAGATCGCCAAGCGGCTTTATCGTTTCGCGTTTCGTTTTCCGCGCGAAGTGTGGTTTCTCAACAAGGACGATCACCACGCGTTCACGCATGAAAAGCTGCTCGCGCATCCGGATCGCGCGCGAAGGTTGCATGGCGAAGGCGTCGATCTGGAAGATTTCCCCTTCACGCCGATGCCCAAACGCGAAGACTTCGTGTTCATTCTGATCGGGCGTTTGCTGTGGGACAAAGGCGTGGCCGAATATGTCGATGCCGCGCGCCGCGTGAAACAGCGCTTTCCGCACGCGCGTTTTCAATTGCTCGGGCCGATCGGTGTCGATAATCCGAGCGCGATCAGCCGCACGGACGTGGAAGGCTGGGAGCGCGAGAATATCGTCGAGTATCTGGGCGAAGCGAACGACGTGCGCCCGCTCGTGGCGGCGGCCGATTGCGTCGTGTTGCCGTCGTATCGGGAAGGCGTGCCGCGCACGCTGATGGAAGCGTCCGCGATGGGCCGCCCGATCGTCGCCACCGATGTTCCCGGCTGCCGCGAAGTGGTCACGCACGGCGTGAACGGCTTTCTGTGCGAAGTAAAAAACGCCGACAGTCTCGCGACGGAACTCGAACGCATGCTGTCGCTCACACGCGACGAACGCGCGGCCCTGGCGCAACGCGGCCGCGAGAAAGTGACCCGCGAATTCGACGAAAAAAAGGTCGTCGAACGATACAAGGGCACAATACACGCCATTACCGGCATTTCACTCTGATTACGGCATTTCTGGAAAGCACATGAAAAACGGTACGATTCTGGTCACGGGCGGCGCGGGTTTTATCGGCTCGCACACGTGCGTCGAGTTGCTCGACGCGGGCTACGGCGTCGTGGTGATCGACAATCTCGTCAATAGTCGCGCGGAGTCCGTCAAGCGCGTGGAGCGCATCAGCGGCAAAGAAGTCGCGTTCTATCAGGAAGACGCGCGCGACGAAGCCGCGCTGCACCGTATTTTCGATGCACACGACATCACCGGCGCCATCCACTTCGCCGCGCTCAAGGCGGTGGGCGAATCGGTCGCGAAGCCGATCGAGTACTACAGCAACAACATGGGCAGCCTACTCGCCGTGCTCAACGTGATGCGCGAGCGCAATGTGCGCAACTTCGTGTTCAGCTCGTCGGCAACGGTGTACGGCGTGCCGCAAAGCGTGCCGATCGATGAATCGTTTCCGCTTTCGGCGACCAATCCGTACGGCCAGAGCAAGCTCATCGCGGAACAGATTCTGCGCGATCTCGAAGTGTCCGATCCGTCGTGGCGCATCGCCACGTTGCGTTATTTCAATCCGGTCGGCGCGCATGAAAGCGGTCTGATCGGCGAAGATCCGGCGGGCGTGCTGAACAATCTGATGCCTTACGTCGCGCAAGTGGCGGTCGGCAAGCTCGAACGTCTGCGCGTGTTCGGCAGCGATTACGCGACCCACGACGGCACCGGCGTGCGCGATTACATTCACGTCGTCGATCTGGCGCGCGGGCATATCGCCGCGATTGCCGCGTTGAAGTCGCTGGATCGCAGTTTTGTCGTCAATCTCGGCACGGGTCAGGGTTATAGCGTGCTGGATGTGGTGAAGGCGTTCGAAAAGGCATCGGGCAAACCGGTGCCGTACGAACTCGTGCCGCGCCGCCCCGGCGATGTCGCCGCGTGCTATGCGGATCCGAAAGCGGCGGCGGAACTGATCGGCTGGCGCACGAAGCATGGCATCGAGCGTATGTGCGCCGATCATTGGCGCTGGCAGTCGCAGAATCCGAACGGGTTCGCCTGAAGTCTCGACGCGGCTTAATTTCCGGTTTCATTTCATGCTCAGTTTCGCGCTCGCTTTTCTGGTCTCGCTGCTCGTGACCTTGTTTATCGTGCGGTTCGCGCACCTGCACGAGGGCGTGCTCGGGGACACCGATCTCGCCGGCGTGCAGAAGTTTCACGCGCGGCCGGTGCCGCGCATCGGCGGGGTCGGCATCGTCTGCGGGCTGACGGCATCGGCCATTCAGTTGCGATGGTCGTATCCCACCGTGTCGGGCGACATTCTGGGCATCGTCGTGTGCGGTTTGCCGGCGTTCGGATCGGGATTGATCGAAGACCTGACCAAGCGCGTCGCACCGCTCGTGCGCCTGTTGTGCACAATGGCCGCCGCGGGCCTCGCGTACGCGGTGCTCGATATCGCGGTGACGCGCATCAGCGTGCCGCCGCTGGATTTTTTGCTGACCTACGCGGTCATTTCGTGCGCGGTCACGGTGCTCGCGGTGGCGGCGCTGGCGAACGCGGTGAATATCATCGATGGCTTCAACGGGCTGGCCTCGATGGTCTCGTTCATGATGTTCGCGTCGCTCGCGTACGTCGCGTTTCAGGTGCACGATCCGGTGGTGTTGTCGGCGTCGCTCATCATGATGGGCGCGGTGATGGGTTTTTTCATCTGGAACTTCCCCGCCGGGCTGATTTTTCTCGGCGATGGCGGCGCGTATTTCATCGGCTTCATGCTCGGCGAACTCGCGATCATGCTCGTGATGCGCAACCTCGATGTATCTGCGTGGTATCCGGTACTGCTCTTCATGTATCCGATCTTCGAGACGTGTTTCTCGATCTATCGCAAGAAGTTTATTCGCGGCATGTCGCCGGGCATTCCGGACGGCGTGCATCTGCATATGCTCGTGTATAAGCGGCTGATGCGCTGGGCCGTCGGCGCGAAGAACGCGCATGAACTGACGCGGCGCAACTCGCTGACATCGCCTTACTTGTGGCTGCTGTGTCTGATCGCCGTGATTCCCGCGACGCTGTTCTGGCGGCACACGCTGCATCTGTTCTGCTTCGTGGTGGTGTTCGCGGCGACGTATGTGTGGCTGTATATCAGCATTGTGCGATTCAAGGCGCCGAGATGGCTGGTGTTTCGACGGCCTCATGCTGTGAAGAAGTGAACTTGCGCCGCCCTTCTCGGGCGGCGTTTTCGTTTGCGCGCTTTATTTCAGATGCTTCGCGAAGAAATCCGCCGTGCGGCCGTTGGCGAGTTGCGCAGCGGCGGCATCGAAATGCGCGCCCTGATTGCGCGCGAACGCGTGATGGCAACCGGGATACGTGAACGCCTCGATATTCGCGTGGCTCTGCACGGCAGCGAGGATGCGGCTGCGGGCGTCGGCATCGATATATTCGTCGGCTTCCGCGAGATGGATCATGAGCGGCACTTTGATTTTCGGCAGTTCGCCCAAGTGCTGGTCCGTGCCGCCGCCATAGTACGAGACGGATGCATCGACATCCGTGCGCGCGGCCGTCAGAAACGACAGCAGTCCGCCCAGACAAAAGCCGACCGAACCGATCTTGCCCTTCACTTGCGGCAACGTGCGCGCAAAGCCGATGGTCGCCGCAATGTCTTCCACGCCGAGGTTCACATCGAACGCGTTGTAGAGCTTGAACGCTTCTTGCCATTCGGCTTCGGTGCGGTCCGTGAGCTCGACGTTCGGCTGCAAGCGCCAGAACAAGTCGGGGCATAGCGCGACGTAGCCTTGGTTCGCGTAAGCATCGCAGGTTTCGCGCATGTCGCCGTTGATGCCGAAGATTTCCTGAATCACGACGACGGCGGGTGCGCCGGCGACGGTGTTGGAGGGATAGGCGACGTAGGCGTCGAAATCGCCGTCGGGGGTGGAGATGCTGAGGGTTACGGACATGGGGGCTCCGGGACGGAAGCGTTCAAAAGGTTCACATGTTCGCACGCAGCAACGTCCGCGTCAGCCAGCGGACTTGCCCGCGCCGACGTACTGCTTCATCACATCGGCCAGCTCCTTGATGATCGCCTGCCAGATCGTCAGACGATCCTTGTCGTCGTCCTTGCTGACGCCTTCGCGGAACACGAAGCGAGCCATCGGAAGCAAGGATACGACGACCAGAGACGCGAGCACGACAACAGGCGTCAGAAACAGCACCGCGTGCGGCGGGTCGGTCTGAATCGAACCGCCGAAGACGCGAGCGCCGAATGCTCGAAGCCATAACGCGAACATCGCAAGCAGCAGAAAAACGAAACCGGCGATGCCGAAGAACGTGAAGTTTCTGAAGCGGCGGTATTGCTGGCGATCAGCGAGGTTTTCCCGTTCCTCGAGCGCATGATCGCTGACAGTACGCTTGGAAATGTTGGAGCGTGAATCAGACATGTGTCGCGGCTGGACCGCTGCCGCCTCTTTTCGCTTGTATTTCATGGAAGCCACCCGAGTCGTCGAGACTGGTCTCCAACACTACTTCGGAGACGTCGAATATCTCCATCAGCCGCTGCGGGTCGACGATGTTGCGCCGCATGATCAAGTGCTCGACTGCACTCCCAGGAACGAGCAGAAAGGCGGCAAACTTGTTGGCCTCGAGTTCGACCAGCCGCCGCGGTATCTCGACGAACTGATCAGCGCTATCTTCGAAGGAATCGCCGTGACGAAGCGCATAGTGGCCCAACTCATGCGCGATAGTGAAGCGCTGGCAAAGCGCCGATTTCTTCGAGTTCACGTAAATATGCGGCCTTCCGTCAACATAATCGAAGCGGCCCAGTACCGAGCCCATATCGGAATCATCCATGACTTCCACGCCTACGGCCCGTGCGATAGGCGTAGGGTCGATCGGTAAATGGCCATTCCAGTGATTGCGTATCAGTGATCGTGCAGTTGCTGCCACCATAAACTCTTGCCCTCCATCAATAAAATCTCACCCACACAGGATACTTCGCAATCCTGCACGTTAAATCGATGGAGTCTATCATCCGTGCATCGGTGAATCTTTGCACCTCGTCCGAATGGCCAATCCGAATGTCGCCATGCCGATAAAACAAAACGCCGCCCAAACCTCAGGCGGCGCTTCACACATCGAACACAAAAAACCTCAAGCCGGCGCCGCCCGCCCAATCCCCTGCGTCACTTCACGCGCCACCGCCAGATACCTTGCCGCCGTATCCGCAAGCATCAATCCCTTCAGCGGCCGGGTCGAACGCGGCTGGGACAGCGCGCGCACGAGTGCATCAGCGTAAGACTGGGTATCGTCGGGATCGCACAGATGCACGCCCGAAAAGTTCTCCGCGAAGCTGAAGGGCCGGATGGTGCTCGCCACCACCGGCACGCCCGATGCTAGCGCCTCCAGAAACGCGATGCTGTGCCCTTCCGAACGCGAAGGCATCGCGAAAACGCTCGATGAAAACAGCAGTTCCGCGATATCCGACCTCGGACCCTGCAAAGTCACGCGTTCCGATAGCCCGAGCTTGGCGATGAGATCGCCCACCGCCGCGTAATACGCCGGATCCTCGGTCACGCCGCACAGCAACAGCCGCGCATCGGGCACGCGCTCGACGACCTGCGTGAACGCATGCACCATCGAAAGCTGGTTCTTCACCGACGTATATCGCCCGATCTGCACGATCTGCGCGCCCTCCGCGCCGCTCGCCCGCGCGCGGATGCCGAAGCGCGACATGTCGACGCCATTTGGGATCAGCGTCATCGACGGATGGCGGCCGACTGCGCCGACATAATCATCGATATTGGACGGCGATACCGCGATCACCGCACGCGCCCGACGCGCCGGAAGATCTGGCTCTCGAAATCGTTGGTGGCCGAATGCATCACATACACGACGGGCAGCGGCAGCGGCAACGCGCGCGCGTAAAACGCGGGAATGGTCGCGTGCGCGAACAGCACATCCGCGCGATACGCCTTGAGCACACGATACAGATTCGTCAGCTTGCCGAAACGCCCGTACATACGATCGGGAAAGAGACACTCGACGCCATTGGCCACGAGTTCCGCCTGAAGCGCGGTGAAGTCGTCATGTGCCGGCACGAGCGATGCACAGCATCATCCAGCCCGCCGTTGCGGCGAGCCCCGCCGTCATCGCCCAGGCGATGCCCGTCACGTCCCAGTAATGCGTCGCGATCGGCACGGTCACGCACAGCACGATCGCCTGAAGAATCGATGCATGCGTGGCTACTTTCGGCTTGCCGACCGCGCAGCCACGACACCAGCACGGCGATGATCGCGCCGATCGCCATATTGATGACGAAGATCTTGAAGAGCGGCACCGCCGACAGCCACGCCGATCCGAGCACGAGATTGAAGAGCGGTTCGGCCGCAAAGCGCAGCACGATCACGAACACGGCGAGCCCGACGGTCGCCAGCAGCATGTACTTGCGAAAGAGCCTGCGCGCGGCCTGCGGATCGCGCCGCTGATGTTCCGAGAACGTCGGAAAAAGATACTGCGACATGGCGATGGCCGCGTCGGCAAGCAGCATCTGCGCGAGCTTCGACGACATCTGATATGCGCCGAGTTGCAGCGGCCCGAAATGGGTTCCGATGCGGATTGACGGTTCGAGTTTAGTGGGCTTGCCCACGTCAGCGCGCGGATAAACGCTCAAATATGGCCGTTGATTACGCAGGACAGGTGTTACTGTGCGTTCATCGTGCATTGGACGTGCATTTGTCGGCACAATTGCGCGGGCCTTTTTTGCGGGCATCGCGGGCATACGAAAAAAAATCTCTGCGGTGAAATCCATGTCGAACGATACCGCTCTCATCATCGAACCCGACTTCAGCGGCCATCGCTGGCGCTATGCCGAATGGGCCGCGAACGCCTATATGGAGGCGGGATATCGCTGCGTGATCGTGACCGAGCCGCGCAATGCATCGCACTCGCTCGTGAAAAAAATTCAGTCGCAAAGCGGCGGCCATCTCGATATCGAACTGATCGCGCCGCCGGAGCACAAGGGCCGTTCGGTTGCGTATGCGCGGTTTCATCGCAGCTTCAAGCATTTCTTCGATACGGCGAGCCGGAATCATCGCGTAGCGCTCGTGGTCGTGCCTTACGTCGATTACTTTTTGCTCGCGCTGCCCTTTTTGCGATCGCCGTTCGGGAAGACGCCGTGAGTCGGCATCACGATGCGTTCGAACTTTCATCATCAGCATGTGGGCGTGCGTGCGCCGCGCCGGCCGCTGGTCAATGCGATCAAGGCGCGGTTTTTCGCGCGCGCCGTTCGCGTGGGCGGCATGAAGACGCTTCTGAGCATCGATCCGACTTTGCCCGACTGGTGGAAGAAGAACGCGGGGGCATCGGCAGGCGCGAACATCGAATATCTCGCCGATCCGTTCCCCGACGCGCGTGCTGCGGAGCCTTCCGCCACTCGGCAGCGGCTCGGTCTTTCCGACGATACGCACGTGCTCGTGTATGGCGCGATCAATGATCGCAAGGGTGTGTTCGAATTGATCGATGTGTTGGCGCAGCACACGGGCAATTCGCATGGTCCTACGTTGGTGATTGCTGGCGCACAGGACGAGGATGTGCGTGCTCAGCTTGCTGCGGCTGTTTCCAAGTTGCAGCCGGCGCCTGTGGTGATGGATCGGTTCATCTCTAGCGAGACGGAACTTGATCTTTTCTCCGCCTGTGATGTGGTCTGGCTTGGGTATAAGGGCCACTATGGGATGAGTGGCGTACTTGTTCTGGCGTTTCGCTTTGGCAAGCCGGTTGTGGCTACGGCGGATGGGCTGATTGGGTGGTTTTGCCGGACCGGCGAGTTGGGGCCTGTGGTTGAGGATCATTCTGTTTCGGCTATCAATCGGGCACTGGACGATGTTTTGGCACGGCGTGCCGGGCCTGTTACTGCGGGGCACTTGCTTGAGCGTAATACGCTGGGGCAGTTTAAGGAGACTTTGAGGCAGGCTATTGTTTGAGGTTTTGGTTTTGTTTGAGGTTTTGGTTTTTTTTCAAGCTGCGCTTGGGCTTTAGGTTTTCCTCTTCTTCTTTTCTTCTTCGTGCAAAGCGCTTCTGGTTTCTTGTCTTTTTCTTCAGTAGCCGCCTCCCCGGCGGGGGGATCACTTTCTTTGCTGCTGCAAAGAAAGTGATCAAAGAAAGCAGCTTTTCAGCCACGCACAATGCACGCCCCGCATGATGGGTTTTCTCCATTCCGTGGGTCCAGTAGAGAGTGCCCTCATAGTCCATTCGGGTCCTGGCACCCATGCGATCCGTGCTTTTTCGCCTATTGAGGTAACGGTCCCCTTCGGCTTACTCCGGCCTGCTTCGCGGCCGGTGTCGGTCATCAAAGGAAACCGGCGCAGTAAATCACCGAAACGCTCTTGCACACGGCATCGTTTTGTCGTTATTCGGCAGTACGTTCGCTTGCGCTTTGCGAACTCGAACGCCATCGGCACACCAGTCTTGGTGGCGGTGACTTTGGCGTCTGCTCAAAGCTCAAAGGTAGCGGCACGTCGAGACCGCTCGAGCGCTTGCTGCATGATTGGACCGGCGCGATAGCAATGCGCGAAACGGACCGTAGTTGTGCGCGTGTGTGTGCGCATTAATCGGAGCGCTAACCGAGGTAGGGCCGAATAGCGATAAAACGTTGCCGCGTACAAGCCCGCTTCCGTGATTCACTGCCGGTTTCCTGTGCGGACTGACACCGGCCGCGAAGCGGGCCGGAGTAAACCGAAGGGGACCGTTACCTTTGTAGGCGAAAAAGCACTGATCGCATCGGTGCCAGGACCGATGGGGCCGACGAGGGCACTCTCTACTGGACCCACGGAATGGAGAAAACCCATCACGCAAGGTATGCTTCGAGCGTGGTTGAAAAGCTGCTTTCTTTGATTACTTTCTTTGCAGCAGCAAAGAAAGTAATCCCCCCGCCGGGGAGGCGGCTACTGAATAAAAAGGCCAGAAACCAGAAGCGCTTTGCACGAAGAAGAGGAAGACCCGGCTATCGAATAAAAACGCAAGACAACAGCAGCCGCAAGCAAAAACCCCCTTACGTAGTAGTGGTAGAAGCCGACCCGACCACTTCAACCGAAGCCTTCCGCTTAGCAGGAAACAACGCATCGCGAATACAAAGGAAAGGAAACTCGACCGCCCGAGTCGTCACATACCCCACAACAATAGCGATCGCAAACTGCGCCTCCATAATAAAAAACCAGGCCGGAAGTGCAGGCACATGCAAAGCGGCCGCTTTGCGAATCAGCAAATCCCCGGGCGCGAGCGCCAAAGAATGCCAAAGATAGATGTCGTAAGAATAGACTCCGATCCACCCGATCACACGATAGACCAACGTCCGCTTAACAGAACCCGAATACTCAAGCGTGAGCACGATCAACGCACAATACCCGATGGCCTGAATCGTACAACCAATGCTTTGATCCAGCGCCACATTGCGCGTCCCAAGCACGAGCCAAAGCACAAGCCCGACGACCATCGCGACCAGCAACCTCTTTCGCTCGGCAATCGCACGATAAACCGCCGGCTTCATCCAATAGAGCGCCGCAAGCATCACACCAAAGAGCAAACTGTCGATCCGATACTGCGTATAAAAAAACGTCTGATCGATCTCGCCATGCGACACCGCAAGACTCCGCGCAATCAAGACTGCCACGCAAATCGACCCGAGCACGCCAAGAATCATATTCACCCGCGTCTGAAAGCGCGCAAACACGATCAGCAGCAGCGGCAAGAACAGATAAAAATGCTCTTCCACAGCAAGACTCCAGGTCTGTGCAATCGAAGACCCGAAATAGTTCTGCATATGCGTGAGGTTCTGCACGAGGAACGTATCCATCGGATGACGTCCCACGATCACGTGAAACAGAATGAGCACGTAATACGCAGGCCAGATCTTGAAGATGCGTCGCACGATAAAACGCCCCGCATCGATCCGCCCTTCCTGCGAGTACTGCTTCAGCAACAGCCCGCCGACGAGAAACCCCGACAGCGTGAAGAACAGATTCACGCCCTCATGTCCAAAGTTCTTGAGCGGATACTCGATCGCGGCAATCACCACGCTTCCCGCCGGGAATGAATGAAAGTGATATCCCATCACTGCGATGATCGCGAGTCCCCGGATGAAATCGAGCTCGATCGATCGATTCGATCCTTGCATGCGTGTCGCGCCGAACAGGCCCATGCCCTTTCCCCTTCTGCGAAGGTCTATTGTGTTTATCGATGCTCCGCAGCCGTTTCGGGTTTCCCTCTTATCGACGCAGGCACGCGCATCGCTCGTATATGAATGCTCTCGCGCGCCGGCTTGCATACGCAGCCAGCAGCCCAATATTCAGCCCTGAATTCAGGTGCGATCCGACAAGATCACGCCGTTTGCAGACATCGCCCGCATGCGCGTGCGGGTTGCGCAACACTTGCCGTAAGCGTTTCGGACGAGCGTGGTGCGCCGCACATGGCCATCCGTCGTTTCGCGCCGAAAGCTAGTTTCTGGACGCCGCCGCAAGTTTTCACGCCAAAAGCCGCTGATATATTCGACCCACAAATACGGGGTTGCCGGGGACGGTCGTTTGATGCCTGCGTCAAAAACTCGACGCGCGGTATCGCGCTCCCAAGGCATGCAGCGGCCTCGCCGCCGCGATGAAAAATCGATGAGCTTTGCGATCTAAAGAGAACGCCATGCGCAACAAGTTCGCCGTCGTCTGGATCTGGCTATTTATTTTCCCGCGCGCATTCGACTTCAAGGGCGCGGAAACCGCCAGCAAGGCCATTCAAATTCTGCTCGTGGTACCGGCCATCGGCGCTGCGTGCGCATTGATGCTGATCGGCCCGCGCTTTGCCGGCCGCTCGCGGCTGCGCACGGTCATCACGTCGCTCTTTATGCTGACGATACTCGGCAGCATCGTCACACAGGCGCTGCAGGGCAACGACTCGGGCAACTACATGCGCGTGATCCTGCCGTTCCTGCTGATGCTGCTCGGCTATTTCGTCGCCTGCCGTCCGTGGGATTCGCATCGTCTGGAGCAGATCGAACGCGCCATGTACTGGTCGATGATCGCCTCGCTCGTCTTCAGCTTTGGCTTCGGCTTCGGTATGGCGACCTCCGGCGGCGGTCTCGACGATGTGCAATTCCGCATCGTCTCGGTGACGTTCCTCTCGTTGCAGGCGCTCTTGCTGCATGAGTTCGTCATCGCCGAACGCATTACGAAGTTCACGGCCGCGCTCTTTCTCGTCACCGTCGTCATCGAATTGCTGTCGGTCACGCGCAGTCTGCTGGTCGGCACGGCGCTGCTTTTCGCCTACGCGACGTGGCTCGCCGCGCCGTCGATCCGCCATCTCTTCGCCGCGAGCCTGCGCGCGATCATGGTGCTGGCGCTGCTCGGCGCGATGGTCGCGGCATCGGCTGCGTTCTTCCCGACTGTCGCCGAACACTGGGGACAGCGCAAGTCGTTCGCGAAGAACACGGAGTCCGGCCGCGACCCGACCACCATCACGCGTCTCGCGGAAATGAAGGACCAGTATGATCAGACGATGTCTTCGGCCTTGTCGATCGCAGTCGGCCAGGGCTACGGACACGACTATCGCTATTCGCCTTCGTATCTGCCCGATCTCGCCGGCCAGTTCAGCAAGAAAGACTTCTACGCAATCAAGGAATGGGCCGCGGGTCACAACTTCTGGGTCTATCAATTCTTCGCGGGCGGTCTGATGTTCGGCCTCGCGTTGCCGATCGCACTGCTGTGGGCGCTGTGGCGCGGCTCAATGGCGTATCGCGCGTGGAAGCATCGTTCGCCGGATGTGATGTATCTGCCCGTGCCGGCCGCGCGTTACTCGTGGTGGCACCGCTGCCCGCGACGTCGGTCGGCGGCAATCCGCTGGGCAATCGCTTCTCGGGCGTGGTGTTCGGCATCGCGCTGGGGCTGCTCGTCGCGGCTTTTGCACGCATTGCTCATACGCTGCGCACACGCGCCGCCGAAGCGGGCACGCAGCAACGCCGCTTCAAACGGCCGTACTATGTGCGTGCCACCCGACTTCCGTCCGCACGATGAACCGCCGATGCCCGCGCACGCCGCGCATGCGCCCGGCCTGTCGCACGACGGCCGTGCCGATACGCCGCCCGGCGCGAGTTCGCTGGCGCCGTCCGCCTGATTTTCGCTTCGACTCACGTTTTCCAATCGGTCGGCATGAAGATTCTGCATCTGCTTTCCACTGTCGATCTGCGCGCGGGCGGCCCCACCGAAGGCGTTCTGCAAAACGGCATCAACATGCGTGCGATGGGACATGACATCGAAGTCGTGTCGCTCGATGCACCCGATGCGCCCTACGTCGCCGCCTTTCCGTTGCGACTCGTCGCACTCGGTCCGTCGCGCGGGTTTTACGGGCTGTGCCCGAAGCTCGTGCCGTGGCTGAAGGAGAACGCCTCGCACTTCGATGTGGTGATCGTCAACGGGCTTTGGCAGTATCAGAGTTCGGTGCGTGGAAGGCTTTGCGCGACAGCAACGTGCCGTATTACGTGTTCCCGCACGGCATGCTCGATCCGTGGTTCAAGCGCACGTATCCGCTCAAGCATCTGAAGAAAATGCTGTATTGGCCGTGGGCGGAATATCGCGTGTTGCGTGATGCGCGGCGCGTGCTGTTCACGACGCAGGAAGAACGGCTGCTCGCGCGCGAATCGTTCAGGCTGTATCGCGCGAATGAAGAAGTGGTCGCGTTCGGCACGCGTCAGCCGCCCGACGGTTCGAGCACGTTACGCGATGCGTTTCTCGCGAAGTTTCCTCATTTGAAAGGCAAACGCGCGATTCTCTTTCTCGGCCGCATCCATGAAAAGAAAGGCTGCGATCTCTTGCTGAAGGCGTTCGCGGCCGTGCGCGATATCGATACGAACGCGCATCTCGTGATAGCCGGTCCCGACGATGGCGAATACTCCGCGAATATGCGGACGCTCGCGAAAGAATTGGGCATCGACGATCGCGTGACGTGGACGGGCATGCTCACCGGCGATCTCAAGTGGGGCGCGTTTCGCACGAGCGATGTGTTCGCGCTGCCGTCGCATCAGGAGAACTTCGGGATCGCGGTGGCGGAGGCGCTCGGTTCACGCCTGCCGGTGCTGATTTCCGACAAGGTGAATATCTGGCGCGAAGTGAAGCAAGATGGCGCGGGCATCGTGACGACGGATACAGTCAAAGGCACGATCGACGCGCTCACGACGTGGTTACGCATGGACGTGAACGCCACGCGCGCAATGCGCGAACAGGCGCTCGCGACCTTCATGAAACGCTTTCACGTCGATGCGATGTCGAAGGACTTGCTGCGCGTGTTGCGCGAAACAGGCGGCTCGCGCGATGGCATCGTTGCGCGCGGCGCAGTCGCCTGATTAAGAACCGCGCGGCGTCAGATGCGTTTGCAGATAACGCTGAAAGCCGTTTTGCGTGTTGAGGATTTTCTCCGCGCAATCATCGTAGTTGGAGCCGCGCGCGCGTTCCGGGCCGTACATGCCGCGGCACTGCGCATAAAGCGCGATGACCGCGCCGCTGCCGTTCGCATTCGCGACGCGCGTCGCGGAGAACACGGGCTTGCCGGAATCGTAGGGAACGTCGGTCTGGATGACGGCGTCGTCGGCGCGCGTCAGGCGTTCCTTCGAGTTTTGCTCGACGTAAGTCTTCGTCAGCTTCCAGATGGCATCGCATTGCGCGGCATCGGTGCACGCGATCGTGGCGCTGTGCTGCGCCGCTTCGAGCGACTGCTCGGAATGCGTAAAGCCGATTTCGCGCTGCTTTTCCTTCTCGGCAGATGAACAGGCAACGAGCGCAAACGATGCGATGGCAAGAGCGATGAGCGTTTTCACGAGCAAAATACCTTGAAGCAGGTTGGAACGGGGATTATAGCGAGGTCGGCTTTCGGCTCGTGCAATCGGTCAGTGAAGCTCGCTCAGCGCTTCGGCGACGCGTTCGATGGTCCCTGACCAGTCTTTCTCGGATGGCGCTTGCCGAAACAGCCTCATCACACCGGGATACCATGCCGACTCACTTCCATCGCGCTCCCAGCGCCAGTCGAGCCCGACATTCGGCAGCAGCACCCACGTCGGCTTGCCGAGCGCACCCGCGAGATGCGCGATGACAGCCGCCAGATCGCCGAAATGCACGATCGGATCGTCGACGTGAAGCATGGGCAGCGCGCTCGTTTCCTGATTGTCGCGCTGAAGGCTGACGAAGGTCGCGCCTTCGATGCGCCCTAGCGGTTCGAGCACCGCGAAGCTCGGCACGCGGGCATAAAGCGAGTTGAGAAGTTGAGATCGTGCGCGTGCCGTCGTTCGCACAGTTGAAAACCTTCGGCCCAGCGACCTTGCGACAGCAGCAGATAACCGAGGTGCAAAGCGTAGTTCGAATTGAGGGCATTCAACGAAGTCGCGGACCGGAAGGCGGCCTCTGCTTCATCCAGCTTGCTCTCGTCCTGAAGAATCAGGCCTAGCAGATCGAAGGCTTCGGCGCTCTGTGACGCATGCGATACGCCCCGCCGCGCGAACCATTCGGCCTCTTCGAGCCGCCTCGTCCGCCTCAACAGGCCAACCAGTTCGAGCGTCGCCGCATAGTGAGCCGGATCGTGCGACAACGCCGTCTTGAAGCGCTGCTCAGCTTGATCGAGGCGAGACGATGCCTGATACAGAATGCCGAGATTCGTGTGCGCGACGACCGAACGCGGATCGCCCTCCAGCGCGCGAAGCCATGCTTCTTCGGCACCCGCGAAATCGTTCAACTGCATGTGGATCGCGCCCTTGAGCAGGAGACAATCGAAATCGAGCGGATGCTGTTCGACCAACTGTTCGACGATAAACTTCGCCTTCGAAAAGTCACCGGCGAGAAACGCCTGCCTGCCGCTTTGCAAATCGTTTTGCACCCGAACGCCCGGCGCGGTGTTTTCTGCCATTGGATTCACGATCGACGATCCATTTATCTCGCCCAAGAGAAAAATTATCCTAATTTTCGAGACGAAGAGCGTCAATAGTCACCAGACCTTAAGTCATCCCCCGCATTTCCTGCGCATAAAAAACCCCGCCGACCAGAGCCAGCGGGCTGCATCCAGACATCGACCCGAAGCGATGAAACCGCTCTACTTCTTGCCCATCGGCAACGCCAGATCGCCTGGCATATGCATCGCCGATGCCGCCATCGGCAGACTCTCCACCGGCGCATCGCTCTTGAGCGGCAGGCCGCTCGACGTGAGCAGCGTCGCCGATCCGTCCTCGCCCTTGATCAGACGCCCGAGATGTCCCGCGAGCCGCATCGTGAGCGCGGCGATCGTGATGGTCGGAAAGTTCGCGCCGACGGTCGGGAACACCGAACTGCCCGCGACGAACAGATTGCTCATGCCGTGCACCTTCAGGTTGCGATCGACCACGCCTTCCTTGTCGGAATCGTGCATGCGCGTCGTGCCCATGTGATGCCACGTGCCTTCGAGCTGCGCGGGCCACGGCTTGCCTTCGATCGGCTCGTCGAGTTCGACATCGGCGACGCCGCCGTGCTTCAGTTCATCGGCGATCAGCGCGACCGTGCGATCGAACGTGCGCTTGACCAGCTCCGTCACCTGCCAGTTCACGATCACGCGATTCATGCCGATCCGATCCTTCTGCGCCGACAAGGTCACGCGGCTGTCGTAGCACGGCTCCGCTTCGACGATCGTCTGAATCTTCACTTCAGTGACGAGCGGACGCGGCTGCAACAGACGCGCGAGACCGAAGCACGCGGTATCGACGGGATGCGCCATCATCGTGAAGAGATCGCCGGTCATGTAGCTCGGCTGATCCTTCTTCAGCACAGCCTGCTTCGCGCGAATCAGCGCTTCGGTGCCCTTCGTGTTTTCGCCGCGGAACACCGAGTAGAACCACGCGCGCATTGAGCAGCTTCTCTTTTTCGAGCACCGATTGCGTCAGCGCAAACTGCGACGAAATGAACGTGCCATACGCCGACACCACGCGGTTCTGATAGTGATACTTGATGTCGTAGAGCTTGTTGCGCGCCCATTCCTTCCTGAAGTTCACCTTCGCCGACATGATGCGCGGATGGTCCATGAAGTAGCGGCCGACGAGATCGTTGCCGTTGCCCAGCCCCGCCTTCTGCACCTTGTTCGACGACAGCAACAGCCGCGCATTTTCGATCCCGCCCGTCGCCAGCACGAAAATGCTTCGCGCGAACCGCGAAACGCCGTCCGGTGAAGGTGCCGATCTCGATCTTCGTGACGGTGCGCGCTTCGCTGTCGGTATCGATATTCAACGCGTTCGCGAAGAGAAACACGCGCACGTTCTTGGCATCGAGCAAGTGCTTGCGATACACCTTGCCGAAGCGCACCGGCGGGCTGAACTGCGAGATCGTGTCGCGCACCTTGCCGGTCGGAAACGGATGACGCCGCACATCGTTTCGATGAATCGCCGCTTCCCAGTACGCCGGCTCGAAGTTGTTCTCGCCCAGTTGCAGCAACTGATGCGTGCGCGCGTAATACGGGCGCAGTTCTTCGAGACCGAACGGCCAGCCCCTATCGGCGACCCAGTCGCGCTTTTCGAAATCCCAGGGATCGAGCGGACGACACCAGCCGCCCCAGCAATTGCTGCTGCCGCCGAGAAAGCGGCTGCGGCAACCGTCCGCGAACTCGTACGGCACACCAACGTTCTCACCGCGATACAGATCGCGCGTGTCGTCGTCGGCCTTGTAGCCGCCGCTTTCCAGCAGCACCGCGCTGATGCCCGGCTTCTCGAGTTCGAGCGCCATCGTGATCCCCGCCACGCCCGCGCCGATGATGCAAACCGTGGTCTCGATGACCGCGCCTTCTTCCACGCTTCGGCTGTCAATGAACATGCCCCGTGCCCCTTCTTATTCCGTGCTTGAGCGATACAGCTCCCCGATGCCCTCGTAGAGGAGACACACCGCGCCTTGGATCAATAGACCGGCTTGTTGCTCGTCACTGCCCGTCACTGCTCATGAGAGCGAGCTTGAAGCATCCCGCCGAACGCGCCATCTGTATGCGTTATTTCGTACGAAACGTGATGCATTGCGCCATCGATTCACGCATTAATTGACGAATGCCGCTCACGACGCGGCGCAATCGGTCATTAAGGAAAGCGCTTTCTGATGAACCGGACAGGATTGCCGCCATACACGCCTTCCGCTTCGAGCGAACGATGCACCACGGAAAGCGGCGTGACGACCGCCGAACGTCCGATGGTGACGCCCATCTGCACCACGCATTTGGATGTGATCCACACGCCGTCTTCGATCACGATCGGTGCGACCTGCAAATCCATGTTGCCGGCGACATCGTGCGAGCCCGTCGTGAGAAACGTGCCCTGCGAAATGCACACGTCGTTGCCAATACGAATGTCGGTCTGGTTGTAGATCCAGGCATCGACGCCGAACCAGCAGTTGTCGCCGACGGTGAGATTCCACGGCGCCTTCACGCGAATCAGATGCGGCATGCGACAGTTCTTGCCGATACGCGCACCGAACGCGCGCAACAACGCAACGCGCACGAAAGACACCGGAATAAAGCGGTTATTGATGAACGCCGCTTCGAGAAAGAACCACACGAGTTCCGTGATGAAGCCGCGTTTGGCGACGAAGTTTCCGGGACCGGCGAGTGACAGATCGATCACCTTGCCGCGCGTGTGCTTGTGCGTGGGCGGTTCGCTTGCCGCGTCCACGCAACGTTGCTCGACCGCTCTGTCCATTTGACCCCCGCGTGTCAATTCCCGTTTTCCGGATGCAGTACAGCGCACATGACATGCTGCATGCGCGCTGTACTGCATCCGGACCTTCGTTAATTTGGCCTTTTGCTTTTTATTCACATCCTACGGGATGCGCCCTATGTTCGAATGACATGGTCTTCTTGTCGCTTGCCTTTGGTCCAAAAGAAAGCGCCACTTGTACTGCGTCATCCGGCTGCATACGGTAGGCCGATTATGGTCGAACGCCTGCGTGAAACGTGTGCGATGCGAAACGAATGGCCGCTTCAGCATGGCTTTTGGCGGTAGCCGGCGGTGAGCATCGATAAGCTGATTTAATGCGTGTCAGGCTTGGTGCCGGCGCTTGTGCGCGGCTCACCGGGAAGTGACGCGAAAGAGCGGTTTGGTGCACATTTGCATCATTTCCGATCGCGTAACCTACGCTATCCGAAAGGCCGATATTCGCTTGGAGATACTGATGAAACACGAGCTACGCGCCGCCTTGTTGCCCCTCGTCGTCGCCGTACTCGCGTCGTGCGCTGCGCATGCGGGCGGTTACGCCGATGCCGCAATCACCAACGGACAGGGCGGCGGCCGCGCACCGACCGAGATGGATCTGCTTGGCAGCCCGCGCACCTATGCCGATCCGTGTACGGCGCGCCGACCGACGGCCTCGGCGGCCAGCGCGGCGCCATCACGAATGCGCAGACCGCTCAGGGCATTTCGCCGACCGAGTCTTTTGCCGCAGCGCACGCTTTCGCGTCATCGTTTAAAAGGACGTTGAAAGCTGGCTGTATTAGTCGGCGGATTGAAATAACCCATTTCGTTTCGATCCGACTTTTTCGAGCCGTCTCGCGCCATCCGCGCGACAAACAATTGGCGCTTCGGCTCATCGCACGCTCGGTCAAATTTGCCGCTTCCGTGCAGATCTCGCAACGCGGCAAAGCTTGATCGGGTGTTTCACCTTTGATAGGAACAACGCACGGCCGCCGCTGCGGCACGTTCGACACGATCTCGCCGCATAGTGCATGGCTTCGGGATTGATCGGACGAAGCGCGCTCACGCGTGCGCACGCGCACGGTCGTGCATCGGCGCAGGCTTCATCGTGAGCGCGCGCGGCGTCCTTTCCACGGTTTCCATCCCTGACACGATGACCCGACTCCTTCGTCCGCGCCTGCCTCTTCTGTTTATCACGCTCCTGGCGCTCGCCGCCTGCGACCGCCACGCGCCGATCGACAGCGCGCAGGCGGCCGAAGCCGTATCGATCGATGGCGGCGCGTGGGTGCCCTGCGCGAGCGAGCGCGGCACGTGCGCCTTCAGCGGTAGCCGCCGCGTGATGTACGGCACGGCCGCGCAGCACACCGTGAAGACGTTCAGGGACGAAGCGCACTGCGACAACGGTTCATTCGATGACCCCGCGCCCGGCGCAGAAAAAACCTGCTGGTACGAGGCCGACAAAGGCGCGAGCGTCGCGCCGGCGGCGAAACGCGCGGTGGCGACGCGCATCGAACCGAAACCCGCCGATACCCCGCCGATGCAATGCAGCGCGCCGGGCGCGCCGGTGCCCGCATCGCAAGACGGCGATGCGATCGAAGCCGATACGCCCGGCAGCGACGGCACACGCATGTTCGCGCTCGATGCGCCGATTCGCGTCGCGATCACGACGCGCGCTTCATCGGCCGATACCGTCGCCTGGCAAATCCGCGCCGAGTGGAACACCGTGAAGGCGAGCGGCCAGTTTCCGGTCGCGGCGAAAGCGCAAACGTACACGCTCGCGTGCACATCGGGCGCGGCGGGTTACTTCGCGGTGAGCGCGACGCTGACGGCGCAGAAAAGCGCGTTGTCCGCGCGCGGCACGCGGCCGACGGGCATCGCGACATTCGGCGTATTGTCGAACGTGACGGTCGCACTGCCTGCGGTGAACTTCGCGCACCCGGATCAACATCGCTTTGGCGGACAGGGCGTGGCGTATCTGAAGCTGGGCGAAACGTGCTGTTCCGGCGATGGTTATCGTCCGCTCTATCCGGCGCTCGGTCTCACGTGGGTCAACGACAACCGCAACTGGTACATGAGCGAAGAGAAAGCGCCGAACCAGTTCAACCCGAGCGCGGACCATCTTCAGTCGTTCTTCAAACACGAAGGACTCTTGCGCCTGATTCAGCTCGACGGCATTCCCGCCTGGGCCAGCCCGAATAAGAAGCAAACGCACAGCTACACGCCCGCGATGATGGAGGCGTATCGCGACTACATGAAGCGCGTCGGCGAGGAGTCGAATGCGGTGCGCAAGAAGTGGTTCCCGCAGCAGACGGCCAACTACTATCAGGTCACGTGGGAGCCGGACTACGAAGGCGGCCTGCCCTGGAAAGATTCCGATGCGAACCTCGTCGCGATGTACAAGGCCACGCACGAGCCCATTCACGCGACCGATCCGAACGCGGTCGTCATGGGCCTCACGCTGTCGAATCTCGCCTCGAACGCGACGTGGTTAAAGCGCCTCGCGCCGCTTGGCATCGGCAAATATCTGGATGGCGTAAGCGCGCATGGTTACTACGACGTGGGCACGTCGCCGTCGCATCCGCCCGAACGTTTCGATGCCGATCCGTCCACCGCCTTCAAGTCGATGCCCGGCGCGAAGCTCTTCGTCACGGAAACGAGCGTGAGTTACGACATCGGCAGCAAGTACAGGCCGAATTCGCCGAACTGGAACGTGCTCTATGCGCAAGGCGCGGTGGTCGTGCGCGCGCATCTGATTCTGCTCGGCGAAGGCGCGGACGTGAGCTTCGTGTTCTATTCCGCCGATTTCCCTGGTGAGATCGGCTATGGCGTGTTCTTCGATCTCGTCAACGCGCAAGGCGGCTTCGGCCTCAACGCGATCAGCCCGAAACCGGCCGCAATGTCCGTCGCCGCGATGACGCGCATGATCGACGGCACCATGACACTGGGTCACGTCAACGGCACGCCGCGCGGCGTGTATGCGTATGCGTTCCAGCGTCTGAACAACGGCAAGATCGTGACCGCGCTCTGGACGCACGACAACGCGGTATGGCCGGGACCGAAGGGGTTCGATCCGGCGCACGCGGTGAACTACACACTCACCGTCAATGATGTGGGTAAGTCCGGCACGGTGACTGTGTTCGACATGATGGGCAACGCATCGAACGTCAAATACGAGGACGGACGCGTGGCGCTCACGCTGACCGAAGCGCCCCTTTATGTCGTCTCCGATAACACCGCCACCATGCGCGCGAATGTAACCAAACCTGTCGGATACACCGGCCAATGAGCATGCAAATGTTGTCCTGCACAACCGATCTTTCGGCGCTTTAAGCCAGTATCGCGCGCGCCTTCGCATAAACGGCGCGCGCTACACTGGATCAGCGCTGAACCTGCCGACAGCCCGGCGAACGCCATCCACATAACTCGAAACAAATACGGAGCGGTGAATGCTAAGCAAGGAGGATTTTTTGACGGTTGTGCGGCTGACGCCGCTCGTCTCGATCAATCTGATCGTGACGGACGGCAACCGGCGCGTGCTGGTCGGCCATCGGCACAACCGGCCGGCGCGCGATACGTGGTTCGTGCCGGGCGGACGCATCGCCAAGGACGAATCGCTCGATGCGGCGTTCAAGCGCATCGTCAATAACGAGCTGGGCGTGGCGAGCGTGGAGCGTTCGTCGTCGCGATTTTTCGGCGTGTATGAGCATCGCTACGATGACAACTTCGCGGGCGAGGAAGGCTTCGGCACCTATTACATCGGGCTCGCCTACGCGATGACGCTCTCGGGCACCGTGCCCATCGGCCGATTCGATCAGCACAGCGAATATCAGTGGCTCTTGCCCGACGATCTGCTCACGCGCGGTGACGTGCACGAGAACATCAAAGCATACTTTCGCTGATCGTTCTGCAAAAACAAACGGCGCGCATCGCTGCGCGCCGCCTGCCCCTACCGCCAAGAAACTGACTTACGCTTCGATCGCGTCGTCGGCATCGTTCGCGACGATCGCTTCTTCTTCGACCTTCTGCTGCACGCCGAACTGCGCCCGCAGATACGCTTCGAACTCCGTCTTCACTTCCGGATGGCGCAGCGCGAACTCGACCGTCGCCTTCAGATAGCCGAGTTTGTTGCCGCAATCGAAACGCTGCCCGCGATAACGGAACGCCAGCACTTGCTCTTGCGTGAGCAGCGCCTGAATTGCATCGGTTAACTGAATGAATCTCGCCGCCTGCGCCCGGCGTTTGCGTGCGCAGGAATTCGAAGATGCGCGGCATCAGCACATAACGGCCGACCACGCCGAAGTTCGACGGCGCAACCGCCGGTTCCGGCTTCTCGACCATGCCCGAGAGCTTGAAGAGACCATCGTCCCACGGCTTGCCTTCGATCACGCCGTACGACTTCGTATCCTTGCGATCGATCTCTTCCACGCCGATCACCGACGAATGATAGTGATCGAAGACATTGACCATTTGCGAAAGCACAGGCGGCGCGCCATCGAGCAGATCGTCGGCCAGCACGCCCGCGAACGGCTCGTTGCCGACGAGCTTTTCCGCGCACAGCACGGCATGACCGAGACCGAGACCGAGACCGAGCGCTTCGGCCTGACGCACATACATGCACGTGACATGGCTCGGCAAAATGCCGCGCACGAGTTCGAGCAGCTTGTCCTTGCCGCGCGCTTCGAGTTCCGCTTCGATCTCGTAGGACTTGTCGAAATGATCTTCGATTGCGCGCTTGCTGCGGCCCGTCACGAAGATCATTTCCGTGACGCCTGCGGCCAGGGCTTCTTCGACCGCGTATTGAATCAGCGGCTTATCCACGACGGGCAGCATTTCTTTCGGACTGGCTTTGGTGGCAGGCAGAAAACGCGTACCGAGTCCCGCCACGAGAAATACCGCCTTTCGTACTTTGAGCATCGACTTACCTCGTTCGTTAGATGACGTGAAGCCGCGCGACCCCCGCTTCGAGCGTTCGCGGCGGCCTCTTCCTGTGCTACCGATTAAGGGTGCAAGCTGCCCGATTTCATCAGACGACTCCACTAACGCCAGCTTATTCCTCGAATATCGAAATCATCTACCAACAGTTCGCCAAAATCCGACTTGGTGCGTGGCAGCTCGGGGCCGCCGCGCTCGAGGCCGCCGCGTATAGTGCGAACCATGTGACAGCACTATCCCGCCGGGCCGATCTGCATCGTGGACACGGGCGTGAGCCCTGACTCACCGCGTTGCCGGGACCGGAGTAGAAAGGAGAAGTCGATGGTATATGCCAATGGATTAGGCAGATTGCAGGTCGTGCGCGCTCCCGAGCCCGACCGGCCGTCCGTCGACATGGCAAAGCGGATCGGCATTCTGATCTTCGAGGACTTTTCGCTCGTCGAAGTCAGTTCGATTTCCAAAGTCTTCTCGCTGGCCAATCAGGTCCGCATCGATGGCGAACGCGCGGCAGCGAACACATCGGCGAATGAATCGCCGAACTATGCGCTGCAATTCGTGTCCAGCGAAGGTGGGAGCGTGGCGAGCAGTTGCTCGATGCGCATCTGGACCGAAAGTATCGAATCGCGCTGGATGAACGAATGCGATGCGCTGTTCATCGCGGGCGGCGCGGGCGGCGCGGGCGCACACAGCGCGCGTCACGATGCCTTGCTCCGCAAGCGGCTCGGGCGCATCGCGCCGAAGATTCCGTTTATCCAGGCGATCGGGGAAGGCGTGCATATTCTGGCCGCTGCGAATCTCACATTGCAAAACCGTTCGCTCGATTTCGCGCATGAGGACGAGCCGGAGGAAGCGTTGTCGTCGGCACTGTCGCCTGCGATGTCGAGCGCGCTCTTCACCGCGGAACAAACGCTGACGCTCGACGATCCTAAAGAGCCGATCGCAGCGGCGCTGTCGATCATCAAGTGCGATCACGGCGCGGCGGTGGCGCGCAAAGTATCGGAGCGCACGGTGCCGGGCGCGTGGCAAAAGCTCGCCACCGTTCTTGACGATACCGACGGCGGCGTGCGCCAGAAGATCGACGCGGCCGCGCGCTGGATTCGCGAAAACTACGTGAAGCCGATTTCGATCACCAATGCCGCGCGCGTCGCCGCCATGAGCGAGCGCAATTTTCTGCGGCGCTTCAAGGCGCAGATCGGGCTGACGCCATCGGAATATTTATTGCGTGCGCGGCTCGATGCAAGCTGCATGCTGCTCGCCGGAACCGATCTTCCAGTCGACAAGATCGCGCGGCGCTGCGGCGCGGGCAGCGGCGACGGCCTCGCGAAAATTTTCCGCAAGCGCCTGTCGATTTCGCCGACCGAATACCGCATGGCCGGACGGCGCAAACAGGGCGATACCTCGTAACGCAGTCCTTTGGGGCTGCGCATCACGGAGAAAGCATTGAGTAACAAAAGTCATCTTCTATTCCTGGGCTTTTTCCAATTTCGGCGATGTAGCGCTCACGATGCCGATCGCCGTCGTGTGCGCGTTCTGGCTGCGTTCGGTCGACAAGCGCCTCGCTATTTATTGGGCGCTGGCGCTGATGGCGGGCATGGCGCTCGTCGGCGTCTCCAAGATTCTTTACGCGGGATGCGGCGTCGAAATTCCCGCGATTCACTTTCGTATGATCAGCGGTCACACCATGCTGTCCACCGCCGGCTTGCTGCTGAGCGGTTTCGGCAAGCATTGGTATCGGCTGGGGTGGCTCTTTTACACATCTGACGCTGCCGGGGTTGGCAAGAGGAATAAATGATAGGCAGTTGATATCGGCCCAAGTAACCCTCAAATTGGCAGACTTTGGTCGAGCCTGTAGATGAGCGAAAAGGCACCAAGGAGCGCAGCAATAAGGGCAACGCTAAGAAGAAGAACACTACCCTGGTGGAGAACATGTGGAAGGGCAATATCAATGAGGGGACCAAGAGAACCAACAGGATGAGGAAAGAAATATGGAAAGAAATAAGGGAGAAAGCTCAAGGACAAATGATGAGTGGTCTATCTTTAGAGCGCAGATGCTAGCTTTGGAGAAATGCCAAGATCGAAGTGAGAGAGAGCTGAGGTACGTGAGGAACTCCTTTGAGGAGTTCATCCATTATCAAGTGGCGGTCAATGAGTACAATCACCACGGAGACAGAGAGCAGCCATTCCCCACGTACACCCTACCGGGCGATCCACAGTGAAGTTGATTCACTCTAAGGGAGTCTCAGTTCCATTTGAGTGCCTTAAAATCTTATTTTAAACCCTTGAATGTCTTGTGTTGTTGATGACTCTTGTTATTTTTTTATTTTTCTTCCTTTAGTGTCGTAGTTTGAAACAATAACAAGTAGTTTAACTTTAATTTTATTGCTTTGGTGTGAAGTAGTGTAACTTTAACTTGAGCTTGATGATGTTGGCAATGTATAAGTGTGTGATGTGGTGCTTGACAATAATGTGCTTTGATGAATCATTTGCTAGCTTCGTGTGATTGCGTAATCTTGACAACCCCCTATTGGTAATATTGCGCAATTTAAGTTTGAGGGAGACCTTTGAGCTCTACATGGTTTTTAAATAGCTTAATAGAGCATATGATCATCACATGCACTCTTCACACCACACTCACTCATTCATACAATTTATGCAATGCACTTTTAATTTTTGGTCATAGCTTTCTTATTTTTAGCGTTAAATCGTCTAAACATGTACTTGTTTAACTTTAGCCTTTGGCCATTTTTGAGTTGCATTTTTGAGCTTTTAACGTGAAATGATTTTGAGAGCCTTCAACCTCCAAAAATGTTCATTTTTATGAGAAAAATCTTTGACTTTTGGTGCAATCCCATTTTTCACTTTTTAAAATTGGGGACAACACTTATTTCATTTTAAGTGTTCATCTTCAAGAAAAGTCATTCAATTTTTGGAGCAATCCCACATTAAAGTTTTTAAGGTTGGGAAAAACATTTTATGGTCCAACTTTTGGTTATTTTAGTGTTCATTTTATATGATGAGTCATGTTATTTTTGAAACAATCCCATCTTTAATACATTAAGATTGGGCAAAACACTTGAATGGTCAAGGTCTCAAAAATTTTTGATGAAAAATGCAACTATTTTTTTTAATAATGTGCCAAAATTGTTGATTGGGAGTTTACATGTGTCAACAAAGTCTTGTGTGTAATAATATGTAGTTGTAGTACTTTCCAGAGCGGACACGTGAGGAGACGAGACAACGCAGTCAGTATCGCAGCGGGCCTGATACCGCTCAATCCCAATTACGAAGCACTGCGTTTCGCCGCAATCGGGCGCGGCGTTTCAGTGCAAATCACGTCAGCAAATAATCGACGATGGCGTCGCACACGCGGTCGAACATCTGCGTGCCGGTGACGGTCGGACAGCCGCGCGCGGGCGGCGTCGATGAACGGCGTGAGGGGTGGCTTCGTCACCACATCGCCGACGAATGTCGATGACGTCAGGCGCGACACATCGATCGGCAACGGATCACCCTCGCGCATGCCCGCCGGCGATGCGTTCACCACGATGTTATACGCTTGTGCGCGAACGGTGTCATCGGCGGGATTTACGCGGGCCTAACCGAGCGCCGCGAGACGCGAGGCAAGGGCAGTGGTACGCCCGGCATCGAAATCGCGGATATCGAGCGATGCCACGCCCGCTTCCACCAGCGCATGACCGATGGCCGATCCCGCGCCGCCCGCGCCGATCAACAGCGCGCGTCGGCCTTGTGGCTGACAGCCCGCATCGCGCAGGGCCGCGACCATCGCGACGCCGTCCGATGCGCCGCCGTGCCAGCTTCCGTCCGCGTTGCGCCTGAGCATGTTCACCGCGCCGAGAAACGCGCCTTCCTTCGTCAGCGACCGGCAGAACGCGGTCGCGGCGAACTTGTGCGGTACGGTGATGATGACGCCGTCGCAGTTCTGCATCGGCGCGACGCCGGCGAAAAAGGCGTCGAGGTCCGATGGCGCGACCTGCGCGGGAATCACGATGGCGTCGACGCCTTTGGCGCGCATCGCGGCCGTCACGCCGGAAGGCGAGCGCACCTGCGCGATCGGATCGCCGACGATGAAATACACGCGCGTCGCACCGCTCAGGGCTGCATCGAGCGATGCGGAAAATGTTGTGTCCTGCGCCATGCCGGCTTTGCCTTTTCTGAGTTGCGATAGCGAATGCTAGTTGATGTTTAAAGAACGCACTTCAATCGCATCTAAAGCAACTAACTGTCTTTCTTTTCCACCACCCGATGTCTGCACTAGACTGAGCGAATAGAACCCGTGTGAGGCCGATCATGCTTGCAGCCTCTCGTGAAATCGGCGAATTGCCGTCGCCGCGCGGTTTGCCGCTGATCGGCAACGCGCATCAGCTCGATGTGCCCACGCATCATCAACGGCTCGAGCGCTGGGCCGCCGAGCTCGGCACGCCGTACGTGTTTCGTCTCGGGCGGTTGCCGGTCACGGTCTGGTCCGACATCGAGCTCGAACACGCGATCATGCGCGAGCGGCCGCATCGGTATCGGCGCTTCGAGCGCATCGAATCGATACTGAAGGAATTCGACTGCAACGGCCTGTTCTCGGTCGAAGGCCGCGCGTGGGAACCGCAGCGGCGGCTCGTGATGCAGGCGCTGTCGATCAATCACATCAAGGCGTTTTATCCGACGCTCGCCGCGATCACCGAGCGGCTGCGCAAGCGCTGGGAGAAGGTCGCGCGCGCGGGGTCATCGTCGACATGATCGAAGACCTGAAGCGCTTTACCGTCGATGTCACCAGCGCGCTCGCGTTCGGCGAAGATCCGAACACGCTCGAAAAAGAGCGCGATGTGATTCAGGACCATCTGTCGCTGATGCTGCCGATGCTCATGTCGCGCCTGAACGCGCCGTTCGCCTACTGGCACTACGTGAAGTTCGCGCGCGACCGGCGCTTCGAACGGACGATGACGGAAATTCATCGCTATGTGTGTGCGCTGATGTCGCGCGCGAGAGCGCCGGCATGACATGGCATCGACGACGCCCGGCAATCTGCTCGAAGCGATGCTCGCTTTACGCGACGCGCCCGATTCTGCCATCATCGACGACGAAGTCGCCGCCAACGTGCTAACCATGCTGGTCGCGGGCGAGGAACACGACGGCGACGACCATCGCGTGGGCGCTGGTCTATCTCGGCTCCGACGACGACTTGCAACAGCGCGTCGAACAATACGTGCGCAATATTCTGGACGATGCGCGCGCTCGATCTCTGCGAAGCCGTCTGCACCGAAGCGATCCGTTTGCATCCGATCGCACCGTATATGTCGTTCGAACCGTTGGAGGAAGTGCGCTTAAAAGGCGTGCGCTTGCCCGCCGGAACAAAGATGTTTTTCCTCAGCCGTCCGTCGATGCTCGACGCGACTAAGTTCAGCAATCCTTCTTATTACGATCCGATGCGCTAGCTCGTCGATCAACGCGCGCCATCCGACACACACGAATCGCGCGCATTTCTGCAATTCGGCGCGGGCCCGCGTGTTTGCCCAGGACGCCATCTCGCCGCCGTGGAAATGCGCTTGGTCATCTCGATGCTGATCGCGAATTTCCACGCGCGTCTCGCGATGAACGCATCCGACATACGCGAAGTGTGCGCGTTCACGACCGGCCCGAGCGCCTTGCCGATGCGTCTCACATTACGTTGAATCCTGATTCACTGCGGCACGTCGCCGCCGGTCGCCATCCACAGGACTTCGGCATCTTCGTCGCTCGTCGAAATGGCCGCGTGTCCGGTGCGGCTATCGAAATACATGCTGTCGCCCGCGTTCAGATGCGTCGGCGCATAGAGCTCGGAATACAGGCACACGCTACCGCTGATCACGTACAGGAATTCTTCGCCTTCGTGACGTCCCCAATCGTCGAAAGCATCGAGCGTATGCGCGGTGATGCGGATGCGAAATGGCAGCATCGCCTTATGCGCAAGCTCGGTGGCGAGCACTTCCATCTGATAGCCGCGATACGCATGCCGCTGTCCCGCTTCCTTGCGCGTGAGCGCGCGACGGCCGCTTGCGCTCGGCACGGACGTGCTGCCAAACAATTCGGCAAGATCGATCTGCAAGCCGCGCACGATTTTCTGTAGCACGTCGAAGGTCGGCGACATCAGCCCGTTTTCGATTTTCGACAGCGCCGAGCGTGACACGCCGCACAGGCGGCTGGCGATCTCAAGCGTGAGATCGAGCGCGAGCCGCGCCTGTTTGACGCGCCGGCCGAGATCGGTCGCCGACTGTTCCGGCGTAGTGTTCGTGCGTGGGGTGGACATGACGAAGTGGCAATTTTGTTTCCGATCATAACATCGCTGCAAATGCGTCCAAGATGCTGAAATGACCGCTGATCTCGGCAATAATCCTAATATTGACCGCCGTTGTGAGCGTCGATACGAACGCGTATAGTTTCCGAACCAACTTAAGTTTCCAATCAGAAACATCCGCGCCGCGCCGGTTTTCGAGCGTGACGCGCACAGAGGACATCATCTTGGACGCAAAATCAATTCTTTCCGACCTCGGCATCGCGAGCCTCGCGGATGCGGGCGAACTGACCGTCACGTCGCTCGTCAACGGCGAAGTCATCGGCCGGGTCAAACAACACACTTCCGCCGATGTCGATGCCGCGCTCGCCCGCGCGCGCAACGTGCCCGCGCCGCGTCGCGGTGAACTCGTGCGTCTGCTGAGTAATCGCCTGCGCGAAAAGAAAGCCGCGCGCGGCCGTCTCGTGTCGCTCGAAGCGGGCAAGATCCTTCAGGAAGGACTCGGCGAAGTGCAGGAAATGATCGACATCTGCGATTTCGCCGTCGGTTTGTCGCGTCAGTTATATGGGCTGACGATCGCATCGGAACGGCCGGGGCATCGAATGGCGGAGACGTGGCATCCGTTCGGCGTTTGCACCGTGATTTCCGCGTTCAATTTTCCGGTCGCGGTGTGGTCGTGGAACGCGGCGCTCGCGCTCGTATGCGGCAATGCCGTGGTGTGGAAACCATCGGAAAAGACGCCGCTCACCGCGCTCGCCGTTGACAAGATTCTGCGCGATGCGCTTGAAGAATTCGGCTCCGCACCGGAAGGACTGGCATCGGTCATCATCGGCGGGCGGGATGTCGGCGCGCAACTCGTCGCGGACAAACGCTCGGATATCGTCAGCGCGACCGGCAGCACGGAAATGGGGCGCGCGGTGGGCGTCGAAGTGGCGCGCCGTTTCGGCCGCTCGATTCTTGAGCTCGGCGGCAATAACGCGGGCATCGTGTCGCAGACGGCCAATCGCGATCTCGCGCTGCGCGGCATCCTGTTCTCGGCGGTCGGCACGGCGGGGCAGCGCTGCACGTCGCTGCGGCGTCTCTTTATCCACGACAGCATTTACGACGATACGGTCGCGCAACTCAAGGCGCTCTACGCCAAGGTGCCGGTCGGCAATCCGCTCGAACAGGGCACGCTGATGGGACCGCTCATCGACGTGCAGGCGTTAGCGCGCATGCAGGACGCGCTCGAACAGGCGAAGGGCGAAGGCGACACGGTGACGGGCGGCGAGCGCGTGACGGCCGCGGGTCAGGAAAACGGCTATTACGTGCGGCCCGCGCTCGTCGAAATGCCTGCGCAAACGGAAGTCGTCCTGAAGGAAACCTTCGCGCCGATCCTCTATGTCATCCGCTACACCGATTTCGATGAAGCCATCGCGATGAACAACGCCGCCGCACACAGCTTGTCTTCGTGCGCGTTCACGACGGACTTGCGCGAAGCGGAACGCTTCCTGTCGGCATCGGGCAGCGATTGCGGTATCGCGAACGTGAACATCGGGCCGAGCGGCGCGGAAATCGGCGGCGGACGCGAATCGGGATCGGATGCGTGGAAGGCGTATATACGCCGCGCGACGAACACGATCAACTACTCGTCGGAATTGCCGCTGGCACAAGGCATCGACTTCAATCTCAGTTGAGCGCGTTTTTTCTTCGACGTTGGTTTTTTGCATGCAACATGCAACGGAGGCGGCGTGGCTTCAAAGGTGGTGGTGGTCAGCGGAGGCGTAATCGGCAGCGCGGTGGCGTACTTTCTGCGCGCAGCCGATCCGAATGTGCAGGTCACGGTGATCAAGCGCGATCCGACTTACGCGCGCTCGTTGTCGGCGTTGTCGGCGTTGTCGGCGGCGTCGATCCGGCAGCAATTTTCCACGCCGCTTTCCGTGCGCATGTCGCTGTTTGGCATCGAGTTTCTGCGCTCTATCGGCGAGCGGCTGGAAGTGAACGGCGCACGGCCGTCCATCGATCTTCATGAAGGCGGCTATCTGTTTCTCGCGACGCCGGCCGGTGCGCCGACGCTTGCGGAAAACCACGCGCTGCAACGTTCGCTAGGCGCGGATGCATGCAAAGTACACGCCGCTCGATTTGTCATCGCTCGACTGGACGCGCGTACTCGAAGGCCGCCCGATCATCGAGAAAAATGTCGTGTGAAAGAGGGATGAGTTAAGCGCTGTAAATACAGACTTGCACGGTTCAATACCGGGCATTTTTTTCGCTACCCATTACGGTATGCAGATTGCGGCCGAGAAATAATTACGTCCTGCGAACGTGCATTCTGATCATGATCCCGCCCGATTCGATGTACGTCCATTAATGAAATCCACTAGGGCCATCACGGATCAAAGGGCGCATTCTGGAACGGTCGGACGCTTACTGCGCTGAAACGAAAGGAGACAAAAAATGGATGCCAATTCGAGCGCGCATTTCTATGCATGGATGGATCCCAGCGAAATGCCCGTGGATACGAGCACACCCACGGTTCACCGCTCGGCGCAAGTCGCCGGCGAACCGGAATATGTCGCGGAAATTTGCGACCGTTTCGCGGGTGAAAAAGCAGAAGAGGAACAAAAACCCTGCGTGATTCGGGGATATAACTAATCGTTTTGGAGGGTGAATCGTTGCGCGCGCGAGACTTGGTTTTCAACGTGTCGCGCGTTATTCATCGATAGAGAATGACAATTCGCAGCGAATGGCGGTTTTGCGTATCGTAAATGTCTGCGCAATCGCCTCAATGCGAATTGACCTGCGTTTTCAGGCAACAAACTGGAACGGTTTTTCCATTTCGGGAAAATATTTTGCCGCGGCGAAATTTGCGAAATGCGTGGTATGCGCACCGAGTGAATGTTTTTTTGTTCGCCTACGCTAGCAAAGCAATGGAGAGTCCGAATGCTCTGGAAATCCGCTTTTTGCACGCCGACTGTCATTTCGGGGCGGGGTGTGACATAACGCGCGCTGACGAATCCGTGGAAATTGGCGATGCCGCCGGTCTGGATGTGCTCGTCCGCCAGCGCCCGTTCGCGCGTCTGCGCGCCGATACCGAACGCCTGCGCCGCGCCGTCGCCCTCTCGACGTGCCTCGTCGCCGCGTGGTCGGTGTTCGAAGTGCCGTGGGAACTCAATATGAACAGCAGCCGCGAGCAAACCGCCGCGGTGTTTGCATCCAAAACGCTGCTCTTGATTATCACGGGGTTTTCGCTGCGTGGCCGCCGCTGGGCGCGCTATCTGTTGCTGTTCATCTGCCTGACCAGCGTGCTCGCCATCACGCCGGAATTGCCGAGCGAATTCATCCATTCGCCGTGGCTTGCGTTTTTGTCAAGCGTCGAAATGTCTGACGAAGCGCGCCGCTTCGATCTTGCTCGCGGTGTATCTGCGTCTGGTGAGTACGCTGTCCTAGCGTCCGTGACGCCCTCTTTCCTGAAACCGAAACCCGCCTCGCGCGGGTTTTTTGCATTCATAAAACCAACGGCGGATCGCGATGGCACAATTCCGAGACAATCACCGCGAACAGGAGAAGACGTGCACTGGTGGCTAATCTTGATGTCGACAATCCTTTTCTCGAAGCGCTCGGCGGCACGCTGAGCGAATGGCGCGCGGGCTACGCCGAATTCACCATGCCGATTCACGTGGGCCATCTGAACCGGCAACGCATTCTTCAGGGCGGCGCGATCGCCACTTCGCTCGATGCCGCGTGCGGCTACGCGGGCCTGTTCACATCGGGTGTCGAGCCGATACACGGCTTCACGCTGTCGCTGATCGTGAACTATCTCGATCGCGGTCTTGGCGATCGCGTCGTCGCCAAAGGCTTTCTCGAACGCGCGGGCCGCTCGGTGTATTTCGCGCGCGGCGAACGTGGGTCGACGGCCGTGTGATGATCGCGAGCGTGCAGGGCACCTTCAAGTACGCGCGATAAGCCGCCGCTCATGGTCCTCAAACCTTTGCTCCGTCGCCTCGATCTGAGACGCCCTGCAACTCTTTCTCGCGGTCTTCGAGGAGGGCACGCTCACGCGCGCGGCCGAACGCGAGGCGATCGCGGTATCGGCGGCGAGCAAGCGGTTGCTGGAACTGGAGCAGGCGGTCGGCGCGGTGCTGTTCGAGCGGCGCGCGGCATGGAACTGACGCCCGCCGGCGAAACGCTGCTGCATCACGCGCGGCGCATGTTGCGCGATGTCGAGAACATCGGCATTGAACTGGCGGAACATGCGAGCGGCGTGCGCGGCTACGTGCGGATGATGGCAAACCTTTCCGCCATCGTCGAATTTTTGCCGGAAGATTTGCGCGCGTTTATTGCGCAGCACGAGCAGATCAAGATCGATCTCGAAGAGCGGCCGAGCGGCGGGATTGTCGAAGGCGTGGCGGACAGTCTCGTCGATCTGGGCATCTGTTCTGGCGATGCCGATACGCGCGGTTTCGAGACCACGCATTATCGTCATGACCGGCTCGTGCTGGTGACGCCGGGCGATCATCCACTTGTCGGACGCGACAGCGTGACATTCGCCGATACGCTCGATTACGACCACATCGGCCTGCATTCGGCGAGTTCGATCAACATGCGCACGCATCTCGCCGCACGTCAGGCGGGGCGCGCGCTGCGTCTGCGTATCCATGTGCCGGGTTTCGATGCCGTGTGCCGCATGGTGCAGGCTGGCATGGGCGTCGGGGTGCTGCCGTGGCATGTGTTCGAAGCGATGGGACGTCAGCTCGGGCTTGCCACCGTATCGCTCGATGAAGACTGGGCCGCGCGCAGTTTGATCATCGTCGTGCGGGATTCGGCTGCGCTGTCTCCGGTGAGCCGTTTGCTGTTCGATCATTTGCGTTCAATCGAAGCAAGCGCAGCGACCTGAGCGTTCGCGTTTCGCGAACGGTCCTTGGGAAATGCGGTTAGACGAGGCCGAGCGTTCGCCAATAAGCTTGTCTCCACTGATGCATAAAACGGAGACAGGCAGCATGAGCGGACCCCTCAAGGGCATTCGTGTCATCGAAATCGGCACGCTGATCGCCGCACCGTTCACGGCGCATGATGGCCGAGTTCGGCGCGGAAGTCATCAAAATCGAAGCGCCGTCGAGCGGCGATCCCTTGCGCAAATGGCGCAAGCTCCACGAGGGCACGTCGCTCTGGTGGTATCTGCAGTCGCGCAACAAGAAGTCGGTGTGCGTGAATCTCAAGTCCGAAGAGGGCGCGGACGTTATCAAGCGTCTGGCGAAGGACGCAGATGTCGTCATCGAGAACATGCGGCCCGGCGCGCTGGAAAAGCTTGGTCTCGGCTGGGACGTTTTGCATGCAATCAACCCGAAACTCACAATGGTCCGCATCTCCGGATACGGCCAGATGGGACCGTATCGCGCTCGTCCGAGCTTCGGTGCGATCGGCGAAGCGATGGGCGGCATCCGCTACACGACCGGCAACGCCGATGGCCTACCCGCGCGCGTCGGCGTGAGTCTCGGCGATCCGCTCGCTTCGCTGCACGGCGTGATCGGCGCGCTCATGTCGCTGCTGCACGTGAAAACGGACCAAGGCGATGGCCAAGTGGTCGATGTCTCGCTGGTTGAAAGCGTGTTCAATCTGATGGAAAACCTGATCCCCGAATACGATCTGCTCGGCCATGTGCGCGAGCGCAGCGGCGGGACGTTGCCGGGCATTGCGCCGTCGAATACGTATCGCACGGAAGACGGCGGCTTCGTGGTGATCGCGGGCAATAGCGATCCGATCACAAGCGCCTGATGCACGTGATCGGCCGTCCCGATCTCGCCGACGATCCCGCGCTCGCGCAAAACGATGGCCGCGTGCAAAACAGCGCCATACTCGATGCCGCCATCGACGCGTGGACCTCACATCATTCGATGGACGACGTGCTCGCCACGCTCGAACGCGCCGACGTGCCGTCCGGGCGCATCTATTCGGTTGCGGATATCGTCAGTAATCCACACTATCAAGCACGCGAGATGCTGTTGCGCGCGGACCTGCCAGGCGGGGCATCGGTCAGAATGCCGGGCATCGTACCGAAACTGTCCGATACGCCAGGCGAAGTGCAATGGCAAGGTCCGGCGCTCGGCGAACATACGCAATCGGTCCTGGAATCGCTAGGTTTCGATGCAAGCGAAGTCGCGCGTCTGCGCGCCGAAGGAGCGGTGCAATGAATTTTGAATACAAAGAACCGCTGATCGTGCAGGAAGTCGCGCCGCGCGACGGCTTGCAGATCGAACAGAAATGGGTCGAGACGGCGGACAAGATCGCGCTGATAGATGGGTTTTCGGCATGCGATTTCACGCGCATCGAGGCGGGTTCGTTCGTGTCGCCGAAAGCGATTCCCGCGCTGCGGGACGGCGAAGCCGTGTTCAATGGCATTTTGCGTGCAAAAAACACGATCTACGTCGCGCTCGTGCCGAACGTGAAGGGCGCGGAACGCGCACTCGCCGCGCACGCCGATGAACTGAATCTCGTGATGTCCGCGAGTCAGACGCACAACCGCGCGAACATGCGCATGAGTTGCGAATCGTCGCTGGCGGGTTTCTTCGATGTCGTGTGCCTCGTCGATGGCATGCAGCATGCAAAAGTCACCCTGAACGCCACCGTAGCAACGGCCTTCGACTGTCCGTTCGAAGGACGGATCGACGAGGAGCGCGTGGTGTCGATTGCGCGGACGTATCGCGAGATGGGCATTACAGGCATCACGCTCGCCAATACCACCGACATGGCGAATCCGCGTCAGGTCGCGCGAGTGCTGGAGCACGTCAACGCTGCGGATTTGACACTGTACTTTCACAACACGCGCGGCCTCGGCCTCGCCAACGTGCTCGCCGCCTTCGATGCAGGCGCGCGCCGCTTCGATGCCGCCCTCGGCGGTCTCGGCGGCTGTCCGTTCGCGCCAGCCGCATCCGGCAACATCTGCACCGAAGACCTCGTGAATATGTGAGATGAGATGAGCATCACGACGAACATCGACTTGCAAAAGCTGATTGCGTTGTCGCGCACGTTGCCGGCGCTCGTCGGCCATGAGGTGTCGGGACAAGTGGCGAAGGCGGGGCGTAATGGCGATTTGCATCCGGTCCCCGAATACGTTCGCAGTATCTGACACACATTAAAAAGCATCGGGAGACAATCATGAGTGATTTGAGCGTAAGCGCGGCCAATGAGCCGCAAGCAGTGGTCAACACGGCGGACATCATTCGCAAAGTGGCGTGGCGGTTGATGCCGCTCATCATGCTGTGCTACTTCTTCGCGTTCTTCGACCGCATCAATATCAGCTTTGCGAAGTTTCAGATGCAAAGCTCGCTTGGTCTTTCCGATACAGCGTACGGTCTTGGCGCGAGCCTATTCGTGATCGGATACGTTTTATTCGAACTGCAAAGTAATATGCTGTTGTACCGAGTCAGCGCACGGCGATGGATCGCGCGCATCATGATTTCATGGGGTATCGTGACAGCGCTGATGGTCTTCGTGCAGACAGAGTGGCAATTTTATGGGCTGCGCTTCATCATCGGCGCGATGGAAGCAGGCTTCGCGCCCGGCGTTTTGTATTACCTCACGCTGTGGTTTCCGGCGAGTTATCGCGGACGCATTACGTCGCTGCCGTTTCTCGCGTCGGCGTTCTCGGGACTCTTCGGCGCGCCGCTTTCGGGTCTCGTGCTTGGGCATATGAACGGCGTGGCCAATATCGCCGGATGGCATTGGCTCTTTCTGCTCGGCGGCCTGCCGTGCGTGATTCTTGGCGTGCTCGTGATGAAGGTGCTGAAGGATCGCGTCGATGATGCCGCGTGGCTCACGAGCGCTGAAAAGACGTATCTGAAGAGCCAGATCGCGACGCAAAGCCCGCATACGGACACGGGACATTCGCTGTTCGGCGCCATCAAAACGCCGGGTTTTCTGATGCTCGGGCTGATCTACTTCCTGATTCAGGTCGCATCGTACGGGCTGAATTTCTGGGCGCCGCATCTGATTCGCGCGGCGGGCACGCAGAACCCGACGATCATCGGTTTGCTGACTGCCGTGCCTTATATCTGCCGCGCGATCTGCATGGTCGTGATCGGCCGCATGTCGGATACATCGGGCGAGCGTCGCAAGTTCGTCTGCGTGCTGTTGCTGATGGTGGCGGCGGGCTTTTTCGCGGCGGGCATCTTCGATAAGCAGACGACCTTGCTGATCGTCGCGTTGGGCGTGATGGGCGCGCGGGCGTGATTGCATCGATTCCTGCATTCTGGACGCTTCCGCCGAAGCTTCTGACCGGCGCAGGTGCGGCAAGCGGCATCGCGCTGATCAACACGCTGGGGCAACTGGGCGGCATCGTGAGTCCGGTGATGGTCGGACGTATCCGCGATGTGACGGGCAGCACGACGCCCGCGCTGTACGCGATCGGCGCGATGCGCGTGCTGTGCGCGTTGTTACTAATCTATGGTTTGACGCAGACGTTGAAGCAGCGCGATCATGCGGAGCGTCGGGCATAAGCGGTCATCGAGAGGACTCTGCATCTGACAAAGTCCGGCAATGCCGCGCAATCTGCCGCTCTTCCTCCGTTTCCACCACACGATTCACCGCGCCAAGAAACGCCAATCCATCGAGCACTTGCGCGCTAATCGCTTCACTGTGTTCGCCGATGCCCCCGCTGAACACGATCAAATCCAATCCGCCTAGCGCCGCCGCATAAGCGCCGATCGTCTTGCGAATCGTCGCGCAAAAAATATCGATGGCAAGCGCGGCATCGCCCTGATCGCGGCGCGACAACAGCGTTTGCATATCGTCATCGGAATCAGACAGCGCTTTCAGCCCGCTCTGCTTGTTCACCAGTTTTTCGATGCCGTCCGCATCCAGCGATGCACTCCGCATCAAATGAATCAGCATGCCGGGATCGAGATCGCCGCTGCGCGTGGCCATTGGAATGCCGCCGGTCGGTGTCATGCCCATCGAAGTATCGACGGAGCGGCCTTCTTTTAGCGCGCACAGACTCGCGCCGCTGCCCAGATGCGCGATGACCGTGCGCGGCGCCAGCTCGCTGCCCAGCGCCTTCACGATGGACTCATACGACAGCCCATGAAAGCCGTATCGCATGACGCCGCGTTCGGCATACTCGCGCGGCAATGCATAGCGCGAAGCGACATCGGGCAAAGTCGTATGAAAGACGGTATCGAAGCATGCGTAATGCGGTACGTCATGGAAGATTTGACGCGCTTCGTCGATCAACGCGAGCGATGGCGGTAAATGCAAAGGCGCGAAAGGCACAGCATCGCGCAAGGTCTGTTCGACTTGAGGCGTGATCTCGCAATGCGTGCGCAGCTTCGGCCCGCCATGCACAACGCGATGCCCGACTGCGACAAGCGGCTCACGCAAATGCTGCTGAAGCACATCGGCGACGCGCTTTAACGCATCATGCTGCGACTCCATCAACCGATCCTGCGAGATATCGACCGCGCCATCCGACGAACGCATCGACAACTAACCGTTCTCGCGGCCGATGCCTTTTGCGCTACCTGAAAGCCACGCGTGTTCATCGCCATCACGCGCGATGAACACGCCGAACTTCAGCGACGACGAGCCGCTGTTCAACACCAAAATGCCTTGATTCATGGCATCAACCCTTCCAGGTCCATTCACGGATTTCGTCGCGATCGATGCCTTCCTCATGCGCATACCGCACGCTTTCGATCTGCTGATTCTTGAACCATTCCTTCGTATGCACGGCGCTATTGGTGATACGCGTAACACGATCGATCACATCGATGGCAAGCGAATAACGGTCCACGCCATTGATGATCGCCAGCTCGAACGGCGTGTTGATATTGCCGCGCTCGCGATAACTATGCACGTGCATGTTTTCATGATTCGTGCGGTTATACGTGAGCTTGTGCACGAGCGATGCGTAAGAATGGAAGTTGAAGATGACCGGCTTATCGCGCGTGAAAATGGAATCGAAATCACGATCGGACAGTCCATGCGGATGATCCGTATCCGGCATCAGACGGAACAGGTCGACCACATTGACGAAGCGAATCTTCAGGTCTTCGCATTTCGCTTTCAGTATCTCGACGGCAGCGAGCGCTTCCATCGTGGCGATATCGCCCGCGCACGCAATCACGACATCCGGTTCATGACCCTGATCCGTCGATGCCCAGTCCCATATGCCGATGCCCTTGGCGCAATGCACGATCGCATCCTGCTTATTCAGATACTGCAAATGCGGCTGCTTGTCCGCGACGATCACGTTCACATAGTCATGCGTGCGCAAACAATGATCCGCCACGCTCAACAAACAGTTCGCATCCGGCGGCAAATAAATGCGCACGACGCCGGGGCTTTTGTTGGTGACGACATCGATAAAACCGGGGTCCTGATGCGTGAACCCATTGTGATCCTGACGCCATACGAGCGACGTAATCAGCAGATTGATCGATGGCACCGGCGCGCGCCAGTCGAGTTCGTTCTTCGCTTTTTCGAACCACTTCGCGTGCTGATTGAACATCGAATCGATCACGTGCACGAAGGCTTCGTAAGTCGCAAAAAGGCCATGACGTCCCGTCAAAACATAGCCTTCGAACCAGCCTTCGAGCGTGTGCTCGGAGAGCATTTCCATCACGCGGCCATCGATCGATAACGCGCCGCCGTCCGCATCTTCAGGCAGCGTTTGCGCGAGCCAGCGCTTGCCCGATGCTTCATATATGCCGTCGAGCTTGTTGCTTGCGGTTTCATCCGGACCGAAGAGACGAAAGCGCGTCATATTGCGGCGAATCACATCGCGCAAAAACGTGGCGAGCACAGCCGTCGGCGATTGATAAATCGCGCCCGCGCGCTTGAATTCGAACGCGTAATCGCGAATATCGGGCATGTCGAGCGATTGACGCAGCACGCCGCCATTCGCATGCGGATTCACGCTGATACGCCGCGCGCCCTGCGGCGCCAGATCGCACAATGAATCGATCAGGCGGCCGTTTTCATCGAACAATTCTTCGGGCTTGTAGCTGCGTATCCAGTCTTCGAGCAGCGCGAGATTTTTTCGATTGCTCGCGGGGTCCGCAATCGGCACCTGATGCGAACGCCAAAAGTTTTCGACCTTGTGACCATCGACTTCTTTCGGACCGGTCCAGCCTTTGGGCGTGCGCAACACGATCATCGGACAGCGCGGACGCGTGATGCTTTCTGGATGCGTGCGCGCCTTCGCCTGAATCGCCTTGATATCCGCGATACAGCGTTCGAGCGTCGCCGCCATGCGCTGATGCATGACATCCGGCTCATCGCCTTCGACGAAATGCGGCACGTAGCCATAGCCCTTGAACAGCGCTTCGATTTCGTCGTGCGGAATGCACGCGAGGATCGTCGGATTGGCGATCTTGTAGCCGTTCAAATGCAGCACGGGCAACACCGCGCCATCGGTCGCGCGATTCAGAAACTTGTTCGAATGCCACGATGTTGCGAGCGGGCCGGTTTCGGCTTCGCCATCGCCGACCATCGTGGTGACGATCAAATCGAGATTGTCGAACGCCGCGCCGAATGCGTGCGACAGGCTGTAGCCGAGTTCGCCGCCTTCGTAAATCGAACTGGGCGTTTCAGGCGTGCAATGCGATCCGATGCCATCCGGCGATGAAAACGCGCGAAACAGCTTCAACATGCCGCGCTCGTTGGCGCTGCGATCGGGATAGATTTCCGAATAGTGGCCTTCGAGATACGAGTTCGAAAGCGTCGCGGGCGCACCGTGACCGGGACCGGACACGAACATCACGTTGAGATCGTCACGTTTGATCAGTCGATTCAGATGCACCCACGTAAACGACTGGCCCGGATCGGAACCCCAGTGTCCGAGCAAGCGACGCTTGATGTGTTCAGGCTTGAGCGGCTCGCGCAAGAGCGGATTGGCGCGCAGGTAAATCATGCCGACCGAAAGGTAATTGCAGGCGCGCCAGTAGGCATCCTTTTGTGCGCTCGAGATTCGCGACGTCTTCGCCGTCACGCCTTGCGTGGCGCGGCCGCGCGAGAAACGGAAGGTCGATGAAAGCTCATTTTCTTCTCAATGCCGCGGCTTCATGCCGTGCGCGCCTGCACGGTTCAATCTCTGAAATCAAGCTGCCATTGCGCATCGTTTGATCATCGCGAGCGATTCGGCTCGCCGATTTGCGATAATTCCTGCTTTTTGCCTGTGGTGTTCGCCGCATCATGTCGCGATAAACGCCGCGTGGAATCGCTTTGTATCGGCATGCCCGAAAGCGGCTCATTTGCTTACCGTTGTTGAAGGATTTTTCCGATGAATACCCAAAACTATCTGGCACGTCGCAGACGCGCTCGTTCACGACGGTCTTTCTGATCGAAATGTGGGAGCGTTTCGGCTATTAGGGCATGGCCGCGCTGCTCGTGCTGTTCATGATCGACAAATCGGTTTCGCCGATGACCACGCGAACCTCACCTGGGGCGCGTTTACCGCGCTCGTTTTCTCCGCGCCGTCGATCGGCGGCTGGATCGGCGACAAGATTCTCGGCGCGCGCCGCTGCATGACGATCGGCGCGATCATCCTCGCGCTCGGCTATTTCATGCTCGCGCTGCCGTTCGAAACGCTCGGCTTCCATGTATACGTCGCGCGGCGTGATCGTGGTCGGCAACGGCTTTTTCAAATCGAACGCGGCGAATCTCGTGCGCCGCATCTACGAAGGCGACGACGCGCGCATCGACAGTGCATTCACGATCTATTATATGGCGGTGAACATCGGCTCGACCTTTTCGATGCTCGCCACGCCGTGGATCAAGGACCATTGGGGCTGGCACACGGCGTTCGCGGTGTGCAGCGGCGGCGGCATGGTGCTCGGCCTGCTCAACTTCGCACTGATGCGCAAGACGCTCGCGCGAATCGGTTCCGCGCCAGACGATGCGCCAATTCGCTGGAAGAGCCTCTTCATAGTGTTGGCGGGCAGCGTGGCGCTGGCGGCATCGACCGTTTTCATTTTCAGCATAAGGCGGTCGCGGTCGCATGCGTGTATGCGGCGGGCGTCGCCATTCTCGCGATCTTCGGCTACATGCTCACGAAGTGCGATCGCAGCGAGCGCGCGAGCCTCGTCGCCGCGCTGATCCTCCGTGCTTCAGGTCATCCTGTTCTTCGTGTTCTATCAGCAGATGTCGACGTCGCTCACGCTCTTCGCGCTGCGCAACGTCGATCCGGCTTTCTCGATTGCCGGCGTGAATCTCTTCACGTGGAGCGCGGCGCAGTTTCAGGCGCTCAATCCGATCTGGATCATGCTGCTCAGAGCCCGATTCTCGCGTTCGCGTACACGCGTCTCGCGCGTCAGGGCCGCGATATTCCGGTGGCGGCGAGGTATGCGCTCGGGTTCGTCGTCGCGGTGGGCTTTTTCATCTTCGGCCTGAGCGGGCGTTACGCGGAAGGGCGTGTGTCGTCGTGGTTCGGTGGGCGCGTATTTCGTGGCGACGGGGGTATCGCAATATCTCGGTAGCGTCGTGGCGAATTTTGCGCAGATGCCGTCCGGCAATCTCGATCCGATGCAGTCGTTGCCGCTCTACACGCATCTGTTCTTCGGACTCGGCTGGCTCGCGACGGGCGGCGCGGCGGTGGCGATCGCGCTGCTGCCGCTGTTTGGCAAGCTGTCTGTCGCGTGCGCATCAGCGGGCGATGGCGCAGCCCCGATTACGGCGTCGTGATTTGAGAGGGGAGCGTTCGGTTATGGCCGGACGTTTCCTTGGGCAGTAGGGAGAAAAGCAAAAAGCCCGGCACGTTTAGTGACCGGGCTTTTTGTCTTGAATCTTGGTTGCGGGGGTAGGATTTGAACCTACGACCTTCGGGTTATGAGCCCGACGAGCTGCCAGACTGCTCCACCCCGCGTCTTAAAAATTAAATTATAGACTGAATCGATTCGCGGAGTCAAACGTCTGTGCAAATTATTTTTCGTGAGCGACAAAGTCGCCTTGCGCGAAGGCTCTAAAGCACGAAAAGCCTGCATGAGCTTTCACTCATGCAGGCTTTGTGCAATCTTGCCAGCGGTTGCCGAACCCGCGAACTTTCGCGCTGACGATCTTCGATCGCTCGACACGCAAAACCGCGAACCGGTCCGACTCAGGCTGCGATGCCTAAACCGCCAGGATGAACGAGGGCGTCAGCCCCGCGTCATCAATAAAACTTTTTCGGCAGTTGTGCGCGGCGGATCTGCTTGCGCAGACGAGCGACAGCAGCAGCTTTCTTGCGCTTGCGCTCGGTGGTCGGCTTTTCATAAGCCATGCGCGACTTGAGTTCCTGAATCAGGCCCGTGCGCTCGACGGTACGACGGAAACGACGCATGGCGACGTCGAAAGGCTCACTCTCTTTCAACAGTACTTTAGTCATTGAAATCTCGGTTAATCTGGCCCTGCCAGAATTTGGGGCAAAGTATAATTGTACTCTTTTTGAGAGCCTCGCTGCCAGCCTCTCGTCGCGATTGTGTGTGGGCGCTCACCCGCGATTCTTATCGTAGGTCGTTGAATAATGACGACAATCCCGATATACCCGCGCCCCGGTTCAGAATCCGCGCGATCGTACCGGACGCGGCGCACGCGGCGTTTCGCGCGCGGGCTGGTCGATTGTCACGTCGGAACGGGCGAGCGCAACGCACGGGAGAATGTAGCCTTCCGCCTTTTCTTCGGCGGTCAGTCCCAGCCATTCGACGCGATACGCAACTTCGCCCGCGTGCAGCCGGCACAGGCACGCCCGGCACGTGCCATTGCGACACTAACGCGGCAGCGGCAAGCCAGCGCGCAATGCCGCTTCGAGCAACGATTCGCCCGCCCGCTCGGCGACGAAATGCTCGCCGGGCTGAACGATCATCGCGAAAGTGTCGCTCATAGTTGAAGCTCGACGATCGCACGTCCGTTGGTCAGGTCGCGCAGTTCGGCGGCGGCGGCCTCGCGCGCGGCGGCGGGCATGCGCACGACGAGCCGCACCGTCATGGCGTACGGGGTATCCGCGAGTTCGGCTTCGTTTTGTTCGATCCAACGCCGCACGCGCGCTTCATCCGCATAGTCGATTTCGATGCCGATCAGCCCGCGCTCGATGTGCTCCACGCGCTCGGCGAGCTGCATCGCGATGGCGTCGGTGTAGGCGCGCACCAGTCCGCCCGCGCCAAGCTTGATGCCGCCGTAGTAGCGCACGACCGCGGCCAGCACGCCATCGACTTCGTGATGCCGCAGCACTTCGAGAATCGGCCAGCCTGCGGTGCCGGAAGGTTCGCCATCTCGGACATGCCGGACTGGCCGCCCGCGAGCAGCGCCCAGCAGACATGCGTCGCCGCCGGATGTTCGGCGCGCAGGCGTTCGAGTTCGCGCATGGCGGCATCGCGATCGGCAACGGGAATCGCGAGGGCGATAAAGCGGCTCTTGCGGATATCGATTTCCGCGCTGACGGGAAAGGTGAGGGTGTAAGTGGGCAGGGCTTCGGTGTGACGGGGAATAACCGGGAATGTTAAAGGCAAAGCGCGGCGGCGCGGTCTGAAAGACGAGTTGCGCCGCGTGCGCATTGAATCGAAAGAGGCGGAATGTCATTCAATGCGCCTTTCGCCCCGTTCGTTCTCGGCGCGAAGGACAACCGGATGCAAACCTGCGCGGAGCTTTAAAGCGCACGGTCGCGGCCCAAAACGCGCTCAAAGGTCCAGCCGCTGCGTCCTCCGCTGCGAAATGCAAATGCGCGCGACTGGTTGCGTCCGCTTCGAAGCGCACAGCCAGCCCGCTCAAACGCCCGCCGCCTCGTCCTGCGCCCCGAGCGCGCGCTGCATCAGCACCGTATCGACCCATTGCCCATGTTTAAATCCCACGCGACGCAACACACCCACGTGCTCGAACCCGAGCCGCGCATGCGGCGCGATCGATCCCGCGTTGCCGCTGTTGCCGATCACCGCGTTCCTCTGCCGTCACGGACCGCGATCGCATCGTTCGACGAGCGCCGTCAACAGCGCCAGCCCGATGCCGCGTCCGCCGAAGCCATCGGCAACATAGACGGAATCCTCGATCGTGTGACGATAGGCCGATTGCGCCCGATATGCCGACGCATATGCATAACCTGCCACCTCGCTGTCGATTTCCGCGACGACGTACGGCAAGCCCGCGCTGGCGATGGCGGCGTGCCGCGCGCGCATTTCATCGATGGAAGGCGGCGTTTCTTCGAACGTCGCGAGCACATGCAGCACGTAATGCGAATAGATGCGGGCGATCGTTTCGAAGTCGGCGTGCGCGGCGTCGCGAATGCGGATCGGAGAAATCATGTGCGTTCAAATGAGTGCAGCAATCAGAACCGCGATTTTCGCACGTCAGTGCGACGCAAAAAAAACCTCGCCGGGCCGTGCGCAAACCCACGCAGCGCGCGACTTTTAAGGCAAAGAAAAGATTGAACCAAGCGATGTCCGGCCCCTACACTAGGTCGTTTGTCCGGCATCGCGAAGCGCCGTGTTTTTGACGGGCGCGAGGCGATGCAGCAGTCGATCCGCGCGACCAGGCGGACCCGAACAGTCGGTACAAAGCGCGGGCGCGTACGGCCCTGAAACGAGACGCGGCGCGGACCATAACACGCAATGAACAAATACAAACGTGGAGCGCTGGCGGCGCTTCTGATCGTCACCGTGTCGATTGCAGCGCTCGCACCGGCGGGCATCGGCTATGTGTTTGCGCGCCGCACGCAATTTCAGGAGGACGTGGCGCGTCTGAACGTCACCGCCGATGCCGTGCTTTTTCACGCCGAAGCGGTGTCGCGGGGTTTGTCGGGCGCGCTCGGCGAAGTCGGCAAGGTGGCGGCGCTGCCGTGTTCGTCGCCGTATCTGCGCGAATTGCGGCGTATTGCGCTCGCGCATATGCAAGTGCGCGATGCCGGCGCGTATGACCACGATGGCCGCTGGCAATGTTCGTCGTCGCTCGGCGCGGTATCGGCGGGGGCGTCCGACGGGCTCACGTTGCTGCCGCCGGACTGGCGTTCGCGCGATGGCGTGTCCGCGTGGTATGCGCTGTCGCATCTACCGGGCGACAAGGAATCGCTCGTGATGGGACGCGACGGCTTCTACATTGCCGCCGATCTCGATAGCTGCACGAGCCGCGAGCCGAACGGCGTCGCGGTCATCAACACGGAAGCGAGCCGCGTGATTGCGCGCACGCCCGCAAGCGACGACGGCGCGATGCTCGCTGTTTATCGCGCCAATCCGCGCGGGCTCGATTGCACCGCGTACGTCGTGCGCCGTTCCGTGTCGATGCCGCTCGCGGTCGTCGTGAGCGCGCCGCCGCAAAGCCTGCGTCAGCGTCTGTCGATGCTGCCCGTGGCTGCTCGGCGGCATGGCGGTGGGCCTCGTGTGCGCGGGCTGGGCGGCGTTTTTCATCGTGTGGTGTCTGTCGCCGCGCGGCCAGTTGAGCGACGCGGTGCGGCGGCATCAGTTCATCGTCGCGTATCAGCCGATCATCGATCTGACCACGCGCCGGTGCGCCGGTGCGCCGGTGCGCCGGTGCGCCGGTGCGCCGGTGCGCCGGTGCGCCGGTGCGTCGGCGCCGAAGCGCTGGTGCGCTGCAAGTATCACGATCGCATCGTGCGGCTGGATCATTTCATTCCGCTCGCGGAACATCGCGGGCTGATTTCTCGATGTGCTCGGTCCTGCCATCGCGCGTGAGGGCGTGCGCGCGAAGCAGATTCGTATCGAAGCGACCGAGCGCAGTTTTCTCGACGCCGACGCCGCCAAGGAAGTCATCAGCGCGTTTCGCAGTGCGGGCCACGCGGTCTATCTCGATGATTTCGGCACCGGTTATTCGAGCCTGTCGCATTTGCAGAATTTCCGCGTCGACGGGCTGAAGATCGACAAGTCGTTCGTCGATACGATCGTGCAGGACGCGGCGTCGAGCAGCGTGGCCTCGCATATCATCGACATGGCCGCGACGCTCGATGTGCAAGTGATCGCGGAAGGCATCGAGCGCGAGGAGCAAGCGGCGTATCTGCGGGCGCGCGGCGCGCGTTTCGGGCAGGGCTGGCTCTTTTCGCCGCCGCTGTCCGCAGCCGATTTCATCCGCTATGCCGGGACTTTGCGCGGACCTTGATTGATCGACAATCGGCCGCATTTAGCCTCTTTGCGATAAAACGGGAGCACGGTCATGAACGACAAGCAAGCCACCACTTTTCTGCGCGATGTGCGGCATCCGCTGCTCGCGCTTCGTCGCACGGTGCTGGCGCATCTGCGTGCGAAACACGAAGCGGAGTTCGGGCCGGTGTCGCCGGGTGAGTTTCTGCAGATCGTGATCAACGGTTCGACGTATCGCTGGCTGACGCCGTTTTCGACGCTGATCGCCGCCCTCGACGATGTGCTCGACGACGACGAAGCCACGCCTGACGCGCGCATCGATCATGCAAAAGCGGTCGTCGCGATGTTCAGCGCCGGTTCGCGCGATCCGGCTTTTGCGGAGCAGTTTCTGCCGCTGTTGCAGGACAGTCCGGACATTGCTGTTGCGAACGGGCAGGTTGCGCAGATCGTGCGTTCTATCGAAAAAGCGACCTAAAAACATAAATTTTCACGCCCGATGCGGTGGCTTGGGATGCTCAAGCCACCGCACCGCTTGCGCTTCGATGCTGCGTCGCAACACGCCCGAAGCGTCTCGTTTGAGCAAACAATTTTCGCTTGGGACGATCGCAGCCATTGCACAACGACAAGGAGACGCGCGTGATTCTGCATGGCTTCGGACCACTCCTCTGGGCGGGCGCAAAGGAAACGCTCGCGCTTGCGGTGTTATCGCTGGCGGTGTCGGTGGCGCTGGGGTTGTTCGGCGCATCGGCGAAATTGTCGCGGCATGTGGCACTGCGCGGCATTGCGACCGCGTACACGACGCTTATCCGCTCCGTGCCCGATCTCGTCTTCTACAGCATCCAGATCGCCATCAACAACGTGACGGACGCGTTCGGCTGGAATCAGTTCGATATCGATCCGTTCACGGCGGGCGTGCTCACGCTCGGCTTTATCTACGGCGCGTACTTCACCGAAACCTTTCGCGGCGCGTTTCTCGCCGTGCCGCGCGGCCAGCTCGAAGCGGGCAGCGCGTACGGCATGAGCGGCCTGCGCGTGTTCGGCCGCATCCTTTTTCCGCAGATGATGCGCTTCGTGCTGCCGGGCATCGGCAATAACTGGCAGGTGCTGGTGAAAGCGACGGCGCTCGTGTCGATCATCGGTCTCACGGATGTCGTCAAGGCCGCGCAGGACGCGGGCAAAAGCACGTTCAATATATTCCTGTTCATCATGATCGCCGCGCTGATTTATCTCGCGATCACGACGGCATCGAACATCGTGTTGATGGCGCTGGAAAAGCGCTATTCCATCGGCGTGCGGCACGCCGAACTCTAGGAAACGCTCGCTATGTTCCAGGTCTTAGCCGAATACTGGCGTCCGTTTCTGTACTCCGATGGCATGCGCGCGTCGGGACTCGTCATCACGTTGTGGCTGCTGGCCGCATCGATTGCGATCGGCTTTTGTGCGGCGGTGCCGCTGGCGCGCGCGCGTGTCGAAGAACCGCTGGCTGTCGATGCCCGTGCGCTTTTACACCTACGTGTTTGGCGACACGCCGCTTTACGTGCAGTTGCTGCTGCTTCACACAGGCATGTACAGCCTCGAATTCGTGCGCACCCAATCGCTGCTCGAAGCGTTTTTCAAGAGCGGTTTTAATTGCGCGATCCTCGCGTTCGCATTGAACACCTGCACCTACACGACCGAAATCTTCGCCGGCGCGATCCGCTCGATTCCGCACGGCGAAGTGGAAGCCGCGTGCGCGTACGGCATGAGCACGTTCACGATGTATCGGCGGATCATTTTGCCGTCCGCGTTGCGGCGCGCGCTGCCGCTCTACAGCAACGAAGTCATTCTGATGCTGTACGCCACGATCGTCGCTTTTACCGCGACCGTTCTGGACATCCTCAAAGTCGCGCGCGATGCGAACTCGGCCACGTATCAATCGTTCGATTCGTTCGATTCGTTCGGTATCGCGGTGTTGCTGTATCTGCTGATTTCGTTCGCGCTGGTCGCGTTGTTCAGGAAAACGGAGCGGCGCTGGCTTGCTTATCTGCGGCCGCTTCAGGCGAAGGCGCGCTGAGGTGCGAGTAGAATTCACGCCATCCATCGAAGACCCGCGCGCATGCGATCCATGCCGTCCATCCACACCTTGCAGGAGAGAAGTGTTGGAGCCATCCGCCAAAGACGTCGCGACCAAGCTCGTCGCCGAAGACATTCACAAGCGCTACGGCGATAACGAAGTGTTGAAGGGCGTGTCGCTGTCCGCGAAGGCGGGCGATGTGATCAGCATCATCGGTGCGAGCGGCTCGGGCAAGAGCACGTTTCTGCGCCGCATCAACTTTCTGGAGCGGCCGAACGCGGGGCAGATCATCGTCGATGGCGAAGCCGTGCGCACCAAAGCCGACAAGACCGGCAATCTCGAAGTCGCGGATCACAAGCAGCTTCAGCGCGTGCGCACCAAGCTCGCGATGGTTTTTCAGCATTTCAACTTGTGGTCGCATATGACGGCCATCGAAAACGTGATGGAAGCGCCGCTTCACGTGCTCGGCATTTCGAAGAAGGAAGCCGAAGACCGCGCGCGAATATCTCGAGAAAGTGGGCTTGCCGCCGCGCGTGGAAAAGCAATATCCGTCGCGCATTTGTCGGGCGGCATGCAGCAGCGTGTGGTGATTGCACGCGCGCTCGCCATGCATCCCGATGTCATGCTCTTCGATGAACCCACGTCCGCGCTCGATCCCGAACTCGTCGGCGAAGTGCTGAAGGTGATGCAGCGTCTCGCGGAAGAAGGGCGCACGATGATTGTCGTCACGCACGAAATGGGCTTCGCGCGCAATGTGTCCAATCATGTGATGTTCCTGCATCAGGGGTGCACGGAAGAAGAAGGCGCGCCCGCTGACGTGCTCACCGCGCCGAAGAGCGAGCGTCTGCGTCAGTTTCTTTCGGGCAGTTTCAAGTAACGTGACCTTGCAAGTCGCGATCGTCGCGTTGCCGCCGGTGTCGATGAGCGGCATCGGTCCGGTCATCGACTGTCTTGCGCTGGCCAATGAAATCGACGGGCATCGGCTGTACGAATGGCGCATCTGTTCGTGGGACGGCCGCGCGGTTCCGTTGTCGGGCGGCGCGCAACTGCCCGCCGATTGCGCCTTCAACGATGCCGTGCAATGCGACTGGCTGATCGTCATCTCCGAGCGATATCAGCAATTCGCCGACTATCGGCTCTTTCTCGCGAGCCTCGCGCGGGTCGCGCCGCGCACCTAACTCGTCTCCGGCATTCATCACGGCGTCTGGTGGCTCGCGATGGCTGGACAGCTTGCGCAATATCGCGTGGTGGTGAACTGGGAGACGTATCAGCAGTTCACGGAGCAGTTCGAGCGTGCCATCGTTTCGCAACAAATCTTCGAAATCGATCGTGACCGCGCCACGTGTTCCGGCGGCCAGGCCAGCGTCGATTTCATGCTCGCGATGATCGCGCGCGATCACGGCCCGGATCTCGCCGAACGCATTGCGGATACGCTCGGCATCGGCGTGATGCGCGCGGGCACGGAGCGTCAGCGCATTCCGTTCGTGACCGCGCCGGGCGAGCGTCATCCGCGTCTGAACGATGCGCTCCAGCTCATGAAAGCGAATATCGAAGACCCGCTCGCCACCGATGAAATCGCCACGCTGGTCGGCATTTCGCGCCGGCAACTGGAGCGGCTCTTTCGCCAATATCTCGGCGCGATGCCGTCGAAGTACTACCTCAATCTGCGCCTCACCAAAGCGCGCGCGCAATTGCAGCGTACGAGTAAATCCGTCGTGCAGATCAATCTCGCGTGCGGGTTTTCATCGGCGGCGCACTTTTTGAATGCGTATCGCGACCGGTTCGGCGTGACGCCGCGCGAGGAACGGCGCAACTGGATCGAGAAGCAGCGCGGCGGTGTCATCGACGAACCGCGCGGCGGGGCGTTGATCGAACCGCGTTAAGAACGCATCAGAATTCGGCTTGCAAAAAGCCTGTCGTTGCATGTCGCGAACGCACAAGACGGAACGCGGGCGAACGCCTAATATCGAACACATTGCTTGTAACGACGAGGAGTGGCTCATGACCGGCATCAAGGTGGATCGCGGTACGTTCGACAAAGTGATGGTCCCAGTGTTCGCGCCGGCCAATTTCGTGCCCGACCGGTGATGTGGCTCGCGCGTGTGGGATACGGAAGCCGCGATTATGTCGATTTTGCGGGCGGCATTGCGGTGACGGCGCTCGGCCACGCGCATCCGGAATTGCTGAAGGTTTTGCACGAGCAGGGCGACAAGCTCTGGCATATCGGCAATGGCTACACCAACGCGCCAGTGTTGCGTCTGGCGAAACGGCTCACGGATCTGACGTTTGCCGATCGCGCGTTCTTCGCCAATTCCGGCGCGGAAGCGAACGAGGCGGGGCTGAAGCTCGCGCGGCGCGTGGCGATCGATAACCACGGCGAAGACAAGATTGAAATTATCTCGTTCACGCAATCGTTTCATGGGCGCACGTTCTTTACCGTGAGCGTGGGCGGCCAGCCGAAGTATGCCGAAGGCTTCGGTTCGCGTCCGGAAGGCATTCGTCATCTCGTACAACGATTTGCCCAAAGCGCTCGAAGCCATCGGTCCGAATACGTGCGCGGTGATCGTCGAGCCGGTGCAGGGCGAAGGCGGCGTGATTCCCGCCGATCCCGCGTTCCTTGAGGGCCTGCGCGCAGCCTGCGACAAGCACGACGCGCTGCTTATCTTCGATGAAGTGCAAACCGGCGTGGGCCGTACCGGCACGTTCTACGCGTACCAGCAATACGGCGTGACGCCCGACATCCTGACGAGCGCGAAGGCGCTGGGCAATGGCTTTCCCATCGGCGTAATGCTGACGACCGATGAAATCGCCGCGCACTTCAAGGTCGGCGTGCATGGCACGACTTACGGCGGCAATCCGCTGGGCGCATTGATCGCGGAGAAGGTCGTCGAACTGATCAGCGATTCGAACGTGCTCGACGGCGTGAACGAACGCAGCGAGGCGATCAAGGCGCATCTCGCGCGTATCAACGAGCGCTTCGGCATGTTCAAGGAAGTGCGCGGCCGCGGTCTGTTGATTGTGGCGCGGAACTCACCGATGCCTATAAAGACCGCGCGAAAGACGTGCTCAACGGGGCGGCGGCGAACGGCGTCATCATGCTGATCGCCGGGCCGAACGTGCTGCGCTTTGCGACGTCGCTCATCATGCCGATGGCCGATCTCGACGAAGGCTTCACACGCATCGAGAAAGCGATCGAACAGGTCGTCGGTTTTTCCGAACAGGATCAGTGATGCTTTTCGTCCGTCCTGCAAGACTCTCCGATCTCGACGCGCTCGAACACATGGCGCGCGCGGCGCATCCGGTGCTGCATTCGCTGCCGCCGGACCGGCGCGCGCTGGAGCCGCGCATCGCGCTGTCGGAGGATTCGTTTCGCGCCGAAGTCGATTTTCCCGGCGAGGAGTTTTATCTCTTCGTGCTCGAAGATGCGCAAAGCGGCAAGCTGCTCGGCACGTCGAGCATCGTGGCGTCGGCGGGATATTCGGAGCCGTTCTACGCATTCCGCAATGACGCGCTGATTCACACCTCGCGCGAACTCGAGGTGAATCGCAAGATTCACGCGCTCACGATGTCGCACGAGCTGACGGGCAAGAGCCGTCTCACCGGCTTTTATATCGATCCGTCATTGCGCCACGCGCAAAACGAAGCGGCGGCGCATTTGCTGTCGCGCGCGCATGTTGTATATCGCGGCGAACCGCAAGCGCTTTTCGAGCGAAGTGTTCTCGCTGATGCTCGGCGTCTCCGACGAACACGGCGCATCGCCATTCTGGGAAGCTGTCGGCCGCAAGTTCTTCGGGCGCGACTTCGAGCAGGTCGAAGCGGAATCGGGCGGATGCAGCCGCACGTTCATCGCCGAAGTCATGCCGAGTTATCCGCTTTACGTGCTGCTTTTGCCCAGCGCGGCGCAACGCGTGCTGGGCGAGCCGAACGAAAGCACGCTGCTCGCGTACGACATCCATCTGGAAGAAGGTTTCGAGCCGGACCGTTATGTCGATATCTTCGATGCCGGTCCGGTGCTGACCATCGCCGTCGATAAAAGCGCGTCCGCGAGTTCGGGCGAACTGCGCGCCGTGAGCGATAGCGCGCTCGAAAGCGGCGCGCCGTATCTCGTCGCGGCGGGCGGCGCGCATGAATTCCGCTGTGCGCTCGCGCCTTTGACCGGCACGCGCGCGGACGGCGCGGCATTGACCGCCGCCACGCGCGATGCGCTCGGCGTGCAGGAGAAAGACACGGTGCGCTGCGTGCCGTTGCATCAGGCTTCGGGAGAATTGCAATGATTGTCGTGCGTTGCACGCAGCTGGCAGACGTCGATGCGCTTGTCGCGCTCGCGCAGGAAACGGGACCGGGCCTGACCACCTTCAAGCCAGATCGCGATGCGCTCGTCACGCGTGTCGAACGCGCGCCGCACGTTGAAAGGCGAAGCGAAGCCGTTCGAAGCGGGCTATTTCTTCGTGATGGAAGACACAACAACCGGCGATGTCGCGGGCGTGTGCGGCATCGAAACGGAAGTCGGGCTGGAGCAGCCATTCTACAACTATCGCGTATTAACGGTCGTGCATGCGAGCAAGGACATGGGCGTGTGGACGCGCATGTCCTTGCTCAATATTTCGCACGATCTGACCGGTTACGCGGAAGTGTGCTCGCTGTTCCTGAGCCCGCGTTATCGCACGGCGGGCGTGGGCGGTTTGCTGTCGCGCTCGCGCTTCATGTTCATGGCGCAGTTCACGGATCGCTTTCCGCAGCGTTTGTGCGCGGAACTGCGCGGCCATTTCGATGATAACGGCGAATCGCCGTTCTGGAACGCGGTCGGCTCGCACTTCTTCTATCAGATCGATTTCAACGAAGCCGACTACCCGAGTTCGCACGGCAAGAAGTTCTTCGTCGCGGAACTGATGCCGCGCTATCCCGTGTATCTCGACCTGCTGCCGGACGCGGCGCAAAGCGCGGTCGGCGTCACGCATAAAGACACCGCGCCCGCGCACAAGATGCTCGAAGCGGAAGGTCTGCGCTATGAAAATCACGTCGATATTTTCGATGCTGGTCCGGTGCTTGAATGTCATATCGCGGATTTGCGCACGGTGCGCGAAAGCGTGCTGGCGCGCGTGAAGATCGGATTGCGCGGCGACGAGGACAGCTCGGCGAAAAGCCTCGTATCGAACACGCTGCTCGAAGATTTTCGCTGCGGCGCGACGGCGGGCGCAGTCGAAGACGGTGCGTTCGTGCTGACGCAGGAAGAAGCCGACGCCTTGCGCGTGCTGACTTCCCACGCGCGCTCAAAATGAGAGAGACGACTGTATATCGGCGGTGAGTGGCAGGAAGGACAGGGCGCGGCGTTTGCATCGCGCAATCCGGGCACGGATGAAATCGTGTGGCAGGGCAAGAGCGCATCCGCTGAGGATGTGGATCGCGCGGTGACATCGGTGCGGCGCGCGTTTGCTGCGTGGTCCGCCATCATTTTCGATGAACGCGTGGCCGTCGCCAAACGCTTCGCCGCGTTGCTCAACGAGAACAAGGAAGCGCTCGCCAGCGCGATCGGCCGCGAAACCGGCAAGCCGCTGTGGAAAGCGCACCCGGAAGTGGCGTCGATGGCCGCTAAAGTCGATATCTCCGTGCAGGCGTATCACGACGCACCGGCGAAAAGCGCGCGCCGATCGCCGATGGCGTCGCGGTGTTGCGGCATCGTCCGCATGGCGTGGTGGCGGTGTTCGGGCCGTACAACTTTCCGGGGCATCTGCCGAACGGGCATATCGTGCCGGCGTTGATCGCGGGCAATGCGGTCGTGTTCAAGCCGTCCGAGCTTGCGCCGGGCGTCGCGGCCACCATCGTTGCGTTGTGGATCGAAGCCGGATTGCCCGCCGGCGTGTTGAATCTCGCGCAAGGCGAAAAGGATACGGGCGTGGCGCTGGCGAATCACCGGCAGATCGATGGTTTGTTCTTCACCGGCAATTCGGACACCGGCACCTTGCTGCACAAGCAGTTCGGCGGACGGCCGGAAATTGTGCTCGCGCTCGAAATGGGCGGCAACAATCCGCTGGTCGGCGCGCAAGTGGACGACATCGACGCCGCCGTGCATCATACGATTCAATCCGCGTTTCTGTCTGCGGGCCAGCGCTGCACGTGTGCGCGCCGTCTCTTCATTCCCGACGATGCCTTCGGTCAGCGCTTCCTCGCGCGCTTGACGGACGTGAGCGGTGAGCGCGAACATTCGCATCGGCGAATACGATGCCGATCCGCAACCGTTCATGGGCGCGGTAATTTCAGCGCGAGCGGCGTCGCGTCTGGTCGATGCGCAAGCGCGCCTGATCCCGTCCGGAGCGAAACCGATGCTGGACATGCAGCAGCGCGCGCCGAATCTCGGCTTCGTGTCGCCCGCGATTCTCGACGTAACCAACGCGCTCGACATTCCCGACGAAGAACACTTCGGCCGGATGCTACAGGTCACGCGTTACACGACCTTCGACGAAGTCATCGAACACGCCAACGATATGGCCTACGGTCTGTCCGCGGGGCTGTTTGCCGACGACGAAGCCGCCTGGACGCACTTTCAGCGCACGATTCGTGCTGGCATCGTCAACTGGAACCGGCCGACGAACGGTGCATCGTCGGCGGCGCCGTTCGTCGGCATCGGGCAATCAGCGGCCGAGCGCGTACTACGCGGCGGATTACTGTTCGTATCCGATGGCCTCCGTCGAAAGCACGCAATTGCAGATACCCACGAGCGTATCGCCGGGTCTTACGTTTTAAAGAGCGAACATGACCATGCAGGCATTCGAAGCGAATTTCGACGGGCTCGTCGGTCCGACACACAACTACGCGGGGCTGTCGTTCGGCAATGTCGCGTCGCGCAGCAACGAGAAGTCGGTGGCCAATCCGAAAGCCGCCGCGAAACAGGGCTTGCGCAAGATGAAGCGGCTCGCGGATCTCGGCTTTCGTCAGGGCGTGTTGTCGCCGCTGGAGCGTCCGTCCGTTCGTCTGTTGCGCGATGTCGGTTTCACCGGCGACGACGCAAGCGTGATCGCGCGGGCATCGCGGGAAGCGCCGGAATTGCTGGCCGCGGCGAGTTCGGCATCGGCGATGTGGACGGCGAACGCGGCGACTGTCAGCCCGTCCGCCGATACCGCCGATCATCGCGTGCACTTCACGCCTGCGAATCTCGCGGCGAAGCTGCATCGCGCGATCGAGCACACGGAAACGCGCCGCTCGCTCGCCGCGATTTTCGCCGATGAATCGCGCTTTCGCATTCATCACGCGCTGCCCGGCACGCCCGCGCTCGGCGGCGAAGGCGCGGCCAATCACACACGGTTTGCGCGCGAATACGGCGAAAAGGGCGTCGAATTCTTCGTGTACGGACGCAGCGAGTACGGCGGCGGCGCGCAACCGCAACGCTTCCCCGCGCGGCAGACGCTCGAAGCGAGCCGCGCGGTGGCGCGTCTGCATCAGCTTTCCGACGATGCCACCGTGTTCGCGCAGCAATCGCCCGAGGTGATCGATGCCGGCGTGTTTCATAACGATGTCATCGCGGTCGGCAATCGCACGACACTCTTTTGTCATCAGCGCGCGTTCGTCGATCAGCGCAAGGTGTATGACGAGCTGCGCCTGAAGCTGTCGAAACGCGGCGCGGCGTTTCACGCGCTCGAAGTGCCCGAAAGCGAAGTGAGCGTGGAAGACGCGGTGTCGTCGTATCTATTCAATAGCCAGTTGTTGTCGAGCGCGGACGGGCGGCAAGTGCTCGTCGTGCCGCAGGAATGCCGCGAGAACGCGCGCGTGGCGGCGTATCTGGATTCGCTCTCGACGCGTTCGACGCCGATCGACGAGGTGCTCGTCTTCGATTTGCGCGAGAGCATGAAGAACGGCGGCGGTCCGGCGTGTCTGCGTTTGCGCGTCGTGCTGAACGAGGTGGAGCGCGCGGCCGTCAATCGTAACGTGTGGATGAACGAAGCGCTCTTCGCCAAGCTGGATGCGTGGATCGACCGGCATTATCGCGATCAGCTCGCGCCCGCCGATCTCGCCGATCCGAAGCTGCTGCACGAATCGCGCTCGCGCTCGACGAACTCACGACGCTTCTCGGACTCGGTGCGATCTATGACTTCCAGCGTTGATCTTCTGGACGATTTCTTGGCTTTTTGTTTGGCCGGCGAGAAGCCCTTTATAACGTCGGGCGTCGCGCGCTCGGGCGTGCGCTGGACGTGGCAAGGCGACGGCATCTTGTCGCTCGAACCATCGGAAAGCACGGCGATGAAACCGCGCCCATCGAAATGTTGTCGCGGCTCGTTGCGGATATCGCGAACGGCCGCGCGCGGTTGAACGCGCGCACGCTCGGCAATATCGATGCGATGCGCGCCGGCACGCGTTATATCGATGACGATCTCAATCGCTTGTTCAGCGGCCGTCACGCGAGTTTGCCGCAGAGTCACGAAGCGCCGCGCGCCGTCGAACTAGAAAACGCCGCGCTGAATTTCTTCGATGGCGTCACGCACGCGAAGTGGCACATCGACATGCATACAGCGATTCGCGCGTCGGTGTTCGAGCAGTTCGCGCTGTTGCCGCACACCGAAACGCCGCTCGCGCGCGCGATGTTCGACTGGCTGCGCGATGCGCGTTTGCAGGCGGTGCTCCTGCATCGGGAAAAGAACAATACGTTCACGCATTTCACGGCGCATCGCGCGGGGGCGCTGGCTTGCACGCTGGAACTCGGCAAAGTGCGGCCGTTCGGCGAAAACGATCTCGCGCGTTTCGCGGCGTCGGACGTGGCCTTGCGACGCTTGCTCGCCGGCGATGCGTTCGACGCGCAGATCGACAAGCAAAGCGATGCGTTTGTGCTCAATGTCGCGAGCGATGTGCCGAATTTCACGCCGTTTGCGTCGGGCGCCGAACTCGCGCGTGACGGTGAGTATCGATATCACGTGACGCATGATGAAGAGCGCATCGTGTTTCCGAACGCGAAGGTCAAGCCCGGTTTGCGCGCGGGCCTGATGGTCATCGATACGACCGACGCCACGCTCGCATCGCTCGAGTAGCTACAAATTGCGCAGGCGCGACACGCGCTTACCAATCTCCATTCCGTCCGAAAAGCGCGAGCGCGCTACAATTGCGCCCCTGTCGATGATGCGTTGCATCAAAAGTGGCGGCATTGTTTTAGCATGACTTTTTGTGCCGCAATATTGCGACATGCCGGCCTCGTGCCGCATCCGACATAAGCACATCCGAACTGGAAGGATATCAGCGTTGATGAATCGAAAATTCGCAGTATTGGTCTTGTTTGGCGCTGCCGCTATGGGCGCAGCGCAGGCCGCCGACAACATGAAGGAACTGCGCTTCGGCGTGGAGGCATCGTATGCGCCGTTCGAATCGAAGACGGCGGCGGGGCAGCTGACGGGCTTCGATATCGACATCGGCAACGCGGTGTGCGCGAAGCTGAAGATGAAGTGCGTGTGGGTCGAGAATTCCTTCGATGGCCTGATTCCGGCGTTGCAGGCGCGCAAGTTCGACGGCATCAATTCGGACATGACCATCACGGACAAGCGCAAGCTGGCGATCGATTTCACGGACCCGGTCTACACCATTCCGAACCAGCTCATCGTGAAGAAGGGCAGCACGATTCTGCCGACCGTCGATGGTCTGAAGGGCAAGCACGTCGGCGTGCTGCAAGGCTCGATTCAGGAAACGTACGCGAAGGCAAAGTGGGCGCCGGCGGGCATCGATGTCGAGTCGTATCAGGCGCAGGATCAGATTACGCGGACCTCGCGTCGGGCCGTCTGGATGCGGCGTTTCAGGATGCCGAGGCGGCGTCCAAGGGCTTTCTGAAGCAGCCGCAGGGCGCGGGTTTCGCGTTCGCGGGACCGGCGGTATCGGATGACAAGCTGCTCGGGGCGGGCATCGGGTTTGGCGTGCGCAAGAACGACAAGGCACTGAAGGATGCGCTCAATCGCGCACTGAAGGAGCTGAAAGACGACGGGACGATCGATAAGTTCGCCCAGAAGTATTTTGATGTGAAAGTGGTGTTGAAGTAGGGCTTTCAGCTTTCTCGACAAGGCGCCCGATGTCTCGGGCGTCCACTCAACGTCGAGTGAAAACGTCGGCGAGATAGTCTGCAAAGTTGTCGCGATCGACGTTGCCTTCCGCGACTTCCACCATCACTTCCACGAGCTCGTTCTCGATGTTGGGCAAGCACGGCAACTCGTAGTCTTCGAGATCAAAGATAGGCCAGTGCGCAGACGAGCGCCGTTCGCTTGCTGCCGTCGTTGAAGACATGTCCGCGCGCAATTGCTCCGGCGTACATTGTGGCCGTCCCGAAAACGTCGCTCAGGCCGGCGTTAACCGCGTGATTGTCCACGCGGGCCAGAACCGCCTCGACACCACCAAAGCCCGCGTGCCCGAATCCTGGCAGACCACCCTCAGCGTCGAGGATTTGGTCGTGTACGTGGACGACGTATTCCGCGTCGAACAGCATCAGCGCTTTGCAAGTTCCCGAATGGCAACACGATGCGTGGCGATCACACGCCGAATCGCCGCCGTCACGCGTTCACGCGCCTCGGGCGTGGACATATCGACGGTCGTGGCGTAGCGAGGCGCGACTTTGACGCGCGGAAGAATGTGATCCCTCGGAATTCCGGCGATGGTTTTCGGATTCATTTCGATGTTTCCGTTACGAAATATTGTCCGCTTCTACCCGTGTTCTGAACGCCGAAACCACCCTCATATTGACGGCGAAATCACCACCGTCGCCGTCGTTCCCGCCGACAACAACATCCCGTTCGGCACGTCATCGATCTTGAGACGCACCGGCACACGCTGCGCCAGTCGCACCCAGTTGAACGTCGGGTTCACATCGGCCAATAACTCACAGCTTTGCGGATTATCGCGATCGTAAATGCCGCGCGAAATGCTCTACACATGGCCTTTGAGTTCGCCGCCGCTCATCAGCCGAATCTGCGCCTTGTCGCCGATCCGCACATGCGGCAGCTTCGTTTCCTCGAAGTAGCCATACACCCAGAACGAATGACTGTCGACGATGGCCAGTTTCGCCGCGCCCGCCGTCGCGTAATCGCCGCGAAACACGTTCAGATTGGTCACGTAACCATCGACCGGCGAAACCACTTTCGTGCGCGCGAGATTGAGCGTCGCGGCATCGAGCGCGGCTTGCGCCTGCTGCAACTGCGCGGCGGCGGTCGATGCCGTCTGCATCGCGTTTTCGCGCGCTTCCTTCGATACCACGAGACTATCCATATCCGCGCGTGCCGCGACATTCGCCTCGGCCTGCTCGACGGCGATCTGATAGTGCGACGGATCGATTTCCATCAGCAGATCGCCTTTCTTGACGAGCTGATTGTCGTGCACGGGCATCTGCACGACCGCGCCCGAAACGTCCGGCGCGACGTTGATGACATCCGCGCGCACGCGGCCATCGCGCGTCCACGGATCATTCATGTAATGCACCCACAACACGCGGCCGGCGATGATCGCCGCCGCAAAAATGGCGATCGTCAAAACGAAGCCGATGATTTTTCGAAGCAACATGATGATGCAACTCTCTTAACTTTGACTGAGTTGAACGAAAGCGCCGGCTCAGCGATACGCCGCGAGCCCGAGCACGCAACACACACACGAGCAGACTGGCGCGAAAGAGCGCGGGATGCCAGACCACGCGATACAGGCCCGTCATCGCGAGCACGCGATCGATGAGCCACGTGAGCATCGCGCCGGCGATGAACAGCAGCAAAATGGTCGACACATAGGCTTCCAGAATCGCTGTATCACGCGGCATGGTGTGACGCTCCTTCAACTTGATTCACCGATGCGAACGGTGCAAATGGCGATTCATGATCCAGCAGCGCGGTTCGAATGAAATGCAGATGACTGGCGATTCTCTGCAAGCGATGCCTGTCATCGACAGAAGACAGCAGCGTCTGAATCTGCGCGATGGCGTGCTCGGTCGTCGCGAGCGCGTGTGTGAAGCGCGCGGGCGTCGGACGATCGAAAAGCCTGGCGACGGCATCGAGCGTTGCATCGACTTCACGGTGCGAAACGCCTTCGATTTCACGTCGCAAATCGATCACGGCATTGCCGAATTCGAGCACCGCGAACAGCCACTGCAGCGCATCGCGTTGCAGATCAACGGGCTTGTCGGAAACGAGCGCGTTGATCTGCGACAGCAAATCGCGCGTGCGGCTTTCGAAATGCGTCGCCACGCGCGACAGACGTCCGTTTCGCGTGGCGACCACTTCGCGGCGCAAATCCACCAGCAGCAGGCGGCGCAGCCACGGCGCATCGGCCGGCAAGAGCACGGCGAACGCGATTGCCGCGACGATCATCGACAAGACAAGCGCGATGGCATCGTTCATGAAGCCGGTCGGATTGTAATGAACGAGGTTGTCCGGGCCCGCGAGAAAGCAGAAGAAAATGCAGTAACCCATGCCGACGCCCATCCACGCGCGGCGCGCCGTCATGAACGCGCCGAACATCAGCTCGGGCGTGAGCGCGGCGCACATCAGCGGGAAGCCGTCGATGTGCGGGAATACGCCAAATACCACGAGCATGCCGGTCAGCGTGGCCAGGAACGTGCCGAACGCCATTTGCGCGGCCATCGACGTCGGTCGCGGCGATGACGACGCCAGCGCGCACACGGCTGCGGCGTTGAGCACCATCGTGCCGCCGCTCGGCCACGCGGTCGCGATCCAGAATGCGGACAGCACGAACATGACGATCGGGCCGCGCAAGCCGGAAATGCCCGTCGCGAGCATGTTGGTCTTCGGCACGTAGCGCGCGATCCAGCGCTCGGGTTCATGCGATGGCGCGGCGAGCGACGCATACGTTTCGGCGTAGGCGAGCATGTCATCGACGAAGCGATACAGCAGCTCGGTCGCGGTATCGAATTCGAGCACGGCGAACGCTGCATCGTGTTCATTCGATGCCCGCACTTCCCGCACGCGCTCGGGCAGCGCGGCCTTGTACACGCGCAGTTGCGCGGCGGCGTGCGCGGCATCGGCGGCATGGCGCACGGGTTCGCCCGCGATCGAAAAAAGCGCCGGCACTTCGCGAAAGAACGGTTCGAGCGCTGCGATCGTCACCGCCGATGCGTTCTCGCGCAGGCGATTCATCAACTGATGCAGCGCGTGAAAGCGCGTCGATGCGCTCATGAACTCGCTGTTCAGGCGCGCGAGCCGGCCGCTTCGCATCCGCGATTCGGGATTCTCGAACACGGCGACACTGCGCGCCGCCTCGAAGCCGACGATATCCGCGACGAACGCGAGATTCGTCTTCTCGATCTGCGCGCTTTCCATGTTGCCCGACAGCGCGCGGCACACGTAATCGACGAACTGCGTGAAGCGGCGTCGCACCGTGGTGCGTACCTGCTCGCCCGCGTGCTGCGGAAACACGAGCGCGCTGACCGCGCCCGAACACAGAATGCCGCGCGTCACTTCGCCGACACGCGTGAGCGCCGACAGATACGCGCCATCCGGATGCTGCGCGGCCGGAATGCCGATCAGCGCGGCCGTGTATCCCGCGAGCACGAAGCCATACGAACGGAAGTTGCGATTGCGCGCCGCGCCCGCCGTGCAGACGCCGACCCACAGCGCCGTCGCCGACGGAAACAGCACCGGCTGCTGCGCAAACAAGCTGATCAGCGCGAGCATCACCACGAGACCGACCATCGTCCCGCAGAAACGGTAGAAGCTCTTGGCGAGCACCATGCCACTTTGTGGCTGCATCACGACGAACACGGTCGTCATGGCGGTGCGCGGCTGCTGCATATCGAGGCGCATCGCGATCCACAGCGCGAGCAGCGCCGCGAGCACCGCCTTGAAGATGTAGATCCACGCGAGGCCATCGGTGCGCGCCCAGTCCTTCAACGCCTGACCAAGCGAATTGGGCGATGTGCGTGCCGTCAAGGTAGACTGCTTACTTCTCCATTGCCTTCGCGAACGGGCCGATATGCTTCGACGGCGTCATCGCCTTTTCGTCGGGCCCATTCGAAGGATCGTCGATGCCGCCGCCCAGCGCCGCCGTCAACGTCGCGTACGACGCGAGCCGTTGCGCATGCAGGCGCGCTTCGCCATCCTGCGCCCGTAGCAATTGAGATTGCGCGACCAGCAGTTCAGATAATCCGTCAGCCCGCGCTTGTAGCCTTCGTTCGCGAGCGTGTAGTTCTTGCGTGCGGCGGCGACCGAGCGGCCGGAAACCTCGAGCTGTGTATCGAGCTAATGGTCTTTGCAAGGCGTGTAACAATGCAGCACCCACACACTTTTTAGATTCGGGAAGCGTTATGGATACGCTGCAAAACATGCGCGTCTTTGTGCGCGGCGGCGAAGCCGGCAGTTTCACGGCGGCGGCCCAGCATCTCAATACGACGACTGCTTATGCGTCGCGCGCGGTGTCCGATCTCGAGGCGCACTTGCGCACGCGGCTGCTCAATCGCACAACGCGCCGCATCGTGCTGACGGAAGCGGGCGAGCGTTATCTGCAACGCTGCGAGCAGATTCTGGCGTACGTCGGATCAAGCCGAAGCCAGCGACGCCCACGCGCGGCCGGCCGGCCGGCAAACTCAAACTGCATTCGATGACGAGCTTCGGCCAGCATTACATCGTGCCGATGATCTGCCGTTACCGGCAGCGGCATGCTGCAGGTCGATCTGACGCTTGCGCAACGCGTGCCGGATTTGCTCGACGAAGGCTATGACGTGTCGATCGTGCTCGCGCCCGAATTGCCGGATTCGGGGCTCGTATCGGCGCGGCTCGGGTCGATTTTCAGCATCGCGTGTGCATCGCCGGCGTATATCGAAAAGCATGGCGCGCCGCATGTGCTGTCCGATCTCGTGCGTCACACGTGTCTGCATCTGATCACGCCGGTGTTTCCGACCGACCGCTGGGTGTTCGACGGCCCGAACGGTCAGGAAAGCGTGAGCCTCGGCCCGTCGACCTTCACCGTCAATGTCGCCGATGCGCTGGTCGCCGCGCTCGGCGAGGGCATGGGCATCGGCGTGCTGCCGTAATACACTATGCAGGAGCTCGGCTTTTTCTCGCTGTATCCGTCTCGGCAATATCTCGATGCCAAGATCCGCACATGGGTCGAGTTTCTGCGCGAGGCTTTGCCCAGCACGCTCGCCGCCGATGCCGAGTCGCTGAAGGAATTCGTCGCGAGTTAGTGCGGGACGCCGCACGCTGCTGCGGTTCATTACCAAAAAAAGTGCGGCGCAACACTTGCTTACTCCCGGTTTGCCCGTAGCTTGTTACTGTTTGCACGAGTTCAACGCATCTTTACCGGGAAAGTCACATGAGCACGCCTCTTTTACTCGCTCTCGCCGCGCTGTTGGTGCTGATCGCCGTTCCCGCATCGCGCGATCTTTTCAACGCCATGCGCGAACGTTCCGAACGCGATGCCAAAACGCGCCTTGTGCCGATTCGTATCGACGACGAGCGCCGCGATCGCTAGAACGCCTTAAGGAATTTCCGCCAGCTGCTCGATGAGCCGAGGCTCGTCGTTGGTCGGGCGATTCACGTCGCTCGACACGCGATGCCACACGAAATGCGACGCCGGCATGCCGTCCGACTTGACGAGTTTGTCGATGTCCTCGTTCGACGCCTGCGCATCGAGCCAGCGCTTGGCCGTCGCCGGTGCGAAAACGAGCGGGCGGCGATCGCGGACATCGACGAGACCTTCGTCCGCCGCCGATGTCACGATCACGAAGCCCGCGCCGGGCGCAGCGGCATCGTCGTCGCGCAGGATGTTGGTTAGCGCGGCGAGATACATCGGTTCGCCGTCGGCGCGCTGAATGTAATACGGCTGCTTATAAGGCTTGTCCCCCCGCGCTTCGACCCGCCATTCGAACCAGCCGTCCGCCGGCACGAGAATGCGCGCTTTCTTCCACAGATTCCGAAAATACGCACTCGTCGATGCCGTTTCCACGCGCGTGTTGATTGTCTGCGGCAGCTTTTTCTGGATGGCCCACGGCGGGCAATATCCCCAATGCACCGCGCGGATGGTTTCATCGGGATAGACGGCGAGCGGATGCGTGCCGGGCGACAGGTTGTAGCCGGGACGCCGGTCGGCGGTATCCACGAGCACGAACGGATTTTTCAGATGCAGGCGTTGCGCGTAATGCATCGGCAGTCGGTACTGGCTGATTCGGCCGCACATGGCGTTCCTCCGCGTTCTCCGGCTAGATTTCCACGACTTTATCCCACGCGAATGCCGGGTTTTCCCACCGACTCGTACGCTTGTCGAAATAGCCGCGCGGATTGCAGACCACGCGCGCGCCGTTCACCGTGTAATCGAACGATGTATGCGTGTGGTCGTGAATCCACAGCGCGACCGGTTCGCGCGTCAGCGTTGGCAGATGATTCACGAATCCCGCTGAAACGACATCCTGCGCGTAACGCGGCGCGAGACTTTCGCGCATCAGCGCATGATGCGTGACGACGATCGTCTGTCCCGCGAACGGTTTCGCCGGCTCGTTTTCCAGCCACGCGCGCGATTGCGTGTGCAGCGCGAGAGAATCGTCGGGCGTGAAGTCGTGCGAATCACCGTGGTCGTGATCTTCGGACCACGCAAGCTGAATCAGCCCGCGATAGTCGAGCATGACTTTCGTGCACGCTTCTTTCGCGCGCTCGATGTCCGCATCGCTCGATCAGAACAGACGGAAGTCCGTCCACAGCGTCGTGCCGAGCACGCGCCAGCGCCCGTTGCGATCCACCAGCGATGCGTTATTCAGAAAATGCACGTTATCGACACTGCGCGATGCGTCGTGCATGGCGGCTTCCATCGCACCGAATTCGGCGTCGTAATACTCGTGATTGCCAGGCACGTAGATCACGGGCGCGCCGGAGTCGAAATTTTCCGCCGCCCAGTGCAAGCCTTCGGCGTGGTTGTGAATATCGCCCGCCAGCACGACGAAATCCGCTTCGGCGTACGGAATGGCGAACGGCTCGTCACATTCGAGATGCAGATCGGACAGCACGCGAATCTTCATGCGGCGTTCTCCTTTGCCGTGCCCGACACGCGCACGACCTTGCCCGGATTCATCAGATTGCCGGGATCGAGCGCGGCCTTGATCGCCTGCATCATGCGGATTTCGACGGACGATTTGTAGTGCATCGCTTCATCGACCTTGAGCTGGCCGAGCCCGTGCTCCGCGCTGATGCTCCCGCGATGCGCATGCACGCGCTCATACACGAGCGCGTTGATCGGCGTCTGAAATTCGGCGAGAAACTGCTTCTGATCGACGCCTTCGGGCGCTTGCACGTTGTAGTGCAGATTGCCGTCGCCGAGATGGCCGAACGTCACCATGCGCACGCCCGGCACGGCTTTGGCGATGATCGCATCGGTTTCATCGATAAACCGGCCGATGCTCGAAATCGGCACCGCGATATCGTGCTTGATGTTCAAACCTTCTTCGGCTTGCGCGAGCGGAATGTGTTCGCGAAAATCCCAGAACGCCTGCGACTGCGCGAGACTTCCCGCCACCACCGCGTTTTCCACGACGCCGCGTTCGAACGCTTCTTCCATCAGCCGTTCGAAGAGCGCGCGCGTGTGTTCCTCGCTTTCGTTGTCCGAGAGTTCGAGCAGCACGGTCTGCGCGTGCGGCTCGCCGAATGGATAGCGCAACTGGGGAAAATGACGGCCGACGAGACGCATCGAGAAATCGGACATGAGTTCGAAGCCGGTCAGCAATGCGCCCGCGTGATGCTGCGCCATCGACAGAAAATCGAGCGCGGCATGCGGCGACGCGAGCCCGGCGAGCGCGGTGACTTTCGCGACCGGCGCGGGATGCAGCTTCATCACGGCCACGGTAATGATGCCGAGTGTGCCTTCCGCGCCGATGAACAAATCGCGCAAATGGTAGCCGGTGTTGTCCTTGCGCAGTCCGCGCAACCCGTCCCAGATTTCGCCTTGCGGCGTCACGACTTCCAGACCGAGGCACAGCTCGCGCGTGTTGCCGTAGCGCAAAACGCCGGTGCCGCCCGCGTTGGTCGAAAGATTGCCGCCGATCGTGCAACTGCCTTCCGCCGCGAGACTCAGCGGAAACAGACGTTTTTCGCTTTCCGCGCGCGCCTGCACTTGCGCGAGCACGACGCCCGCTTCGACGGTAATCGTGTTGTTGTGCGCATCGATGCCGCGAATCCGGTTCAGCCGCTTCAGGCTGATGACGGCTTGCGCGCCGCTCACATCCGGCGTCGCGCCACCCGCGAGTCCGGTGTTGCCGCCTTGCGGCACGATCGCGATTCGATGCTCACACGCGAGCTTCACGACATCGGCGACTTGTTGCGTATTGGTGGGCAACAACACCGCGCACGCCGCGCCGCGATAGCGCTTGCGCCAGTCGACGAGAAACGGTTCGGTATCTCGGGCGTCGGTCAGAACATGTTGCGCACCGAGCAGTTCGACGCAGGCGGAAACGAAGGAAGCGGTCATGGGCGAAGGGCGATGAAAACGGTGGAGCGATGACACAGTATCGCGCAGCGAAGCGTTGAGCGAACCTCAGCCGAATGGCCTAGGCACGCTGATCAGCGAATCGTGCTACAAAGCATCACGCATGAGGCCGGGCGACGTCGAAAAAGCGAACGATCTAATGTTTTTTCGCACGCGCAGCGCGTTTGAACGGCGCGACGTAACCGAGCGCGCAGACGAAGAACGCGAGCGCGAGCAGCGCTTCGAGCCAGCCGAGGCGCGCGGACAAGGCGGAATCCGTCATGCCGCGCACGATGCCTTCCCAGATAAAGCAGCACGAGCATCAACGCCCATTGCAGCGTGTACGGGCTTTTACGCGCGACGCCCAGCAATGCGCACGCGAGCGGCGGCGTCTTGAGCGCGAGTGCCCAAGCGCCCGGTCGCAGCGGCGCGAGCCACAGCTCCCACAGGAGCGCGAGCGCGCCCGACGCCAGCGCGCTGCGGTTCGGAACGGCTTGCGCCGAACTCATCGCGCCCGCGCGCCGCGCACGAGATCGAGCGCGGCGCAAGCAAGCCGTGCGCCCAGCGCAATGGCGAGCGCCTTTTCGTCCGCGCTGATGCCCGAGCGCGCCGAATCGTCGCCCGTGCGCGCATGATGCGACGCGCCGTAGGGCGTGCCGCCGCTTTGCGTCGTGGTCAGGCGCGATTCGGTGTACGGAATGCCGACGATCATCATGCCGTGGTGCAGGAGCGGGAGCACCATCGAAAGAAGCGTGCTTTCCTGGCCGCCGTGCAGGCTGCCAGTCGAGGTGAAGACGCTCGCTGGTTTGCCCGAAAGCGCGCCGGACAACCACTGCGGCATGGTGCCGTCGAGAAAGTATTTGAGCGATGCCGCCATGTTGCCGAAGCGCGTGGGCGAACCGAGCGCAAGGCCGATGCATTCTTCGAGGTCGCGCAATTCGCAGTAGGGCGGGCCATCGGCGGGAATATCGGGCTGGGTGGCTTCGCAGACGGTCGATACCGGCGGCACCGTGCGCACGCGCGCTTGTGCGCCAGGCACGCCGTCGACGCCCTGCGCGATCGCGAGCGCAAGTTCGCGGGTCGCGCCGTGGCGGCTGTAATAAAGCACGAGGATGTCGTTCATAAGACCTTTTGAGTGAACGGCTATTATAGATTTCAGGCGAAACGCGTGGCGCGGCACGGCGCATGCGCGCGGGCCAGCACCACGACAGGAGAACGCGTTTGCAGCACCTTTCCATCGATCTCGCTGCCGTCAGGCGGCTCGCCGGTTTCGTCGGCCAGCGCTTCGGCGAAGACCGCGTCGCGCAGGTGGCGGGCAGCCTCACCTTCACGAGCGTGCTGTCGGTCGTGCCGCTCGCGACGGTCGCGTTTGCGCTCTTCACGGCGTTTCCGATCTTCGGCTCGTTCCAGGCATCGTTGCAGGACTTTCTCGCGGTGCACCTGATGCCCGCGCAGATCAACGACCAGATTTTCAAATACCTGAACCAGTTCGCATCGAAAGCGAAAGGGCTGACGACGGTCGGTTTGATCATCCTGTTCGTCACCGCCGTCATGACGATGATGACCGTCGAGTCCGCGTTCAACGTCATCTGGCGTGTGAAGAAGGCGCAGCCGATCGCGCAGCGCGTGCTGGTTTACTGGGCGATCATCACGCTTGGGCCGTCGTTGTTCGGCTTTAGTCTGTCGATCTCGTCGTCTCTGTTTACGCATTCGGTCGCGTTCGCGGGCTCGCACAATCTTATGCCGCCGGTCGTCGAATGGCTGTTGGCGGGCATTTCGCTGCCGATCACCGCGTTCGGTTTCACGATCATTTATGTGTACATGCCGAACTGCAAGGTCGAATGGCGCGATGCCGTCGTCGGCGGGTTGATCGCGGCCGTCGCGTTCGAGTTGTGCAAGCGCGGTTTCGGCCTGTATATCCGCAGCATTCCGACGTACACGGCGGTCTACGGCGCATTCGCCGCTGCGCCCGTGTTTTTGCTTTGGGTTTATCTCTGCTGGATGATTGCGCTCGTCGGCGCGATGGTTACGTCCGCGCTGCCGGCCATTCGCATCGGGCAATTTCATCGGCGGGCGTTTGCGGGCAGCGATCTGCTCGATGCGCTCGAAATTCTCGCGCGGCTGGTCGAATCGCGGGAAGCGGGCAGGCCGGGTTATACGGCGCTGGAGTTGTCGAAGATGGCGCGCTGCGATCTCGACACCTCGACGCGCCTGATCGAGCGGCTCGACGCGCTCGGCTGTAGCGGCCGTCTGGAAGATGCGCGCATGCCGCGCTATGCGCTAATCGCCAATCCGAGTCAGATCACGATGACGATGCTGTTCGATCAGTTCGTGATCGATCGCGAGGAACTCGACTATCAGTTGCGGCTCGATGCCACGCAAATCGACCGCTCGGCGCTCATGGGCGCGCTCGAAAACGAGAAGCTGGATGTGACGCTGGCGCGCTGGTGGCCGCGCGCGTATCGGCGCTGACTAGCGAGCGCATGCGCGAACCGCCGCATTCCGCCATGCCGCAGCAAACCGCGTAAGCTGAGGCATTCAAAGCGAAATCTTGCCGATGCAGATGTCCTTGAACATCACCCAGTCGCCCATCAGGCTATAGATCGGGTGGCGAAACGTCGCGGGGCGGTTCTTCTCGAAGAAGAAGTGGCCGATCCACGCGAAGCCGTATCCGCAGACGACCGCCGCCGGCAGCCACAGCCAGTCGCCGGTGGCGACGGCCATCGCCAGGCAGCCGATCACGCCGAGCGAGCCGACGAAATGCAGCCTGCGCGATGTCGTATTCCGATGCTCGTCCAGATAGTAGGGATAGAATTGCGCGAAGTTCGCGAAATGTTCCCCGTGCGTGGTGTGAGCCATGACTACCTCCGTCGATGCGCCTTTTGCCTTCCAGCAAGAATCATTCTGCGGCGGGTTCGAAAGGCATGCAAGCGGCTGTTTTCATTCGCCTTTTATGCATGACAGCGCGAACGAAAAGAGCGTGTCGAGCACGGCGTCGGGTTGTTCCGACATGAGCGCATGGCCGCCGTCGAGTTCGGCATAACGCACGTTTTCGAAGGCGGCAACGAGCGCGCGAGAGGCGCGGGGCGGCGTCATCATGTCACGCTTGCCTGCGATGACACAGACCTGGCAACGGACCGCGGTGGCGCGTTCGAGTGCATCGGAATAGGCGTTGCAGGCGCTGAAATCCGTGTGGAAAAGCTGCGCTTCGCCGAGTGCGCCGATGCGTTCCATCAATCGCTGATTCATGCCGTGCAGCCAGAATCCCGGCGCGGGCGCGAACGGCTTCGCGGCGATCGTCGAATGCGACCACTGATTCACCATGTCGATGGCTTCCGGCTCGTGTTCGCGGGCGGCATCGAGCAGGGCGTCGGAGACGGTCATCGGCGCGGCGGTTGAGATGAGCGCGAGGCCCGTCGCGCGATCGGGAAAGCGCGCGGCGGCGTCGAGCGCGATCAGCGAGCCCATGCTGTGGCCGACGAAGATCGCCTTCCGGACGTTTGCGGCATCGAGTACGGACATCGTCCAATCGGCTAATTCGGCGATGCTCGCGCGCGCCGGTCCGTCGCTGCGGCCGTGCGCCAGCAGATCGGGCGTGAGCATGCCGAAACCGTGATGCGCGAAGTAACGCGTCTGCAAGGCCCACACGCTGTGATCGTGCTGCGCGCCGTGCAGAAAGACGATCGCGGGTTTCGCGGCGTCGAAGACTTTGCCGCCGGTATAGGTGTACGCGTTTGTTCTGTGATCGAGCGTCAGATTCATGCGCGGCTCCCGGGCGCCACGCTTTCCGCCGCTTTCTGCGCCGCCTTCAGGCCGCGCTTCAGATCGTCGATGAGATCGTCAGGATCTTCCAGCCCGATCGACAAGCGAATGCGACCCGGCCCGATGCCCGCCGCAGCGAGCGCGGCGGCGTCCATGCGGAAATGCGTCGTCGATGTGGGATGGATGACGAGCGAGCGCGCATCGCCGACATTGGCGAGATGCGAAAACAGCGTCAGCGTTTCGATGAAGCGCCGCACCGCCGGCACGCCGCCGCGCAGATCGAAGCTGAACACGGCGCCCGCGCCGCGCGGCAGCAGACGCTGCGCGAGCGCATGATCGCGATGACCCGGCAACTCGGGATACGCCACGCCCTCGACGCCCGGCGCGCTCAGCAAAAAGTCGATGACCTTCCGCGTATTCGCCACATGCCGATCCATGCGCAACGGCAGCGTTTCGATGCCCTGAAGCAGTTGCCACGCCGCCTGCGGATGCAGACACGCACCGAAATCGTGCAGGCCTTCGCGCCGTGCGCGCAACAGAAACGGCGCGACGGTGCTTTCCTCGGCGAACACCATGCCGTGAAAGCCGTCGTACGGTTCGGTGAATTCCGGGAAGCGGCCGCTCGCGGTGAAATCGAACGTGCCGCCATCGACCAGCACGCCGCCGATGGTCGTGCCGTGTCCGCCGAGAAACTTCGTCGCGGAGTGATAGACAAGATCCACGCCATGCTCGAACGGACGCAGCAAATACGGCGTGGTGAAGCTCGAATCGACGAGCAAGGGCACGCCGTGCTCATGCGCGATTTCCGCGACGCCCGCGATTTCCGCGATTTCCGCGATTTCCGCGATTTCCGCGATTTCCGCGATTTCCGCGATTTCCGCGATGTCGAGCACATCGAGCACATCGAGCCCCGGATTACCGAGCGTTTCGCCGAAGAAAAGCCGCGTATTCGGACGCGCCGTCGCGCGCCACGCGCCGAGATCGTGCGGCGCGACGAAGGTCGTTTCGATGCCGAAGCGCCGCAACGTGTAATGCAGCAGATTGTGCGATCCGCCGTAAAGCGCCGTCGATGCCACAATGTGCGCGCCCGCGTCCATCAGCGTGGCGATCGCCAGATGCAGTGCCGCCTGGCCGCTCGCCGTGCCGATCGCGCCGGCGCCGCCTTCGAGCGCCGCCACGCGCTCCTCGAATACGGCCACCGTCGGATTCGAAATGCACGAATAGACGTGTCCGGAACGCTCCATGTTGAAGAGCGCGGTGGCGTGATCGGTATAGCGGAAAGAAAACGATGTGGTCTGATAAATCAGCGTGGCGCGCGCCGGTAGCGGGATCGGGCGCGGCGCCGGCGTGCAGCGCGAGCGTATCGAAACGGGTGGCTGGCATGGTGGTCGCGAGTGGGAAGGGGCAATCATCTTAACATCGCGGTTGCGTACCAAAACTTAGGGCGAACGCTTGCGTCGATCGCGTGAAAACCTTGTCCGTTCGGCCAATCCGGCCATTGCGCCTTTCCTTTTACGGGTCTTTCCGATAGCATCGAAACATGGTTTCATTACGGTTTTTGCATTCGGACAGGCATTTCGCGAGGAGACAGCCATGCGAGTCAGTGACATTCTGAAGGTCAAGGGCAACGCGCTATTCACCGTCACGCCCGATACGCCGCTCGCCGACGCTGTCGACGCTATGGCCGCGCACGATATCGGTTCGCTCGTGGTCATGGAGTATGGCGATCTCGTCGGCATGCTGACGTTCCGCGAGATCATCGTCACGTTGCGCGACAACGGTGGCGCGGTCGGCACCTCGACCATCCGCAAGATCATGGATGACCATCCGCTCACCTGCACGCCGGAAACGGATGTGAACGAAGTGCGCCGCATGATGCTCGAGCATCACGTGCGCTATCTGCCGGTCATGGAAAACCGCGCGCTGATGGGCGTGATTTCCTTCTACGACGTGGCCCGCGCCGTCGTGGAAGAGCAGGGTTTCGAAAACCGCATGCTCAAGGCGTATATCCGCGACTGGCCGCAGGAAGAACAGCAGCAGGAGGCGCGCTGAGCGCTTCGGTCGTGCAGATCGCTGCGAACGCCGCGTCCGGGGCGTTTTTTTCGTCTGGAGCAAAACATTGTGTGTTCTTTCGAGCACGCCTTCCAATCGTCTCCCGTAGTATGCGGACTCGTTCGCGCACACGCGCGAGGTCCGTTTCGACAGCACTAGAACGCATAAGAAACATGAGTGACAAATCGATGCGCGTCGGGTCGCGCACTTCCAAACGCACACACGCCGAAGGCGAAGGGCAATTTACACTGCTCGGCGAACGCCGATTCGCGCCGTTTTTCTGGACGCAGTTCCTCGGCACGATGAACGACAACGTCTTCAAGGTCGGCTTTACCTCGCTGGTGACGTTTCAGGCGGTGTGCTTTTCGGGCGTCGATCCGGCGACGGCCGCGTTTCTGATTTCCGCCATTTTTATCGTGCCGTTCGTGCTGTTTTCCGCGACGTCCGGACAGATTGCCGACAAGTACGACAAAGCCGTGCTCGCGCGTCTCGTGAAGACATTCGAAATCGTCGTCATGCTGATCGGCGGCGCCGGTTTTCTGCTGCACAGCGCGCCGTTGCTTTACGCGTGCACGTTTCTGATGGGCGTGCATTCCACCGTGTTCGGGCCGGTGAAATACGCGTATCTGGCCCCACCAGCATCTGGATTCGAGCGAACTCGTCGGCAGCAACGGACTCGGCGAAATGGGCACGTTCGTGGCGATTCTCATTGGCACGATCATCGGCGGCGGCGCGGCGGCGGGCGCATCCAAACATGGCACGATGTGGCTGGCCGGCGCGTGTCTCGTGTTCGCGATCATCGGGCGCGTTGCGTCGAGCTTTATTCCGAAGTCGGAGACGTCGCAACCGGACTTGGCGTTGAACTGGAATCCAATTTCGGAAACATGTCGCAACCTCAAGTTGGCGAAGCAGGATCGTACGGTGTTTCTCAGTCTGCTCGGAATTTCGTGGCTGTGGTTCGTCGGCGCGACCTTTCTCACGTCGTTTTTCAACTTCGCGAAGGACGTGCTGTCCGCGAATCCGGATGTCGTCACGATTTTGCTCGCGACGTTTTCCATCGGCATCGGGACGGGGATCGCTCTTATGCGAGCGACTGTCGAAAAAGCGCGTGGAAATCACCGTGCGCTGCGGCATCAGCGTCTTCGCGATCGATCTGTTTTTCGCGAGTCATCGCATCGCGCCGGCGGGACATTTGCTCGGCGTGCGCGAGTTTCTGCTGGCGCTTGCGCACTGGCGCATTCTCATAGATCTCTTTTTGCTCGCGATGTTCGGCGGCTTCTACAGGGTGCCGCTCTACGCGCTGATTCAGGCGCGCAGTCAGCCGACGCACCGCGCGCAGATCATCGCGGCGAAAATATCTTCAACTCGTTTTTCATGATCGTTTCGTCGCTGATGGCGCTCACGGCGATGGGCGTCGACATTCCCGGCCTGTTTCTCGCGACGGCGCTGCTGAATGTGGTCGTCGCCGTTGCTGAATGTGGTCGTCGCCGTGTATATCTATTCGCTCGTGCCGGAGTTTTTGCTGCGGTTTATCGCGTGGATTCTGGTGCACACGTTCTATCGCATTCGTCTCGTCGATGTCGAGCGCATTCCGTCGCACGGCGCGGCGGTGCTCGTCTGCAATCACGTGAGTTTTGTCGATGCGGTCGTCATCATGGCCGAAAGTCCGCGTCCGATTCGCTTCGTAATGGATCACCGCATCTTCAAAACTCCGGTGCTCGGGCGGCTGTTTCGCCGCGCGAAAGCCATCCCGATCGCGCCCGCGCACGAAGATCCCGCGATGCTCGAACGCGCGTATGCCGAATGTCAGAAGGCGCTGGAAGAGGGCGATCTCGTGTGCATCTTTCCGGAAGGCAAGCTCACGCGCACGGGCGATATCAATCCGTTCCGGCATGGCATCAGCGAAATTCTGAAGCGTCATCCCGTGCCTGTTGTGCCGATGGCGCTGCGCGGATTGTGGGGCAGCGTGTTTTCGCGTCACGAAGATGCGCAATGGCCGCGGCCAATTCATCGCGGCGCGATGACACGTCTCACGCTCGCAGTCGGCGAGCCGATTGCGCCGGAAGAGGCGACGCCCGCGCATCTGCAGGAAATCGTCTCGGCGTTGCGCGGCGTGCGACGATAAGCAGGAACAAGACGGCGAGAACAAGCGCGGCTGGAATAATAATAAATTCCCCGACACTTTTTTTTCAGGTCGACGCTCATGTCCGGCAACACCCTTGGCACGCTTTTCACCGTCACGAATTTCGGCGAGTCACACGGTCCGGCGATCGGCTGCATAATCGAGGGCTGCCCGCCGGGCATGGCGCTCACGGAAGCCGATATCCAGATCGAACTCGATCGACGCCGCCCCGGCACGTCGCGTCACGTCACGCAGCGTCAGGAGCCGGATCAGGTCGAGATTCTGTCCGGCGTGTTCGAAGGCGTGACGACCGGCACGCCGATCGCGCTGCTTATCCGCAATACGGATCAGCGCAGCAAGGACTACGGCAATATCGCGCAGAGCTTCCGGCCGGGACACGCGGACTACACCTATTGGCAGAAGTACGGCGTGCGCGATTATCGCGGCGGCGGCCGTTCGTCGGCGCGTCTTACGGCGCCGACGGTCGCAGCGGGTGCGGTTGCGAAGAAGTGGCTTTACGAGAAATTCGGGCTGGAGACGCGTGGTCGCATGAGCGCGCTCGGTGAAATCGAGATTCCGTTTCAGGACTGGTCGCACGTGCGCGAGAATCCGTTTTTCTCGCCGAATGCGGACATCGTGCCGCAGCTAGAGGAATACATGGACAACCTGCGACGCGACGGCGATTCGGTCGGCGCGCGCATCGAAGTGACGGCGACGGGCGTGCCGGTGGGTCTCGGCGAGCCGCTTTACGATCGTCTGGATGCGGATATCGCGCACGCCATGATGGGGCTGAACGCGGTGAAGGCGGTTGAAATCGGCGCGGGTTTCACGAGCGTCGCGCAACGCGGCTCGCAGCACGGCGATGAAATGACGCCCGAAGGTTTCGCGACCAACAACGCGGGCGGCATTCTCGGCGGCATTTCGAGCGGGCAGGACATCACGGTATCGATCGCGATCAAGCCGACGTCGAGCATTCGCACGCCGCGTCAGTCGATCGACAAGGAAGGCGCGAGCGCGACCGTCGAAACTTTTGGCCGACACGATCCGTGCGTCGGCATTCGCGCGACGCCGATCGCGGAAGCGCTGCTTGCGCTGGTGCTGATGGATCACGCGTTGCGACATCGCGCGCAATGCGGCGATGTGGTGGTCGATACACCGAAGATCGCGGCACAAGCGCCGGGCAAATAAAAAAGGGCGCCGATGATCTCGGCGCCCTTTCTCTTTCAGCAGACGATCACATATTCGGATAGTTCGGTCCGCCGCCGCCTTCCGGCGTGACCCACACGATGTTCTGCGTTGGATCCTTGATATCGCACGTCTTGCAATGCACGCAGTTCTGCGCGTTGATTTGCAGACGTTCGCTGCCGTCGTCGTTCTTCACGAATTCGTACACGGCGGCGGGACAGTAGCGTCCTTCCGGACCCGCATACGTGCGCAGATTCACGTTGACCGGCACGCTCGGATCTTTCAGCGTCAAATGCGCGGGCTGATTCTCTTCGTGGTTCGTGTTCGAAATGAACACGGACGACAGACGATCGAACGTGAGCTTGCCATCCGGCTTCGGATAAACGATCGGTTTGCTCTGCGACGCGGGCTTCAGCATCTCATGATCCCAATGCTGATGATGCAGCGTCCACGGCACATTGCCGCCCATCACTTTCTGTTCGAGGCCGACCATGAACGTGCCGAGATACAGACCCTTGCTCATCCACTGCTTGAAATTGCGCGCGCGATACAGCTCGGTCTTGAGCCACGAACTGTCGAATGCTTCGGGATACGCCACGAGTTCATCGTTCTGACGGCCGGCTTGGACCGCATCGAACGCGGCTTCGGCGGCCATCTTGCCGGACTTGATCGCCGCATGACTGCCCTTGATGCGCGATGCATTCAGGAAGCCCGCGTCATCGCCCGCGAGCGCGCCGCCGGGGAACGCGAGCTTCGGCAGCGACATGAGACCGCCCGCCGTGATGGCACGCGCGCCGTACGAAATGCGTTTGCCGCCTTCGAGGAACGGGCGGATCGACGGATGCGTCTTGTAGCGCTGAAATTCCTCGAATGGCGACAGATACGGATTAGAATAACCTAGTCCGACGACGAAGCCCACGACCACCTGGTTGTTATCCATGTAATAGAGGAACGAGCCGCCGTAGGTATCCGGTTCGAGCGGCCAGCCCGCCGTGTGGATCACGAGACCCGGCTTGTGCTTGACCGGATCGATTTCCCACAATTCCTTGATGCCGATGCCATAAACCTGCGGATCGGCATTCTTGTTGAGCTTGAATTTCTCGATTAGTTGACGGCCCAGATGCCCACGCGCACCTTCGCAGAAAAGCGTGTACTTCGCGTGCAATTCCATGCCGAGCTGGAAGTTTTCGGTCGGCTGACCGTCCTTGCCGACGCCCATATTGCCCGTGACGACGCCGCGCACCGAACCGTCATCGGCATACAGAATTTCGGCTGCCGGAAACCCAGGAAAGATTTCGACGCCGAGCGCTTCGGCCTGCTGGCCGAGCCAGCGCGTCACGTTCGCGAGCGAAATCACATAGTTGCTGTGATTCTTGAAGTTGTCCGGAAGCAGCCAGTTCGGTACCTGCTTCGCGTTGTTCTGCGAGAGGAAAAGAAAGCGGTCTTCCGTCACTTCGACGTCGAGCGGCGCGCCTTTTTCCTTCCAATCGGGGATGAGTTCGGACAGGCCGCGCGGGTTCATCACGGCACCCGACAGAATGTGCGCGCCGATCTCGGAGCCTTTCTCCAGAACGCACACGCCGATTTCGACGCCTTTTTCTTCCGCCAGCTGTTTCAACCGGATGGCCGCTGACAAACCAGCTGGGCCGCCGCCGACGATGACGACGTCGTATTCCATCGATTCGCGGGGACCGTATTGCTCGATGAGGCTCGTCGGGGTCATCAATGCTCCTATGTACCGTTAGAATGCCTTTTTGGGATCGCGTATTGTCGGGGAACGTCAGGCGGGCCGCAACCAACCCCACCCGATTTAGCATGTTTTTGCCGCACTGCGGTATCCGGATCGATGCTAGTGTCACGAGGACGCTCCCCACGCGCCGTGCAACACAGAACCAACCATACAACAAGGAAGCTCAATGGGCCGTTCGATCAACCTGGAAGGGAAGGTCGCGCTGATTACCGGCGCGTCCAGTGGACTGGGCAAGCGTTTCGCGCAGGTGTTGTCGCAGGCGGGCGCGAAAGTGGTGCTGGCGAGCCGCCGCAGCGAGCGTCTGAAGGAATTGCGCGCGGAAATCGAGTCGTCGGGCGGCGCGGCGCATGTCGTTTCGCTCGATGTCACCGACTACCAGAGCATCAAGTCGGCGATCGCGCACGCCGAGACGGAAGCGGGTACCATCGACATCCTCGTGAATAACTCGGGCGTGTCGACCACGCAAAAGCTGACCGACGTCACGCCGTCCGACTACGAATACGTCTTCGGCACCAACACGCGCGGCGCGTTTTTCGTCGCGCAGGAAGTGGCCAAACGGATGATCATGCACGGCAACGGCCCGTCCAAGCCAGCGTACCGGATCATCAACATCGCTTCGGTGGCGGGTTTGCGTGTGTTTCCGCAAATCGGTCTCTATTCGATGAGCAAGGCCGCCGTCATCCAGATGACCAAGGCAATGGCGCTCGAATGGGGCCGTCACGGCATCAACGTGAACGCGATCTGCCCGGGTTATATCGATACCGAGATCAATCACCATCACTGGAAAACCGAGGTCGGCCAAAAGCTCGTGTCGATGCTGCCGCGCCGCCGCGTGGGAACGCCCGGCGACCTGGACGGCCTGCTATTGCTGCTCGCCGCCGATGAATCGCAGTTCATGAACGGCGCGGTGATTTCGGCCGATGATGGATTTTCACTCTGAGCGTGCGCCGCGATTTTGCGCAGGCGCGCCGGACCTCTCACCGCAACATTTCGCGTAAATGACCACCGATCACGCATTTCACACTGTCATCGACTACGCCATGCCCATTCGCTGGGGCGACATGGACGCTTTCGGGCACGTCAACAACACCGTTTATTTCCGCTACATGGAGCAGGTGCGGATTTCGTGGTTCGAGCGGATCGGCATCGCGTGCGACAATGGGGAAGGTCAAGGTCCGGTGATCGTGAATGCATCGATGGAGTTTTTGAAGCAGCTTCACTATCCCGGCGATGTGATCGGCCGCATGTCGGTCGGTCAGCCGGGGCGCAGCAGTTTCGACACGCGTTTCGAGCTATACTGTTCGGACGATCCCGCCACGCTTTATGCGCGCGGCGCGGCGAAGATCGTGTGGATCGATTACGCGGCAGGCAAGTCGGTGCCGATCCCGGATTTGCTGCGTCAGATCATCGAAACGGGCAAGACGATCGCACTGTAATCGTGCGCTCACGTGCCGAGCAGACGCTGCAAAAGCTCGGTCACGTTGCCCGTATCGTATTTGCGCATGAGCCGCGCACGGTAGATGTCCACCGTACGCGGACTGATATCGAGCACGCGGCCGATCTACTTGCTCGTTTTTCCCGTCACCAGCTGCGCAGCGATTTCCCGCTCGTGCGGCGTCAGTTCGATCGCGACACGCCGCGTCGCGCCAAATCCTCGAAGGTCCACACGCCCGCGGCATGGGGCGCGGCGCGATCCAGCGCGCGTCCGGTCACGTGGCACCAGAACAACTCGCCGTTTCTGCGCTTCATGATGCGGTCGTCGCTATACGTGCCTTCCTTGCTGATATGTGCGGCAATCCGCTTGCCGATGCGCGCGAATTCATCCGGCGACGGATACAGCACTTCGAACGATTTGCCGATCAGCGCTTCGCGGGCAAAGCCGAAAATGTGGCGCAGCGCTGTTCATTGCAATCCTCGATGATGCGCTCGCGTGACAGCACCAGCCCGACGGGCGCGAGATGAAACGCGGTTTGGTAATCCAATTCAGGTATGTTCGATCGGTCGCCGCGTGAACGCGCGTCGGTGGAAGGAACCAAACGCGGCCGGGCAAAGACTTATGTATTTTTGTGTATTGTGCCGGATCGACCGCGCAGCGTACGCTCTTTTCCACGCCATAAGTCCGCCGGACGTGCGTCACGCAGCCTTTGCATGCGCGTCACGGCGGTTCCAGCCAAGCCAGTTCTCAGTTGGATCACATAGGAAGGGACAATCAGATGAACAAGGTCTATCCCAGCGCGAAAGCGGCGCTCGAAGACATCGTCAAGGACGGGCAGACGTTCGCCGTCGGCGGTTTCGGGCTGTGCGGCATTCCCGAAGCGCTGATCGCCGCACTGCGCGACACGGGCGTGAAAGGCATCACGTGTATCAGCAACAACGCCGGTGTCGATGGTTTCGGCCTCGGTCTTCTGCTCGAAACGCGTCAGATCAAGAAGATGATTTCGTCGTATGTCGGCGAAAACAAGGAGTTCGAGCGGCAATATTTGGCCGGCGAACTCGAACTTGAACTCGAACTCGAATTCACGCCGCAAGGCACGCTCGCCGAAAAGCTGCGCGCGGGCGGCGCGGGCATTCCGGCGTTCTTCACGAACATGGGCTTCGGCACGGTGATCGCGGAAGGCAAGGAAACGCGTCAGTTCGGCGAGAATCACTACGTGCTCGAGCATTCGCTGACGGCGGATGTCGGCGTCGTCAAAAGCCTGGAAGGCGGATAAATCCGGCAATCTCATCTATCGCCGCACGGCCCGCAACTTCAACCCGATGTGCGCGATGGCCGGCAAGATCACGGTTGCGGAAGTCAAGGAAATCGTGGAAGTCGGCGAACTCGATCCGGACCAGATTCACACGCCCGGCATTTTCGTGCAGCGTCTCATGCTGAACGCGAATCCCGAAAAACATATCGAACAACGCATCGTCCGCGCGAAAGGAGCGTAATCATGGCTTGGAATCGTGACCAGATGGCCGCGCGCGCGGCGAAGGAATTGCAGGACGGCTTTTACGTAAACCTCGGCATCGGTTTGCCGACGCTCGTGGCCAATCATGTGCCGGACGGCATGGAGGTGTGGCTGCAGTCGGAAAACGGGCTGCTCGGCATCGGGCCGTCGCCGTATGAAAACGAAGTGGACGCCGATCTCATCAACGCGGGCAAGCAGACCGTGACCACGCTGCCGGGTTCGTCAATTTTTTCGTCGGCGGATTCGTTCGCGATGATTCGCGGCGGACACATCAACCAGGCCATTCTCGGCACCATGCAGATCAGCAAGAAGGGCGACCTGGCCAATTGGATGATCCCCGGCAAGATGATCAAGGGCATGGGCGGCGCATGGACCTCGTCGCGGGCGTGAAGAAAGTCGTCGTGCTGATGGAGCACGTCGCCAGGGGCGATCAGCACAAGATTCTCGAAGAATGCACGCTGCCGCTGCCGCTGACGGGCGTGGGCGTGGTGGATCGCATCATCACGGACCTGCGCGTGATCGACGTGACGGAAACGGCCTGAAACTCGTCGAACTCGCCGATGGCGTCACGGCCGAGGAAATTCAGCAGAAGACGGGCACGCCGCTCGATGTATCGAGCGTGAAGTGACGGTTTGAACGTTTTTGGAAAGCAAGGACGGGCGAGGCTTTCGAGCTTCGCCCGTTTTTTCTGGGGTCGTCCGTTCGGCTATCCGGCGATCGACCTCACATAAAGCGCTTTACAATCGATCGGACTCTCAACGAGGACATTTTCATGACCGCATCCATCGTCGTCGAAGCGCCGCATTCCGTCGTCAGTGAACCGCGCCAGCATTTCGTGCAGTGCGCGAGCCCGGCGGGGCTGCATCGCATGGCTTATACGGAGTGGGGCGATCCCGCGAATCCGCGCGTGCTGCTGTGCGTGCACGGGCTCACGCGCTCGGGCTGCGATTTCGACAAGGTCGCGCAGGCGTTCGCGGGCGAGTATCGCGTGGTGTGTCCGGATGTGGTCGGGCGCGGCCTGTCCGACTGGCTCGCCGATTCGCGCTATTACGGCGTGCCGCAATATGTCGCGGACATGGTCACGCTGATCGCGCGGTTGAACGTGGAAACGGTGGACTGGTTCGGCACCTCGATGGGCGGTCTCATCGGCATGGCGCTCGGCGGCTTGCCGAACACGCCGACCAGAAAGATGCTGCTCAACGATGTCGGTCCGCATATCGAACCGGTGGCGCTCGCGCGTATCGGCGACTATCTCGGCAAGCCTGCGCGTTTTGCGTCCCTCGATGAAGGCGTGAGGCACGCAGCGAAGCTCGCGGCATCGTTCGGGCCGCTCACGGATGAAGAGTGGACGGGCATCAACACACCGCTTCTGCATGAACGCGATGGCGCGTGGACATTCCGCTACGATCCGGGCACGTCCGCAACCGACGAGCAGAACAAGGCGGGCGAGGCGTTTCTGTGGCATTCGCTTGCGTCGATTCAGACGCCCGTGCTCGTCGTGCGCGATGAAACATCCGATTTGCTGTCGCGCGAAACCGTCGAGCAGATGGTCGCGAAAGGTCAGGCGGTGACGAGCGTCGAAGCGAGCGGCGCGGGGCACCCGCCGGCGTTTCTTGCGCAGGATCAAATCGATATCGCGCGAGCGTTCTTTTTCGGAAAAGACGCGGGCGCGGCATAATAACGGGTTGAACTTGTGGCATTTTGTGCCGCTCTTCCTCCATCTTCAGATCAGGAACACTCATGGCAGTCATTCGTCATCACGTCGGCGCACGTCTTTCCGAAATCGCGATTTATAAGGGCACGATCTATCTCGCGGGGCAGATCGCCGAAGACACGGATCAGGACATCACCGGCCAGACGCGCGAAGTGCTGGGTCACATCGATCGTCTGCTCGCCGAAGCGAACAGCGACAAGTCGCACTTGCTGTCGGTGCAAATCTACATTTCTGATCTCGTGCATTTCGACGGCATGAACGCCGTGTGGGATTCGTGGGTCGCCGAAGGCAACGCGCCGCCGCGTGCCACGGTCGAAGCAAAGCTCGCGAACCCGGCCTGCCTGGTTGAAATCGTCGTGGTGGCCGCGCAGCGCAACTAAGTTTTTCGAATTGGCTTTACCCGCATGACCGAGTCCGCCGTTCTCAACGAAACGCTTCCAGAGCCGTCCATCGACGACGCGCTCGCCTTAGTGCGCGAGCACGCGAAGGATGCGCGCGTCTCGACGGGCGAACTGCTCGCCGATCACGCGACCGGCACCGCGCGCATCATGCAGACGCTCAACGTTGATCCATACGCGATCGCCGCCGCGCTGTTCGTGCTCGTGCCGGTGCTCGACGATCCGGACAAGGTCATCACCGAGCGTCTCGGCGCGGAAGTGCAGCGGCTCGTCGGCGATGTGCGCAAGCTGCTCAAGCGCGGCTCGGTGAGTTCGCGCGCAACGCGTGCAACGCTCACCGACCTGCCCGACAATTCGTGCGATGCACAAGCTGCGCGGCGCGCACAGGTCGAATCGCTGCGCAAGATGCTGCTGGCGTTCGCGCAGGACATTCGCGTCGTGCTGATTCGCCTCGCGTCGCGCTTGCAGACGCTGCGTTACCATGCGGCGCAGAAAACGGAGCCGTCGCCGGATGTCCCGCGCGAGACGCTCGAAATTTACGCGCCGCTCGCGAACCAGCTCGGTATCTGGCAACTGAAGTGGGAGCTCGAAGATCTCTCGTTCCGCTTCGAAGATCCGGTTACGTATAAGCGCATCGCCAAGTTGCTCGACGAGAAGCGCATCGAGCGTGAATCGTATGTGACCGATGCCATCGCGCGGCTGCAAAAAGAACTCGACATGGCATCGATCAAGGCCGAAGTCAGCGGCCGGCCGAAGCACATCTACAGCATCTGGAAGAAGATGCGCGGCAAGCATCTCGACTTCTCCGAACTGAACGATGTGCGCTCGTTTCGCGTGATCGTTGGCGATATCAAGGACTGCTACACCGTGCTCGGCATCGTGCACAACTTATGGCAGTCGGTGCCGCGCGAGTTCGACGACTACATCTCGCGGCCCAAGCCGAACGGCTACAAGTCGCTGCATACGGTCGTCATCGGCGATGACGGACGCGCGTTCGAAGTGCAGATTCGCACGCACGAGATGCATCAGTTCGCGGAATACGGCGTGGCCGCGCACTGGCGTTACAAGGAAGCAGGCGTGCGCGGCTATGCGGGCGCGGTGACGGCGAGCGAGAAATATGACGAGAAGATCGCGTGGCTACGCCAGTTACTCGCGTGCAAAGACGACGTCGAAGGCGAACAGCCGGGCTGGCAACATCTGCGCGATGCGACGCTCGACGACGACCACATCTACGTGCTGACGCCACAGGCACGCGTGATCGCGTTGCCGCACGGCGCGACACCGGTGGATTTCGCGTATCACCTGCATAGAGAGCTGGGGCATCGCTGTCGCGGCGCGCGCGTCGATGGCGCGATGGTGCCGCTCAACACGCCGCTGCATAATGGGCAGACGGTGGAAATCGTCGCGGTGAAAGAGGGCGGGCCGTCGCGCGACTGGCTCAATCCGCAGCTCGGCTATCTGCAAAGTTCGCGGGCGCGGCAGAAAGTGCGCGCATGGTTCCATACCGTCGATGCAGCCGAAGGCCGGTCGATTGTCGAAAAGACCTTGCAACGCGAAGGCAAGACATCGGTCAATCTGGATCAGCTCGCGACGAAACTCGGCTTCAAGGCGACCGAAGACTTGTACACGGCCGTCGCGAAGGACGAGTTCAGCCTGCGCAATATCGAACAGGCGTTGAGCAATACGCCACCGCCCGAGCCCGAACCCGAAGCGCCCGAACAGTTCGAAAAGCGCAGCAGCGGGCAGAGCGTGGCGCATGGTGCGTCGACGGGCGTGCTGGTCGTCGGTGTCAATGCGCTGCTCACGCAACTCGCGCGTTGCTGCCGGCCGGCGCCGCCGGATCATATCGCCGGGTTCGTGACGCGTGGCAAGGGCATGTCCGTTCACCGTACCGACTGCGCGACGTTCAAGCGCATGGCGGAGCGTTCGCCCGCGCGCGTGCTGCATACGACGTGGTCCGCCGAGGTGATGAACGGGCGCGGGTCGTCGGTGTATCCGGTGGATCTGGCGGTGGAGTCGGCTGATCGGCAGGGCCTGCTGCGCGATATTTCCGAAGTCTTCGCGTGCGAGAAGATCAACGTGATCGGCGTGAAGAGTCAAAGCTGGCGCAACGTTGCGTATATGCAGTTCACGGTGGAAGTATCGAACGCCGCGCAGATTCAGCGCGCGTGCACGCTGCTTGGCGAAATATCGGGTATAATTCGCGCATCGCTGCGGGCTTGAGAATTTGGCGTGCGCCAGAAAGCTGAACGGATTGACGAATATTTTCGATTTTTATGACGATAGAGACTTGCCAAGTTTCGAAACGCTCCATATAACTTCAATTCTTTCAGGCTCGTAGCTCAGCTGGTTAGAGCACCACCTTGACATGGTGGGGGTCGTTGGTTCGAGTCCAATCGAGCCTACCAACGAAAACGAAATTCAGTGTACTTCGGTTCGCGGGGTTTCAAACCGCAAGAAGCGCGCTGCGCAAAAGGGGAAAAGAATATGGTACTTCGAACGTTGACCGAAACACTTTCGGAGCGACGCTAGTCGAGGACCTAATTCGCCTTCTGCCAAAATGTTTCGCGGTATGTGTGAAAAGTGAATGCGGCCCCTCGATAGCAGGGCTGCATTTTTTTTGCCCTTTCGATTTTCGATATGAAATCGCGGGACAATCAGAAAACGAACTTGCCCGGCGAGAGCGGGCGTCTTGGAGAACGATATGGTTTCGGTACGTTTGCCTGATGGGTCGGTCCGACAATACGACCACCCGGTGACCGTCGCGGAAGTCGCGGCATCGATCGGCGCGGGCCTTGCCAAGGCGGCGCTCGCTGGCAAGCTCAACGGCGAACTCGTCGATACGTCGTTCCTCATCGACCGTGATTCGTCGCTCGCTATCGTTACGGATAAGGATCCGGAAGGCATCGATGTCGTGCGTCACTCGACCGCGCACTTGCTCGCCTATGCGGTGAAGGATTTGTTCCCGGAAGCGCAGGTGACCATCGGGCCGGTCATCGATAATGGTTTCTACTACGACTTCTCCTATAGCCGTCCCTTCACGCCGGAAGATCTCGAAAAGATCGAAAAGCGTATGCAGGAACTCGCCAAGAAGGACGAGCCGGTGTCGCGCCGCGTGGTGTCGCGCGATGAAGCGGTCGAGTACTTCATGGGCATCGGCGAGAAGTACAAGGCCGAGATTATCCAGTCGATTCCTGAAAGCGACGAGATTCGGCTCTATGGGCACGGCAATTTCATCGATCTGTGCCGCGGTCCGCACGTGCCGTCCACCGGCAAGCTGAAGGTGTTGAAGCTGATGAAGGTCGCGGGAGCGTACTGGCGCGGCGACTCGAAAAACGAGCAGCTTCAGCGTATCTACGGTACGGCCTGGACCAAGAAGGAAGATCAGGATCAGTATCTGCACATGCTGGAAGAAGCCGAGAAACGCGATCACCGCAAGCTCGGCAGGCAGCTCGACCTGTTCCATTTGCAGGACGAGGCGCCGGGCATGGTGTTCTGGCACCCGAAGGGCTGGTCGCTGTGGCAGCAGGTCGAACAGTACATGCGTCGTCGCGTGAACGAGGCCGGCTATCTCGAGATCAAGACCCCGATGGTCATGGATCGCTCGCTGTGGGAAGCGTCGGGCCACTGGCAGAACTATCGTGAAAATATGTTCACGACCGAGTCGGAAAAGCGCGATTACGCCATCAAACCCATGAACTGCCCGGGCCACGTGCAGGTGTTCAACCACGGTTTGCGTTCGTATCGCGACCTGCCGCTACGTTACGCGGAATTCGGTTCGTGCCACCGTAACGAGCCGTCGGGCGCACTGCACGGTCTGATGCGCATGCGCGGTTTCGTCCAGGACGATGCGCATATTTTCTGCACGGAAGATCAATTCATTGCAGAGTCCATCGCCTTCAACACGCTGGCGATGAGCGTCTACAAGGATTTCGGGTTCGATCACATCGACATCAAGCTCTCGCTGCGCCCGGAACAACGCGCCGGCACCGATGAAACCTGGGATCGCGCGGAACAGGGTTTGCGTGAGGCGCTGACCGCGTGCGGCTTGCAGCGGGAAGAACTCGCGGGCGAAGGCGCGTTCTACGGTCCGAAGATCGAATACCACATCAAGGACGCGCTCGGCCGTTCGTGGCAGTGTGGCACGCTGCAGCTCGATATGGTGCTACCGGAGCGTCTCGGTGCGGAGTACGTAGCGGAAGACAACAGCCGCCGCCGTCCGGTCATGCTCCACCGCGCAATCGTCGGTTCGATGGAACGCTTCCTCGGCATTTTGATCGAGCACCATGCCGGTGCAATGCCGCCGTGGCTGTCGCCGATTCAGGCTGTCGTGCTGAATATTGCTGAAAGCCAGGCCGATTATGCTGCGAATCTGGCCCAATCGTTGCAAAAACAAGGGCTTAGGATCGAGAGCGATTTGCGCAATGAGAAGATTAGCTATAAAATATACGAGCACACGCTGCAAAAGGTGCCGTATTTGCTGGTCGTCGGCGACAAGGAGCGTGAGGCAAATACCGTAGCCGTGCGTGCTCGTGGCGGTGTCGATCTGGGCGTCATGCCGGTCGACGCATTTCTGGAGCGCCTGCAGGAGGAAGTGCGGGCGTTCAAGTAAGTCACTCGCAGCGCGGCTTAGTTTTTTAATTTTTTGAGGAAACGTAACATCGCTACTGATAAGTCGTCACATCGCATCAACGGTGAAATTACCGCGCCGGAAGTGCGCTTGGTCGGAGTGGACAACGAGTCGCTCGGAATCGTGAAACTAGCCGAGGCTTTCCGTCAATCGGAACAGCTCGATGTGGATCTCGTCGAAATCGCGTCGCAGGCTTTGCCGCCTGTTTGCCGTTTGATGGATTACGGCAAGTTCAAGTACTCGGAAGCGAAGAAGCAGCACGAGGCGAAACTCAAGCAGAAAATCGTGCAGGTGAAGGAAGTCAAATTCCGCCCCGGCACGGATGACGGTGACTACAACGTCAAACTGCGTAACCTCACGCGCTTCCTCGAAGACGGCGACAAGACGAAAATCACGTTGCGTTTCCGCGGTCGCGAAATGGCGCACCAGGAAATCGGCATGCGTATGCTCGAACGTCTGAAGTCCGATCTGGACGAATTCGGTCAGGTCGAGCAGATACCGAAGATGGAAGGGCGTCAGATGATCATGGTGCTTGCCCCGAAAAAGAAGGGTAAGTAACCGCAAAGTTGGGAGCAATGGATCGCGCACCGTCGAAAGGCGGTCGGCGCGCCATTGCCGGCAGTTTCAGGGCGGCGTCATTTCGGTGACGCGGCTCATGAAAAGCAGCGATTCTTCACTGAGCCGCTTGCTAACAAGTGGAGCGTGGGTTTCGAAGGGCGGAAAGCGGTCTTGGCCAATTCGGGAAGATCAACCGCACACCCATGACCATCTAATAAACTCGAGTTGTTTCATGCCGAAGATGAAGACCAAGAAGAGTGCTGCAAAGCGCTTCGTGGTGCGTCCGGGCGGTACCGTCAAGCGCGGTCAAGCGTTCAAGCGCCACATTCTTACCAAGAAAACCACCAAGAACAAACGCCATCTGCGTGGAGCAACGGCCGTTCATGATTCCGATCTGAACTCCGTCCGCGCAATGCTGCCGTTCGCTTAACCTCAACTGACACTCCAAGGAGAGCAAGATGCCTCGAGTAAAACGTGGGGTTACCGCACGGGCCCGTCACAAGAAGATCATTCGTCTGGCCAAGGGTTACCGCGGTCGTCGCAATAACGTCTATCGCATCGCCAAGCAGGCGGTCATGCGCGCAGGCCAATACGCCTATCGCGATCGCCGCAACAAGAAGCGTGTGTTTCGCGCACTGTGGATCACGCGTATCAACGCGGCGGTGCGTCAGCACGACATGACCTACAGCGTGTTCATCAACGGCCTGAAGAAGGCTTCGATCGAACTCGACCGTAAGGTTCTGGCTGACATGGCTGTGTTCGACAAGGCTGCTTTTGCTGCGATCGTGAAGCAAGTGAAAGCCGCCGTTGCAGCCTAATTGCGAAATTAGTACTGCGTGGTTAGCCTGAGCGCCGCTGCATCGTAGAAATATATGAAGATTGCGCGAAGGCAGAAAACGGGGCTCTCACCGAGCCCCGTTTTTGTTGGTCGGACGGTTTTGCTTATCCACGTTGTCGGCATGCACGTCATGAAAGCGTGGATGCGCAAAACCGAACCTCAGTTTGAATTTCGACGTAGAGAAGATGGGATCAATGGATCTGGACCAGATTGTCGCGGACGCGAAAAGCGCCTTTGAAAACGCCACCGATGCCACCACGCTCGAAAACGAGAAAGCCCGCTTTCTCGGCAAGTCCGGCGCGCTGACCGAACTGCTCAAAGGCTTGGGCAAGCTCGATCCGGAAACAAAGAAGACCGAAGGCGCGTGCATCAATCAGGCGAAGCAGCAGGTCGAAGCGGCGCTGAACGCGCGTCGTCAGGCGCTGGCCGATGAACTGCTGAATCAGCGTCTGGCCGCAGAAGCCATCGACGTGACGCTGCCGGGACGCGGCGCGGGCGCGGGCACGCTGCATCCGGTGATGCGCACGTGGGAGCGCGTCGAGCAGATTTTCGGCACGATCAGCTTTGATGTGGCCGATGGCCCGGAAATCGAAACCGACTGGTTCAACTTCACTGCGCTGAATAGCCCGGAAAACCATCCGGCGCGTTCGATGCAGGACACCTTCTACGTCGATGGCAAGGACGCCGAAGGCCGTCCGCTGCTATTGCGCACACACACGAGCCCAATGCAGGTACGTTACGCGCGCATGAACAAGCCGCCGATCAAGGTGATCGTGCCGGGCCGCACGTATCGTGTGGATAGCGACGCTACGCATTCGCCGATGTTCAATCAGGTCGAAGGATTGTGGATCGAAGAGAACATCAGCTTCGCCGATCTGAAGGGCGTCTACACCGATTTTCTGAAGAAGTTTTTTGAACGCGACGACATTCTCGTGCGTTTCCGTCCGTCGTATTTTCCGTTCACGGAGCCGTCCGCCGAGATCGACATGATGTTCGAACACGGCAAGAACGCGGGCAAATGGCTGGAGATTTCCGGCTCGGGTCAGGTGCATCCGACCGTCATCCGCAATATGGGCCTCGACCCGGAGCGCTATATCGGCTTCGCGTTCGGCAGCGGCCTCGAGCGTCTGACCATGTTGCGCTACGGCGTGCAGGACCTGCGTCTGTTCTTCGAGAACGATCTGCGCTTCCTGCGCCAGTTCGCGTAAGCGCACACGCCAAGCCCGCGACGTTTGATTGCTAAAAAGCAGTCGAACGTGAGACTCCAAACATTGAAAACGTAGACACACATGCAATTCCCAGAATCCTGGCTTCGCAGCTTCGTCGATCCCAAGCTCTCCACCGATGAGCTCGCGCACGCATTGACGATGGCCGGTCTCGAAGTCGAAGACCTGCGTCCGGTCGCGCCGCCGACCACCAAGATCGTGGTCGGTCAGGTTGTGGAAATGGCCAAGCATCCGAACGCCGACAAGCTCAACGTCTGTCAGGTCGATGCCGGCACGGGCGAGCAGTTGAATATCGTGTGCGGCGCGTCGAACGTGACGCCGGGCATCAAGGTGCCCGTTGCGTTGATCGGCGCCGTGTTGCCGCCGGCCGAAGCGGGCGGCGAGCCGTTCGCGATCAAGCCGACCAAGCTGCGCGGCATCGATAGTCAAGGCACGCTGTGCTCGGCGCGCGAACTGAAGCTGTCGGACGATCACAGCGGCCTGCTGATTCTCCCGGCCGATGCGAAGATTGGTCAGGACATTCGCGAAGCGCTCAATCTCGATGACACCGTGTTCGAGATCAAGCTCACGCCGAACAAGGCGGATTGCCTGTCGGTGTACGGCGTCGCGCGCGAAACCGCCGCGATCACCGGCGCGCCGCTGAAGGCGCTCGAAGCGCCCGACGTCGATGTGAAGCTCGACGAAAAGCTGCCCGTCAAGATTCTCTCGCCGGACCTCTGCGGCCGTTTCTCCGGCCGCGTGATTCGCGGCGTGAACGCGCACGCGAAGTCGCCGCAATGGATGGTCGAACGCCTCGAGCGCGCGGGCCAGCGCAGCATTTCCGCGCTCGTCGATATCTCGAATTATGTGATGCTCGAACTCGGCCGTCCGTCGCACGTGTTCGATCTCGACAAGATTTACGGCGCGATCGAAGTGCGCTGGGGCAAGAAGGGCGAGTCGCTCAAGCTGCTCAACGGCAACACCGTCGAACTCGATGAAACCGTCGGCGTGATCGCGGACGATCGCCATGTCGAATCGCTCGCGGGCATCATGGGCGGCAACAGCACGGCGGTCACGCTCGACACGACCAACATCTATCTCGAAGCCGCGTTCTGGTGGCCGGACGCCATCCGCGGCCGCGCGCGCAAGTACAACTTCTCGACCGATGCCGCGCATCGCTTCGAGCGCGGCGTCGATTATTCGACGACCGTCGAACATATCGAAGTCATCTCACGTTTGATCCTCGACATTTGCGGCGGCGAAGCCGGTCCGGTTGACGATCAGATCGTCAACGTTCCTGATCGCAATCCGGTGTCGATGCGCGTCGCGCGCGTGCATCGGATCATCGGTGTGGAAATCGGCGCGGAGGAAATCGCACAGATTTTTACGCGCCTGAACCTCGCGTTCGAACACGATGGCGACACGTTCAAGGTGACGCCGCCGCCGTATCGCTTCGATATCGATATCGAGATCGAGGAAGATCTGATCGAGGAAGTCGCGCGCATTTACGGTTTCGAAAAGATTCCGGCGCGCCCGCCCGTGGCGCGCAGCGAAATGCGCATCACGAATGAGACGAAGCGCTCGATTCACACGCTGCGTCACGCGGTCGCCGCGCGCGATTACTCGGAAACCGTCAACTTCAGTTTCGTCGATGCCCAATGGGAGCAGGACTTCGCCGGCAACGACAATCCGGTCAAGCTGATCAACCCAATCGCGAGCCAGTTGTCGGTCATGCGCACGACCATGTTCGGCAGCCTGATCGAAGTGCTGCGTCACAATTTGAACCGCCGCGCGGATCGCGTGCGCGTGTTCGAGGCGGGACGTGTGTTCCTGCGTGATGCATCGGTGAAGGCGGGCGAACTCGCGGTCGAAGGCTTCGCGCAACCGAAGATGATCGGTGCGCTGGCCTACGGTCCGGTGATCGAGGAGCAGTGGGGCGCGGCGTCGCGCAACGTCGATTTCTTCGACGCAAAGGGCGATGTGGAAGCGCTCTTCGCGCCGGTCGTGCCGCGCTTCGTGAAGGCCGAGCATCCGGCGCTGCATCCGGGACGTTCGGCGGGCATCGAAGTGGCGGGGCGTGCGGTCGGCTGGATTGGTGAGCTGCACCCGCGCTGGCTGCAAAAGTATGACCTGCCGAATGCGCCAATCCTCTTCGAAATCGAAGCCGATGCGTTGATGGATCGCGCGTTGCCGGTACCGTCGGAAGTATCGAAGTTTCCGCCGGTACGCCGCGATATCGCGATTGTCGTGGATCAGAACGTGCCGGTTCAGGCGCTCCTCGACGAGCTCGAAAACGCCCGTTCGGAACCCGCCTGCAAGCACGTCACGAAGGTTGCGCTTTTCGACGAATTCCGTCCAAAATCAAACACTTCCAGTGGCCTGGCAGCGCATGAGAAAAGTCTTGCCTTCCGTGTAACGTTGCAAGATACTGGCGGCACGCTTCAGGACGAAACGGTCGACACGGCCATCAAAACGCTGGTGGATCGCCTGGCTCGAGTACACGGCGCGCGGTTGCGGGGATAGCCTGCAGCGCGGTTGCGGGGATAGCCTGCAGCGCGGTTGCGGGGATAGCCTGCAGCGCGGTTGCGGGGATAGCCTGCAGAATTGGCCCCAGCTTCACAAGACATACGCCGTTTTACCGATATGAACCAAATGAACTCGAGTGATTTCGAAGCTCTTCTTTCGGCGCAGCGCAGCGCCATGAACCGAGATACCGCGATTTCGAACGGCGGCGCGTCCAGTGACACGCCGACGCTGACCAAGGCAGAGCTGGCCGAGATGCTGTTCGACCATGTTGGTCTGAATAAGCGCGAAGCCAAGGACATGGTCGAAGCGTTTTTCGAAGTCATCCGCGATGCGCTGGAAAGCGGCGACAGCGTCAAGCTGTCCGGCTTCGGCAACTTCCAGTTGCGCGACAAGCCCCAGCGCCCGGGACGTAATCCAAAGACCGGCGAAGCCATTCCCATTGCGGCGCGGCGTGTCGTGACGTTTCATGCAAGCCAGAAGCTGAAGGCGCTGGTCGAGACGGGCGCGGAGTCAGGTCTTACCCGCTAAGTGTTTCCCGTGTTTCCCGCGCGCTTTTTCACGAGCGCGCTTCTCGCTGCTTGACCGCCGTGCTTCAATCGACATCACATAAACGATGGTTGATCGACGATGGAAAAAGTCGTCTTGCCTCCGATCCCGGCCAAACGGTATTTCACGATTGGCGAAGTCAGCGAATTGTGCGGCGTCAAACCGCACGTGCTGCGCTATTGGGAACAGGAGTTCACGCAGCTCCGACCGGTCAAGCGACGGGGAAATCGTCGCTACTATCAGCATCATGAAGTGCTGCTGATCCGGCGCATTCGCGAACTGTTGTACGAGCAGGGCTTCACGATCAACGGCGCGCGCAATCGTCTCGATTCGCAAGGTCGCGCGACCAGCGACGAGGCCGATCTTGCTGAAGTGCAGGCGGCCGCTGCTCAAGCGCAATCGAATGTGGATGTCGATCAGTTGCGTAAGGACATCCTTCAGGTGATTGATTTGCTGGGCGGATGAGTGTCCGCGTCTTCGAAAAATGAAAATGCCGCGATTGCTATTGCGGCATTTTTTTCGTCCGTACTGCGCGCATTCGATGACGGCGTTAGCATGGCCCGTTGAGTCGTTTCTCTACAGGAGGACGTATGCGAGTACTGCTCGTGGGCGCACATGGCGTGCTGGGTTCGGCGATCGCGCAGGTGCTTCGGCCCGCGCACGAGGTGATTTCGGCGAGCCGCACGGGATCGGATGTATCGGTCGATTTGTCGGACAAGGCGAGCATCGTCGCAATGTTCGATACGGTCGGGAGTGTGGGCGCGGTGGTATGTGTGGGCGGCACGGCGAAGTTTCAGCCGATCGACCGACTGACCGATGACGACTACGCCTTCAGTCTCGCGAAAAAGCTGATGGGGCAGGTGAATCTCGTGCGCTGCGCGATCGGCCATGTCGATGCGGGCGGCTCGGTCACGCTCACGAGCGGCACGCTTGCGCAGCAACCGATGATCGGCAGCAGTGCGGTGAGTATCGTGAATGCGGGAGTGAAAGGGTTCGCGCGGGCGGCGGCGCTGGAGTTGCAGGGCACGCTGCGCGTGAATGTGGTGAGTCCGGGATGGGTATCGGAGATGCTGGCGTCGATGGGCAAGGACGCGTCTCAAGGCATTGCGGCCGCGGACGTGGCGGCGGTGTACAAACGCGCGATCGAGGGATCGATGACCGGATCTGCCGCGAGGCCTTGAGCGCCGTTCAAGCGGGTTCGGCGAGCGTTTGCGCAATGGTCAGCCCGGCCGACTAGTAGACGATGCTCGGCCCGATTCCCCTTGGCGGATAGATGCGCCAATCGTTCATGCCGTGATGAAAAAAGTAGAGCGCGAAAGCGCCGTTCTCATTGCGCGTGCTCATGCAGACATAACGGCTGCCGCCGGGATAGATGCGCCCGAATTGCGAGACGTGGGCGGCACTCGTCGCGTTGAACCAGCGCGCGACTTCGGCGCGCAGGGCAGAGCGGGCGAGCGTGACGGTGCGCCGGTGATCAGGAAAAACGTGAGCAAATACAGGCATTTGGCGGCATTCCTTACGTATCCTTTAAGATTAGAATTTAAGTTGCTGACACACAAGTTTTTTTCGTTGTAACGTCGGAAGGATTCGATCTGCTCCAGCCGGTGCCGCGGACGGCTGGTTCGAGTACCGCGCGTAGTAGCGCCGCGAGCGTTTTGAGTTTTGCAACTCAGAATTGTTGGGTGGAAATGATTTAGGTTTATACGTTTAAGTCTCCTATCTTTATTCTTGATGGGCATCAGAGAATCGAAATGGCACTTAAGCAATGTCGTGAATGCGGAACGGAAGTCAGCGATCAGGCGAAAGTCTGTCCGAAGTGTGGGATCAAAAATCCGGTCAAACGAATGTCGCTAATGGCGAAATTTGGAATTGGATTGCTCGTGATTTTCTTTATTGGCAGTGTCTTGCCGGGATTGCTCAGCCGCGATAAAGCCACGACGAAATCCGCCGGATCGGAAAGTGTAGCGAGCGCATCGGGCGCATCGGACGTGGCGCCGGCCAGCGTCACTGCAACAGTGTCACCGTGGCATTACGAGCAGGCGGAAGACGACATGCAGAAGGGCACGAATCGCTTCGCCTACGTGCGAAGCACCAACACCTTCTAGTTCGATTGGCCTTACAACGGCGAACAACACGCGACGTTGATGCTACGTAAGCACGTTCGCTTCGGAAAAGACGCGGTGATTCAGATCGAACGAGGGCAGTTTATTTGCGGCGTTTCGTCTTGCAGCGTAACCGTCCGGTTCGATGACGGTCCCGGCCGCAAGTTTTCCGCGAGCGAACCAGCGGATCGCAGTTCGACGCTGCTATTCATCAAACCGTTCGACATGTTTTATACGGGCATGTCGCGAGCGAAACGTGTGCATATCGAAGCGGATTTTTATCAGCAGGGAAACCAGACGGCCGATTTCGATATCTCGGGATTCGATCCGAAGCAGTTTTGAGCGGCACTTGCATCGACGAGGAAATAAAATGAAAAAACCCGCGAAAGCCTGAGCTATCGCGGGTTTTAATCTGGTCGGGGCGAGAGGATTTGAACCTCCGACCACCTGCACCCCATGCAGGTACGCTACCAGGCTGCGCTACGCCTCCAAAAAAAGTATACCAGAGCGAAACGAATAGTAGAACTGCTTCAGCGAATTTTGCGGTGGCTGTCGAAGAATTCACTCGCGACAGCATGAAAATCAAAGTGTTAGCTCCGACTGCGTATAAGGCGATGTCTGGATCTTCACCGCGTCCGAGCCACTTTCACGCCGCTTCGACACCGACGCAAACCGCTGCCGGCGACGAAACCGCAGCGCGTGCAGCATCGACACGAACCAGGGAATCAGGTAGCTGAAAATCCGTTCGCTCCACGCCGTGCGCGAAGCCAGCGTCTCGTACTCGCTGCGATCGTGAAAGCTCGCGGAAGCGAAAACCATCGTCAGGGTGAAGTCGAACACCATTGCGATGAGGCAGAAGATGAAGAACACCAGCGCGCCATTCCAGGCCAGATTGCCCTGACTCGCGTTGATGGTGCGGCAAATAAACAGGGCCGCGCCCAGCAGCAGAAAATTGATGATGAGCGGAATCCAGGGGAAGTCCATGCGTGTGCCTCGTGCTTGATGGGACCGTGTCGGATCCCGTCGGCACGAACGTGACAAAGCGTCGCAAAACGAACTCGGCGGGAACCAGGGAATCGGGCGCGATCTTCACACGCGGTTAAGTGTGCTTGAATAAGAGTTATCCTAATCAGATGGACGGTACTCCCAGTGCGTCCGAAAGAAAATCGATGAACGTGCGCACCTTCGTCGTCATGTATTTTCGGCTCGTGTAGACCGCGAACACCGACGGCGCAAAGGCCGTATAAGCGGGCAACACCCGCACGAACGATCCCGCCGCCAACTCCGGTTCGACGATCCACGCCGGAAAATACGCGAGTCCCATGCCCGCGCGAACGAGTTGCAGCGACATCGATGTGTCGTTTGTTTTCAACACGGGGTTGTTCTTGATGACTGTCTCGATATTCGTGTAAGTCGGCAGCACCAGCCGATGCCGCGCCAGATCGTCCGGATGCCGCGGCAAACCGTTCCGTTCGATATACGTCTGCGCGACCGCGAGCACGAACGGCATCTTGCACAGCGGCCGCACGATCAGCGAAGGCGAGGGCTCGGACGTCGCACGAATCGCCATGTCGTAGCCCTCCTCGACGAGATCGACAAAACGGTTTTCCAGCTGCAAATCCACCAGCACGCCCGGATAGCGCGCCTGATACGCCACCAGCAAATCAGCGAACTTGCGATTGGCGAACCAGCCCGGCGCCGTCACTTTCAGCATGCCCTGCGGTTGCGCGCTCTGCGCGCCGACGGCGGCCTCGGCGGTTTGCAGGATATTGAGCGCCTCACTGCATTGCTCGTAGTACACACTGCCGGCTTCGGTCAGACTGAGATGCCGTGTCGTGCGGTTCAACAGACGCACGCCCAATTGCCGTTCGAGATTCGCGACGTGCTTGCTCGTCATCGCCGTCGATATGTCGAGCCGCTCGGCGGCCTTCACGAAACTGCCGGCTTCGACGACTTCGCGAAATATGCGCAAACTGGTCAGCGCATCCATCGATTCTTTCCTGGCTGGAAACAAAGCGCCGATGTTAGCCGGATTTATCGACGGTCGATGGCTGCCTAGACTGGGTGCACATCTTTTCAGAGGTATCTGCGATGAATCCCAACGCTTTAGCCAGCTACGCACAGGCGCTGTTGCGCATCGTGGCTTCGTATCTGGTGCTGACGCATGCATCGGCAAAGCTTTTTCACGTGCCGCATATCGCGATGTTCGACAACCTGCCGCTGTTCTCGCTGCTCGGTGCGGCGGGCGTCATCGAACTGGTGGGCGGCGTACTCATGCTGCTCGGCATCTTCACGCGCGCGGCGGCATTCGTGCTGTCGAGCGAACTCGCGTTTGCCTATTTCATCGGGCATGCGCCGCAGGGCAACTTCCTGTTGCCGCTCCTGAACGCGGGCGAACCGGCCGTGCTGATGTGCTCCATCTTTCTGTTTATCGCGGCGGCGGGTCCGGGCGCGTGGAGCATCGGCGGACGTCGATAAACACGCTTACTTGGGCCATTCGTCGAGCGCATCGTTGAAAAGCGATGCGACGACGCCGCGCAGCCACATCGTGCGCGGATCGTTATGAAATTTGCGATGCCAATGTTGCTTCAGATCGAAGCGCGGCAACGCGAGCGGCGGCTCGGCGAGCGTGATCGATGCGTGCTCGGCGACATACGCGAAGCCGATCGCGTGCGGCACCGTTGCAATCAGATCCGTGCGTGACAGAATGAACGACAAGCTCATGAAGTGCGGCGTTTCGAGCACCGCGCGACGCCGCACGCGTTCCTTGTCGAGAAAGTTTTCGAGCACTTCCTGGCTGCGTCCCTCGGCGCGCACGACGGCGTGTCCGTACTCGCAAAATCGTTCGATCGTCAGCGGCGCTTTGGCGAACGGATGATCGCGTCGCATCAGGCAGATGAAGCGATGCGAGAACAGCCGCTGCTGAAAGAAGTTGTTGCCGCGCAAATCGGGGAAATAGCCGACGGCCAGATCGATTTCACCGGCTTCGAGTCCGCGTTCCACATCACCATGCGATGCCGAAACCGAGCGCAAATTCGCGTTCGGCGCTTGCGCCGCGAAGGCTTGCAACAGCCGCGGCAGAAACACGATCTCGCCAACATCCGACAGCGCGATGGAAAACGTGTCCGTGCGGATGCCGGATCGAAATGCTGCGTATCGAGCAAGCCGCGTTCGATGCGCGACAGCGCCTCGCGCGCCGATGGCACCAGCGCGAGCGTGCGCGGCGTCGGTTCCATGCCGCGCGAGGGGCGCACGAAAAGCGGATCGTTGAAATATTCGCGCAGCCGCCCGAGCGCCGTCGAGCCTCGCGGCTCACATTGCGCGTCTCCTCGATGGCGACGAGAAACGGGATCAAGTTCAAATCGAGATCGTTCACGTTGCACCTGGTTGATCAACCGCGCCGCGCGACCATATCGGACACGCGCTGCGCCGCTTCCTGCAGCGGCTCCAGAAACGCCTTCACCATCTGTTTGGCGTTCTTGCGCTGCGCATTGCCGCTGATGTTGAGCGCGGCGATTACGCGGCCTTGCCGATCGCGAATCGGCGCGGACATCGAAATCAAGCCTTCTTCCAGTTCCTGATCGACGATCGCCCAGCCCTGACGACGCACGAGCGCGATCGCGTCCTTGAGCGCGGCGCGGTCGGTCACGGTGCGCGGCGTACGCGCGGTGAGATCGCTCGAATCGAGCGCGGCGTTCAGGCGATTGTCGTCGAGCGCGGACAAGAGCACGCGGCCCATCGACGTGCAGAACGCGGGCAGGCGGCTGCCGATCGACAAATTCTGCGGATGATCTTGTGCGTCGGCACGCGCAGCACGTAGACGATTTCCGCGCCGTTCAGCACGGCCGCCGAGCAGCTTTCGTGCACTTGCTCGACGAGTTCTTCCATGACCGGCTCGGCGAGATTCCAGAAGGGCATCGACGTGAGATAGGCGAAACCGAGATCGAGAATTTTCGGCGTGAACTGGAACAAACGGCCGTCCGCTTCGACATAACCGAGCGATTGCAAGGTTAGCAAAATGCGCCGTGCGACCGCGCGCGTGAGGCCGGTGGTGGTGGCATCGGTCAAGGTTTGCGCGGGGCGCGTGGCATCGAACGAACGGATGACCGCGAGGCCTCGCGATGACCGCGAGGCCTCGCGCGAAGGACTGCACGTAGGCGTCGCCGGGACGCGTGTCCGGTGCGTCGGTTTCGGAACTCGAGACGGATGAATTCATCGTGATGCTCAAAGTGGACGTGTTAGTACAAACCCGCAAATTGCGATACCTTCGTTGACACGACAACAAACGCGGGAATAATATGCCGATGTTCGCTAAACGAATCTATGTTCGCATACCGAACAATCGGATGCAAGCACCGGATGCATACTCTTCACCTGCGGCTCACGAAGGAAGAACGGCAATGATCAACAAGATTTTCGACACGCTCGCGTCGGCTGTAGCCGATGTCCACGACGGCGCGACCATCATGATCGGCGGTTTCGGCACGGCGGGCATGCCGTCGAAACTGATCGATGCGCTCATCGAACAGGGCACGCGCGAGCTGACCATCGTCAACAATAACGCCGGCAACAGCGATACGGGTCTCGCCGCGCTGTTGAAGGCCAAGCGCGTGCGCAAGATTATTTGCTCGTTCCCGCGTCAGACGGATTCGTACGTGTTCGACGCGCTTTATCGCGCGGGCGAAATCGAACTGGAACTCGTGCCGCAGGGCAATCTGGCCGAGCGTATCCGCGCGGCGGGCGCGGGCATCGGCGGATTTTTCACGCCTACGGGCTACGGCACGAAGCTGGCCGAAGGCAAGGAAACGCGTGAAATCGATGGCAAGCACTACGTGCTCGAAGCGCCGCTGCACGCGGATTTCGCGCTCGTAAAAGCGCTCAAGGGCGACCGCTGGGGCAATCTGGTCTATCGTAAGACGGCGCGCAACTTCGGGCCGATCATGGCGAGCGCGGCGAAGACCGCGATCGTGCAGGTATCGAAGGTCGTGCCGCTCGGCGAACTGGATCCTGAAAACATCGTGACGCCGGGCATTTTCGTGCAGCGCGTCGTGGAAGTGCCGCAAACCGTGCATGCCGCAGAACTCGCTGCTTAAAGGAAGGATGAAGCCATGAAGAAACTCACTCGTGACGAAATGGCCAAGCGCGTGGCCGCGGACATTCCCGAAGGCGCGTATGTGAATCTCGGCATCGGCGTGCCGACGCTCGTCGCCAATCATCTCGCGGCGGATTGCGAAATCTTCCTGCATAGCGAAAACGGTTTGCTCGGCATGGGTCCGGCGCCCGGCAAAGGCGAGGAAGACGACGAGCTCATCAACGCGGGCAAGCAGCATGTCACGTTGCTGACCGGCGGCGCGTACTTCCATCACGCAGATTCGTTCGCGATGATGCGCGGCGGCCATCTCGACTTCTGCGTACTCGGCGCATTCCAGGTTTCCGCGACCGGCGATCTCGCCAACTGGCACACCGGCGCGCCCGATGCGATTCCCGCCGTCGGCGGCGCGATGGACTTGGCCATCGGCGCAAAACAGGTTTACGTGATGATGGAACTGCTCACGAAGCAGGGCGAAAGCAAGCTGGTCGATGTCTGCACGTATCCGGTGACGGGCGTGGACTGCGTGAACCGCGTGTACACCGATCTCGCCGTGTTCGACGTGACGCCCGAAGGTTTTGTCGTGCGCGAGATGGTGGACGGTCTCACATTCGACGAATTACAGAAGCTGGCCAAAGTGCCGCTTCAATACGCGCCGCTTTCCGAAGCAGCATAAAAAGCCTAGAGCCTGAGAGACTCTAAAGAACTGGAGCATCTAGATGAAAGAAGCTTTCGTATGTGACGCGATCCGCACGCCCATCGGCCGATACGGCGGTTCCCTGTCTTCCGTGCGCGCCGACGATCTCGGCGCTGTGCCGCTGCACGCGCTGGTCGAGCGCAACAAGGAAGTGGACTGGGAAGCCATCGACGAAGTGATCTACGGCTGCGCGAATCAGGCGGGCGAAGACAACCGCAACGTCGCGCGCATGTCGTCGCTGCTGGCGGGCTTGCCGCTCGGCGTGCCGGGCACCACGGTCAACCGCCTGTGCGGTTCGGGCATGGACGCGATCGGCATCGCGGCCCGCGCGATCAAATCGGGCGAAACGCATCTAATGATCGCGGGCGGCGTCGAAAGCATGAGCCGCGCGCCGTTCATGATGGGCAAGGCGTCGAGCGCGTTCTCGCGTCAGGCCGAGATTCACGATACGACCCATCGGCTGGCGCTTCATCAATCCGCTGATGAAGAAGCAGTACGGCGTCGATTCGATGCCCGAAACCGCTGAAAACGTCGCGGAAGACTACAAGATCAGCCGCGAAGATCAGGACGCATTCGCCGTGCGCAGCCAGCAGAAAGCGGCGCGCGCACAGCAGGACGGCACGCTCGCGCAGGAAATCGTCGCGGTGACGATTTCGCAAAAAAAGGGCGATGCACTCGTCGTCGACAAGGACGAGTATCCGCGTGAAACGAGTCTCGAAGCGCTCGCGAAGCAGAAGGGCGTCGTGCGTCCGGACGGCTCGGTCACGGCGGGCAATGCGTCGGGCGTGAACGACGGCGCGGTCGCCATGCTGATCGCGGATGAGGAAACGGCCAAGCGCAACGGCCTTACGCCGCGCGCGCATTCTCGGCGCCGCGACCGCAGGCGTGCCGCCGCGCGTGATGGGCATCGGTCCGGGTCCGGCATCGCAAAAGCTGCTCGCGCGTCTGGGCCTGACGATCGATCAGATCGATGTGATCGAACTAAACGAAGCGTTTGCATCGCAAGGACTGGCAACGCTGCGCATGCTCGGCGTCGCGGACGACGATCCTCGCGTGAACCCGAACGGCGGCGCGATCGCGCTCGGTCATCCGCTGGGCGCATCGGGCGCGCGGCTCGTGACGACCGCGAGCTATCAGCTGCAACGCACGGGCGGGCGCCTTACGTTGTGCACGATGTGCATCGGCGTCGGGCAGGGCATCGCGATGATCATCGAGCGTGTTTGATCCTATGTTCGCTTGCACCGGACGCCTCACCGATCTGATCTGCGGCAACGTGCGCGCGAACGATGTCTGGTCGCCGCGCGCGACCGTGCAGGCGATGCTCGATGTCGAAGCGGCGCTCGCGCGTGCATCGGCGATTCATGGCGTGATTCCGTCGAGCACGGTCAATGCAATAGTCGCCGCGTGCAACGCCGACAACATCGACGCCGATGCGCTGATGACAGGCGCGGCCGCTGGCGGCAACCTCGCGATTCCGCTCGTCAAGCAACTGACGGCCGTCGTGAAGACCCAAGACGCCGAGGCCGCGAAATACGTGCATTGGGGCGCGACGAGTCAGGACATCATCGATACGGGCGTCGTGCTGCAATTGCGCGCGGCGCTCGATTTGATCGATGGCGATATTTGCTTCCTGTCCGCTGCGCTGATTCAACAAGCGCACAAAGACACGCCGATGATCGGCCGCACCTGGCTTCAGCAGGCGTTGCCGATCACGCTCGGCCTGAAGTTCGCGCAATGGCTGGATGCGGTGACGCGGCATCGCGCGCGTCTCATCGAACTTCGTCAAAGCGCACTCGTGCTGCAATTCGGTGGCGCGGCGGGCACACTCGCCAGTCTGCGCGATCAGGGTTCGAAAGTCGCACAATCGCTCGCCGACGATCTGAAGCTGCAACTTCCCGCGCTGCCGTGGCATATGCAACGCGATCGCATCGCGGAAGCCGCTTCGTTTTTAGGCATGCTGACCGGCACGCTCGGCAAGATCGCGCGCGACATCTCGCTGATGATGCAGACCGAACTCGGTGAAGTGGCCGAACCGGCAGCGGCAGGCGGGCGGTTCATCGACGATATCGCACAAGCGTAATCCCGTCGGCTGCGCGGCTGTGTTGACGGCGGCGACACGCGCACCGAATTTCGTCGCGACGAAATTCGCGGGCATGGTGCAGGAACACGAACGCGCGCTCGGCGGCTAGCAGGCGGAATGGGAAGCGCTGCCGAATCTCGCGCGGTTCACGGCGGGCGCGTTGTCGAATATCGTGGGAATCGTGCCGTCGATGGAAATCAACGCCGAACGGCTCGCGCGCAACCTCAATGTGACCAACGGCCTCGTGCTCGGCGAAGCGGTGATGCTCGCGCTGGGCGACGCCATCGGCCGGATGGATGCGCACAAGCTCGTCGAAGGCGTCGGTGGCCAACGGCACGACACTCTTCGATGAACTCGCCGCCAACGAAACGGTCGCGCGTCATCTTTCGCAAGATCAGTTGAAAACCTTGCTCGATCCGGCGAACTACGTCGGTCAGGCGCATGCGTTCGTCGATGCCGCCATCGTGCATTCAAAACAACAGGAGCGGTAAACCATGCCTCTTGCCGAAGTCAACGGAACGCGAATTCACTATCGCGTCGATGTCACCGCAGGCGAGCACGCGCCGTGGCTCGTGCTGTCGAACTCGCTCGGCGCGGATGTTTCGATGTGGTCGCCGAATATCGAAGCGTTCGCGAAACGTTACCGCGTGCTTCGCTACGACACGCGCGGCCACGGCCATTCGGACACGCCTCGAGGTCCGTACACGATTGATCAACTGATCGGCGATGTCATTGGCCTGATGGATCATCTGAAAATCGATCGCGCGCATTATTGCGGTCTGTCGATGGGTGGGCTGACGGGCATCGGGCTCGCGGCGCGTTATCCGGAGCGCTTCGCGCGCGTGGTGCTGTCGAATACGGCGGCGTTGATTGGCTCGGACGCGGTGTGGACGCCGCGCGCCGCCAAGGCGCGTGAGCCGGGCGGCATGCCCGCGTTGACGGACGCCGTGATCGCGCGCTGGTTCACCGCGCCGTTCATCGAACATGAAGCGCTCGAAATGACGACGATCCGCGACGTGTTCCGCCACACGCCGGGCGATGGCTACGCGTCCAATTGCGAAGCCATCCGCGATGCCGATCTGCGCGGCGAAGCGAAGACCATCAAATTGCCGGTGCTGGTGATTCCCGGCACGCACGATCTCTCGACGACCGCCGAGCAGGGCCGCGAACTCGCCGGTTATATCGATGGCGCGCGCTACGTCGAACTGGACGCGGCGCATCTGTCGAACATCGAGAAGCGCGACGAGTACACGCGCGCGGTGCTCGATTTCATCGGAGAACAATGAATGACTGACGACGAACGTTACGAAGCGGGCATGAAGGTGTGCCGCGCGGTGCTCTCCGATGCGCACGTGGATCGCTCGCTCGAAAATCGCACAGATCTGACGACTGAGTTCCAGAATCTGATCACGCGCTATGCGTGGGGCGAAATCTGGATCCGCGAAGGTTTGCCGCGTCATACGCGCAGTCTCTTGACCATCGCGATGATGGTTGCGTTGAATCGCAGCGAAGAACTCGCGCTGCATTTGCGCGCCGCGAAGAACAACGGCGTGACGCAGGACGAGATCAAGGAAGTGCTGATGCAGACCGCGATCTACTGCGGCGTGCCGGCGGCGAATTCCGCGTTCCATCTTGCGCAGAAGATTTTCGAGGAAGAGCGGAAGGCTGCGTCTGGGCAGTAATTCGCGCTTTGCTTTGCATTATAAAGCCGTCTCACGGAAAACCGGAGACGGCTTTTTTGTCGGCGCGTTGCGCTAAAACGCGTAGTACGGCCCATTGCCCGCAGGCGTCACGCTGCCTTTGAGCGCGGTGAACACGCGCCGTCCGTAGAAGAACGGCAAGCCCCAGTCGAAGGAACCGCTCGCCGCGCCCGCGAGATTGTTGAACGCATAGTTCGGGCCGGCAAATAGCGTCGATGATGTGCTGACGCTGAACGTCACCGCTGCGCTCGCGCCGCTCGTTGAACTGAGCGTCGCGCTGAAGGTCTGCGGGCTCACCGGGCAATACCAGACGCCGCATTTCTTGAGTGTCGACGACGGAAAGAACAAGCCGTTCGATCCGCTATCGATGAAGCTGGAACTGAACCGGGTGCCGTCCAGACTCGTCGAAACATAGCCCGTCGATGAACTCGATTTGAGCACGGTGGCCGGGCCGAGCGCGTTGTTCGCCTGCGAGCCGATGCCGAAGGTCATCGTGCCCGTCACCGTCGACGCGCCTTCGGGCGGAACCGCCGGCAACTCGATCAGCACGCCGTTGTTGTCGCTCGCGAATTGGCGATGGGATTGGTCACTTGCCGCGCGACCGCGAGCGTGCTGTTCGTGCACACGCCGTTGCTGCAACTGTAGTACCAGTTGGGCAAGGCAGAATTCGCGCAGTCCGCGCCGCAATCCGCCTTGAACGGACCGACGCCCAGAATGCCGTTGGAGCGCAGGCTCGCGGCCGTGAGCATCGGCAGGCCGGATTTGCTGCAATCGGTGGCGGCACTGCCGGCGGCGAGATCGGCGATCAGTTGCACGGACGTCGCGCCCGCCACGTGTCCGGCGAGCTGCACGTCGGCCTGACGCACGGTGCCCCACGTGTAGCCGGAGCCGAACACCGAGCATTGCGCGGCGATCGCGCCCGCGCTGCCCGCCGGGACGCTCGGCAGCGCAACCGACGCATCCAGCGCCGAGGCGAGAATCCGCAATCCTTGCGAGCCGGTATCAACCTGAATGTTGTCGATCGTCTGGCACGTGCTGGTGCCGGGCACGCATACGGTCACGCTCGTGCGCAGCATGTTGCGCGTCCTGGTGATGGCGGCGACGGTGATCGGCTGGGTGTTCGGCGTCGTCGATTGCGGGACGCTGGTGCTGCTTGCGGCAGCGGGCGGCGCACTGGCGGCGACGGGCGCGCTGCCGGCTTGCGCGGGCGTGACGGGAACGGCGCTGCCGCCACCGCCGCCGCATGTGGCGAGCACAACGGAAATGACCGGCGATGCCAGCGCGATCAAGGTACGAATATTCATGTCGGCCTCGCTCGTCATTGAATGTCGGAAGCCGACACGCCCGCCGGCAGCGCGCTCGCTGAATTCGCGCAGCCTCACCTTCGTTTCGACGACGAGATCGCCGACGTCCACGCGCGACGCGTACAATCCCGCATCGCCGGCGGAGGCGTTCGCGCCGTCCTTGAAGCGCTGAAAATAGCTGCCGAGGAGCGCCTGCACATCGGCCATCACCGGGCCGCGCCAGGACACGGCGTACACGGTGCCCGCCGAATCGATGTACTGCCGCACGACGATGCCGTTCGCATCGGTCGTCTCCCGATAATCGAGACGCGCGCCTTGCGCCTGATGCACGACCGCGCCTTCCGACGCGTTCGCGCGTGCCAGCATCCGGCCGAGTTGCGCATGGCACGGCGCGCTCGTGATGAGCGAGAAAGACATCGTCGCGGTCAACGCCACACAAAGATGACGATTAGGAATTCTTACGGAAACCATCGCTGCCTTCTGCCTCGTTTGAGACTATTCCTATTTTTGAGATTGAATTTTAAGATGAAGGCGCGACAAAGCGATATGTTCGGCCAGAGCGTGCGCGGGCTGCGCCGAAATCAAGAAAAGACTTGCGGGACAAGGTGTTACGCGTATCGACAGGGCTTATTGACGGCTTCTATGTTTGTCACAAATTGTCAATTCGATGCGACAGGGATTTAATGCTCCCATCGACAGCACAGCGATGCATGTCGAGAAAGCAATGAGATGGTTTGAGAAACTGATCAGACACACGCACTGATGGCGCGAAAAGCAGGACGGTGCAGGCCACTTATCTCCTCTTTTTGCACTGCGCTCGCCGAGACCGGTATAATAACTGGTTGATCCACGGAAGAACCGCCGTGGCGTAGCGGAAGGACTTTCCAGACATGACAGATTTTCGTATTACTAAGCGGACGGCCGCCATTTTTGCGGTAGCTGGAATCGTGGCAGTTACTGTGACGGGTTGCGGTACGTCCTCGCCGACGGCGATCAATTACAAGAGCGACGGGCGCGCCCAAGAGGCGTCGCTTGCGGTTCCTCCCGATTTCCTCAACGAGACCTCGGACCAGCGCTCGCTCGCGCCGCAAAGCGGCCAGGCATCGCTGTCCGGGCTGCAGCAGCTTCAGCAGGTCGCACCGACCTTGCCGCCCGTCGTGCCGCCCGTCGCAGGCATGCGTATTCAGCGTGACGGCGCCGAGCGCTGGCTCGTGATCGACGGCAAGTCGCCCGATCAGGTGTGGCCGCAAGTTCGCCGCTTCTGGCAGGAACAGGGCTTCCTGCTCAATGTCGATTCACGCGACAAGGGCGTGATGGAGACGGACTGGAACGAAACGCATCCGCAGATTTCCGACGGCCTGATTCGCGACACGTTGTCCAAGGCCACCGGCAACTCGTATGTGACGGCGGAACGCAACAAGTACCGCACGCGTCTGGAAGCCGCACCGAACGGCGGCACGTACGTGTTCATCAGCCAGAAGGGCATGCGTGAAGCGCTGACCGGCGTGAACAACGATTCGAGCCAGTGGCAGGCGCGTCCGAACGATCCCGCGCTCGAAAACAAATATCTGCGCCGCCTGATGTCGTCGCTCGGAATGGCCGATTCCGGTTCCCTAGCGCCGAATACGCTGTCCTCGGCGCCGGTTCCTGCAAGCGGCGCCGCGTCCGCCGCCAGCGACAACAAGGCTGCGGCCGTCGCTGCGCAGAACGCGCGCAATGCCGGCAATTCGACTATCCGCAACGAGAAGGTGCCCGAGGCCACGTCCGCGCAACTCACGCTGCCGGAAGCCTTCGATCGCGCATGGCTGCGCGTGGGCATCGCGCTGGATCGTGCGAACTTCACCGTCGATGACCGCGATCGCAACAAGGGCGTGTATTTCGTGCGCTACGTCGATCCGAACGACAAGACGTCCGCCGAGCAGGGTTTCTGGAGCCAGGTATTCCACGGCCGCAAGGAAATAACCGCGAAGCAGTATCAGGTCAATGTCCGCGTAGTGACCGAACAGCAGACGCGCGTCGCCATCGTCGATGACAAGGGGCAAGTGGATTCCTCGCAGCAAGCGCGCCAGATCATGGCTTTGCTCGCCGACCAGATCAGCTAAAACGCCGGGAGTTCTTCATCCCGTACAAGCCACCTCGAATTCGGGGCGGCTTTTTTTATGCCGATGTCATCCGGTGAAAGGTTCTTCGCGAATCGGCATAGTTCGCGAACAATTGCACGCTAATGCGACGATCGCGCATGAATTGCGCAGACAATTTCTTTATATCGCGTAATGTGCGCAAGGGCTTATAGGAAATGACCGTTCGGACAGTACATTGCGTCATCGGCGTAATTCGCACGATGCACGGCACGCGAATGCGCCCTCCAGACCGCGTTTCAAGCCCGACAACCAGATGATGGTTCGCGTATCGCGCGAACCCCGGTGGCCCCGTCGCCTATCCTCGTAGGGCGACGGTTTTTGCCCGCGTTTCCAAAGGAACGCGGGCTTTTTTTTGACCTGGGCAGAACGCGTGACCGGCAATGAAAACGATGCACGGTTATGCTTGGCGCTTTCGTCAATCACGATCAAAGGAGCAGGACATGCCGGAAGTCGCCGTCGTCGCTATTTTCGTTGCCAAGCCGGGCAAGAAGGATGAGCTGAGAAAAGTGCTGGAAGCCAACGTCGAGCCGACGCGCAAGGAACGCGGCGCGCTTCAGTACGACTTGCATATCGATAACGACGAGCCGCGCCGCTTTATTTTTGTCGAGCGCTGGCAAAGTCAGGACGCGCTCGACGAACACGGAAAAACGGCGCACATTCAGGTGTTTCGCGCCAAGGCGCCGGACCTTTGCGAGCACGGCGAAGTACGCCGCGCAACGAAGATTTGATTCAGCGCGTCAGTGCGTTTCGTGCGGAACGTCCAGAGCTCGATATTGCTCATGCTGTTGTTCGCACTCGTCGTGCGCTCCACGGTTGAATCGTTAAAAAGACGATGCGGAATGTAGCATAAGGCGTGCGTGGGCCTAGGCGTGTGCGCAATGAAAAAGCGGCCCGGAGGCCGCTTTTCTTTGACTGGAACGTCCGCTCAGATTTCTTCGTAAAGCGGCAACGTAAGGAAGTCGGTGAAGTGCGCCGACGTCGACATCTCTTCGAAAATCTTCGCCGCGCGATCGTACGGTTTCAAATCGCTGCCCGATCCGCCGACGACCAGCTTCACCTTTTCCAGTTCGTCGATAGTGATATCGCGCACCATCGCGGCCGTGACCTTGCGACCGTCGTCGAGCTTGCCCTTCGGCGAGCGGACCCATTGCCACACTTGCGAGCGCGAGATTTCGGCGGTCGCGGCATCTTCCATCAGATTGTGGATCGGCACGCAGCCGTTTCCGGCGAGCCACGCGCCGAGATAGTGGATGCCCACGTTAACGTTATTGCGCAAACCGGCTTCGGTGATCGGTTCTTCCGGACGGAAATCGAGCAGATCGCTCGCGGCGACCTGAACGTCGGGACGCTGCTTATCGATCTGATTCGGACGATCGCCAAGCACCTTCACGAACTCTTCCATCGCGATCGGCACGAGACCCGGATGCGCGACCCAGCCGCCGTCGTAACCGTCGCCGGCATCGCGCGCCTTGTCGGAACGCACGCCACCCATCGCGCGGTCGTTCGCGGCGGGATCGCTCTTGATCGGAATCAGCGCAGACATGCCGCCGATCGCAGGCGCGTTGCACTTGTGGCATGTCTTCAGCAATTCGAGCGCGTAGGCGCGCATGAAGGGTGAAGTCATCGTGATCTTCGCGCGGTCGGCGAGGCAGAAGTCGGTATCGTTCTTGAACTTCTTGATCGCGGAAAAGATGTAGTCCCAGCGGCCCGCGTTCAGCCCCGAACTATGCTCGCGTAGTTCGTACAGGATTTCGTCCATTTCGAACGCGGCGAGAATGGTTTCGACGAGCACCATCGCGCGAATCGTGCCGCGCGGGATGCCCACGCTTTCCTGCGCCGCGACGAAAATGTCGTTCCACAGACGCGCTTCGAGGTGGCTTTCCATCTTCGGCAGATAGAAGTACGGGCCGCTGTCGCGCGCGATCAATTCCTTCGCGTTGTGAAACAGGAAAAGCGCGAAATCGAAGATGCCACCGGACACGCGCTGCCCATCGACGGTGACGTGCTTCTCATCCAGATGCCAGCCGCGCGGACGCACGATCAAGGTCGCGATCTTGTCGTTGAGCTTGTACGACTTGCCGTTCTGTTCCAGCGAAATCGTGCGGCGCACGGCTTCTCTCAGGTTGATCTGGCCGGTGATCTGGTTGTCCCAGTTCGGCGCGTTCGAATCCTCGAAATCCGTCATGTACGAATCCTCGCCGGAATTGAGCACGTTGATGATCATTTTGCGCTCGACCGGACCGGTGATTTCCACGCGACGGCATTGCAGATCCTTCGGCAGCGACGCGATTTTCCAGTCGCCTTCACGGATCGATTTCGTATCGCGCAGGAAATCCGGACGCTCGCCCGCATCCAGACGCTTCGTGCGCTCGACGCGCGCCGCGAGCAATTGCTGGCGGCGCGGCTCGAATTGCCGGTGCAGCGTCGCGACGAACGCGAGCGCCTCGGGCGTCAGAATGGTCTCGAAGCCCGGCTGGATATCGGTCGAAACGGCCATGCCGGTGGGAAACGTAAGCGGTTGCGACATGTTGTTCTCCTTGGTCGGTCAGACGGTTTTGCGTGTTGCGTGTGTTTTACCTGCGTGTTTCGATGCTTGCGATCAGATCGTTCATGTTCTTGCCCGTCGCGCGCGGCGTCACGCCGAGTTGTTCGATCGGCAGCGAGGCGCGGTTGATCCAGAAGGTCGAATAGCCGAACCACGTCGCGCCCGCGACATCCCATCCGTTCGACGAGACGAACACGATGTCCTTCGCCGCCGCGCCAAACGCACGCGTGCCGAGCTCGTACGCGGCGACGGGCTTGTAGGTGCGCACGGCATCGACGGACAGGATGTGATCTAACAGGCCGCTCATGCCCGCGCTTTTCTCAGCGACGTCGAGCATCGGCGGATTGCCGTTGGAGAGGACCGCGAGCGGAAGGCCGAAGCGTTCGCGCAACGCTTTGAGCGCGGGCACGGTGTCGGGAAACGCGGACAGGCACGCGTATTCGTCCATCAGGCGCTTTTCGGCGGCGGGCGTGAGGACATCCGCGAGATTCAGACGGGCGGCGGCGTGGCGCAACGCGTCGATCGTGATGTCCCAGAAGGGCGCGTATGCACGCCCGACGGATCGGTGAGCGTGCGCAACTGCGTGTATTCGATCTGCTTCTGACGCCAGAGCTGCGAGAGCACATCGCCGTGGCCGGGAAAAAGCTGCTCGGCGGCAGCGACGACTGAATGCACGTCGAAGAGCGTGCCGTAGGCGTCGAAAATGACTGCGCGTGGCATAGCGTTATAAGCGGATAAAGACGATGCGTGTGTCGTTATGGCCGACATGGCCGTGCACTCCAAAAGAGGTTGATGTGAATTCTATTCGTGATCACAGTGATGGAAAAAGAGCGATCGGATCACTTGATCTTTGACTTTTACTTACCTAATCTGTCCGCTGGCTTCGCTATTGACGATAAACCCGCATGGATCGATTCAAGCAGATCGAAACCTTCGCCTCGGTTGCCGCGAAGGGCAGTCTTTCGGCGGCGCAGGCAGAAGGCATCGCGCCGGCGGTGATCGGACGGAGGCTCGATGCGCTGGAAGAGCGGCTCTGCGTGAAGCTGCTCGTGCGCACGACGCGCAAGATCACGCTGACGTTCGAAGGCTCGGCGTTTTTGGAGGACTGTCAGCGCATCATCAACGAGATGCAGAACGCCGAGGCGAGCGTGTCGGCGGGCGGCGTGAAGGCGAGCGGGCATTGCGCGTGTAGGCCGCCGGCGGGGTTCGGGCGTCGGCATGTCGCGCCTCTCGTGCCGAGATTTACGGCGCAGCATCCGGATGTATCGGTGAGTCTGGATCTGACTGATCCGAATGGTCAATCTCGTCAACGAAGGTTTCGATTGCGCGGTGCGGTTCGGCGAGTTGCCGGATTCGTCGCTGGTGTCGCTGAAGCTGGGCGAGAACCGGCGTGTGTGCGTGGCGTCGCCGGATTATCTGGCGGCGCGCGGTGAGCCCGAGGATCTTGCGGCGCTGGCTGCGCACAATTGCCTGGCGCTGGGGGCATCGGCCAATCAGCAGAGAGGGTGGGTGTTTCAGCAGGACGGCAAAGGTCGTGACGATCAAGGTGTCGGGCACGATGGAATGTTCCGATGGCTCGGTGCTGCACGAATGGTGTCTGGAAGGGCGCGGGCTCGCGTGGTGATCATGGTGGGAAGTGGGTACGGATATCGGCGCGGGACGGCTCGTGAGCGTGCTCGATGCGTTCGCCGCGCCGCCGATCGGGATTCATGCGGTGTTCCCGCAGAGACGGCATTTGCCGTTACGGGTGCGGTTGTTTCTAGATTTGCTTAAGCATATTTACAATGCGCCGGGGTATTTTGGGGAGTAGGCCGTTTGGTCTATGGCGGGATATTTTTTATCCTGATACACTTGGTTCTTGAGGCGGGAGTGTCGACTATTCGACGCGCATGAGTGGTTCGCTTACCTGTCTTGCCAGATGTCGGGAACGGGTTACCTTTTTTGGGCCCGTTCTTTTTTTTGAGCTAATTGTTTTAGATTGCTATATATATTTTGTATTTGGACGAATCGGGGTCGGCAGGCGGGCCGAGCACCGGCATTTCGTACTGGCCGGCGTATGCGCGTTTGAGCGCGCCACGCACTGGATCGAACAGAAACTCAATGCCATCGCGGAGCGTTTCGATCCGCTCGACGGCCAACCGGTCGAGTTTTACGGTTCGCCCATGCTTTCCGGCCGTGAAGGCTGGAACGCTTCGTGCTAGATGAACGCTTGCAAGCCATCAGGGATGCACTCGCCGATGGCATCGCGAACCAGCCGCCAGCCAGCGTCCGCTATTCGGCGTGGTGGTGAACAAGGCGTCGCTGAAGGGACGTGACGCCATCGATTTCGCTTTCGAGCAGCTCGCACGACGGTTCGATCTTTTCCTGCAGCGCTGCTATCGAAAGCACGGCGATGCGCAACGCGGCATGATCCTGTTAGACAAATCGACGACCGAACAGCGCATACAAAAACTCGCGCGCGAATTCAAGTACTCCGGCCACACGTACGGCAAAACCCGCAACTTCGCCGAAGTGCCAGTTTTCCTCAATTCGAAATCGTCCCGGCTCATACCACTCGCGGACCTCGTCGCCTTTGCGCTGTTTCGCTTTCACGAATACGGCGATTCCGAGTTCTTCGACATCGTCAAGCATCGTTTCGACAGCGACGATGGCCTTAAGCACGGCCTCTTCGTCTATCCGCCCGAAGCGCGGACCTTCACACCGATTCCTTCTCCCGCCCCCGCCGCCTTACTACAATAAAACCACGCCCCCACCTCCGCAGGAGGACGCCATGTTCAAGCACATCCTGGTGCCGACAGACGGCGCCGAGCTGTCGCAGAAAGCCATCGACGGCGCCATCGATCTCGCGCAATCCGTCGGCGCGCGGATCACGGCTTACGCGTGTCTGCCGCAATACCCATATTCCCCTTTCGCCGATGTCGCCGTCGAGCCGCCCGACGATTTCCACGCCCGTGCCGAAAACGAAGCCCGCGAACACCTGCGCGCCGCCGAAAGCGCCGGCGTGCCGTGCTCGAGCGTGACGAGCATCGAGGCTGCGCCGTATGTCGGCATCATCGATGCGGCGGAAACGAACGGATGCGACGTCATCCTGATGGCCTCCCACGGACGCTGCGGACTCGGAAGTCCCCTTATCGGCAGCGAAACGCAACGCGTTCTGACGCACACGAAAATTCCGGTCATCGTTTACCGCTGATCCAAATGAACGTGGGCCGCAGCGTCTACACGCCGCGGCCCACGCCCTTATTGACTACGCTCCCTGATTTGCCCGGTCTTGCTCGAGCGTCAAGCGACCTTCTTGTCGAAGAACTGCTCGTCTTCAGTCGATCCATGCAACGCGGTCGTCGACGCTTCCTTCTCGACCGTTTGCGTGACGGCATCGAAATAACCGGTGCCCACTTCGCGCTGATGCTTCACCGCCGTGAAGCCCTTGTCGGCGGCGGCGAACTCGGTCTGCTGCAGCTCGACGAAAGCGCTCATCTGCGAACGGGCGTAACCGTGCGCGAGGTTGAACATCGAGTAGTTCAGCGCATGGAAACCGGCCAGCGTGATGAACTGGAACTTGTAGCCCATCGCGCCCAGCTCGCGCTGGAATTTGGCGATGGTCGCATCGTCCAGATTCTTCTTCCAGTTGAACAACGGCGAGCAGTTGTACGACAGCATCTTGCCCGGGAATTCCTTGTGGATCACTTCCGCAAACTTCTTCGCGTATTCCAGATCCGGCTTGCCGGTTTTGCACCAGACGAGGTTCGCGTACGGCGCGTAGACGAGGCTGCGCGACACTGCTTGCTCCAGACCCGGTTTGGTGCGGAAGAAGCCTTCCACGGTGCGCTCGCCGGTGAGGAACGGCTGTCGTTTTTGTCGATATCCGACGTCACGAGATCCGCCGCTTCCGCATCCGTGCGGGCGATGAGCAGCGTGGGCGTGCCGCAGACGTCCGCAGCCAGACGCGCGGCCGTCAGCTTGGCGACGTTTTCGCGCGTCGGCACGAGCACCTTGCCGCCCATGTGACCGCATTTTTTCACCGATGCCAGCTGATCCTCGAAGTGCACGCCCGACGCGCCGGCTTCGATCATCGCCTTCATCAGTTCGAACGCGTTAAGCACGCCACCGAAACCGGCTTCGGCATCGGCCACGATCGGCTGAAAGTAATCGACATAACCTTCATCGCCCGGGTTTTTGCCTTCCGACCATTGAATCTGGTCAGTGCACGTGAGCGTATTGTTGATGCGCTTCACGACGAGCGGCGCCGAATTCGCCGGATACAGCGACTGGTCCGAATACATTTCGCCCGCGACGTTGGCATCGCCCGCCACTTGCCAGCCGGACAGATAGATGGCCTTGAGACCGGCCTTGACCTGCTGCATCGCCTGATTGCCGGTCAACGCGCCGAGCGCGTTCACGAACGGCTCTTCGTTGATCGATTCCCACAGCTTTTCCGCGCCGCGCCTGTGCTCGACCGGCACCGAACCGCGCAGACGCACGACATCGTCCGCCGTGTAGCCGCGCTTGATGCCTTTCCAGCGCGAATCGGTTTCCCATTGTTGTTGGAGTTGCTGAGCTTGTTGTTGGCGAGTCGACATTGCGTTTCTCCTTGAGATTGGGCTGAACGACAAATCTGATTCGATGATTCTTCGCGATCTGAGCTGCGTTGCGCCGTGTTCGGCGGTGTGCGTTTGCTCAACTATTATATAAGAATCTATGCAAATCGCTGTCGTCGAAACACCCCCGGAGGAGAGATTTGGTCAATATTTTTATTGCGCAAAATCAATGAGTTGAATATTGAATTTCACTATTCGGAAAGAGATTTGCTATTCGGCAATCGCCGATGTTGTGCTGCGCAGCAAGATTTTTGCGACGCGCAAAGTCATTGCGCATCGTGAAATATGGTGAGCGGACGAAAAAAAAACCGATGCACGAAGCATCGGTTTTTTTGTGACGCTGCCTGAACTAGCGCTTAGCTGCCACGGCGCGGAGCGCGCGGGCCGTCGTTGCGGCGTGCGCTGTAGCCGTCGCGCTGACCGTAACCGCCTTCGCGATTGCCGCGATAACCGCCGCCATCGCCACGATAACCGCCGTCACGGAAGCCGCCTCCTCTGCGCGGACTCGAGCCCGGATTGCCGTAGCCGCTCGCGTTGGCCGGACTCGAACCGTAACCACGGCCGCCGCCATTGCCGCCACCGCTACCGAAGCGACGACCGCTGCCGTTACCGCCCGGACGGCCGCGACCGCCGCCGAAACCGCCCTTGGGCGGCGCCTTGCGCGGCTCGAAGCCCGCGACGACGTTCACCGGCAGCGGATTGCGCACGAAACGCTCGATGCGCTTCAGCGCGCCCATTTCGGCGTAATGCACGAGGCTGACCGCCGTGCCGCTACGGCCCGCGCGACCCGTACGGCCGATACGGTGCACATAGTCTTCCGCGAACTTCGGCAGATCGTAGTTGAACACGTGCGTGATGCCCGGAATGTCGATGCCACGCGCCGCCACATCCGTCGCGACCAGCACGCGCACGCGCTTTTCGCGCAGCGCGCGGATCGTGCGGTTACGCGCGCCTTGCGGCAGATCGCCGTGCAGCGCGGCGGATTCGAAACCGGCGTCGGCCAGACGATTGGCGATGAGGTCGGCATCGCTCTTCGTCGCCGTGAAGACGATCGCCTGATCGAGCTCTTCTGCGCGCAGCAGATGGTCGAGCAGACGATCCTTGTGATTGCGGTCATCGACGTAATGCACGGTTTGCGCAATGTTGCTCTTCGCTTCGAGCTTCTGGACGATCTCGATGCGCTCCGGATCGTTCAGAAGACGGCCGGTCAGCGACGTGATCTTGCCGTCGATGGTTGCCGAGAACAGCAGCGTCTGATGCGATGCCGGCGTCGCGGCGACGATCGTCTCGATATCTTCGATAAAGCCCATGTCGAGCATGCGGTCGGCTTCGTCGAGCACGAGCATGTTCAGTTCGGACAAGTCGATACGGCCACGCTCCAGATGGTCGATCAGACGACCCGGCGTGGCGACGAGAATTTCAGGGTTCTTCGCGAGCAGCATCAACTGCTGGCCGTATGCGACACCGCCGAGAATGCTGACAGTGCGCAGACGGCGCAGATGCTTGCCGTACGTGGTCGCGGCGGTCGAAACCTGCATGGCGAGTTCGCGCGTCGGCGTCAGCACGAGCAGCTTCGGTTTGGCGACGGGCATTGGACGACGGCCCGGCTTGGCGTTCGGATCGCGCGGCTGACGCGGCTGCGACGCCTCCAGCTTCTGCAACTGCGCAAATTTTTCGATGGCCGGCAGCATGAACGCCGCCGTCTTGCCCGAACCGGTCGGGCTGGAAACGAGCAGATCGCGGCCGGCGAGCGCGGCGGGAATCGCGCGCTGCTGCACGGGCGTCGGGTTCTGATAGCCGGCGGCGGTCAGCGCCGAGACGATTTCAGCCGAAAGGCCGAGCGATTCGAAAGAGGGACCTGCAAGTACTGCGGGCACGTCGGCAACGGGCGCGGCGCCGAGCGCTTGTGCTGCGATGTTGTCCAACGGGCTGGAGGTGAAGCTCGAAGTCATGTCGATCCTTGAAACGGGAAATGAGGCGTCGGCGCCAATCGGCATACCCAAGTCGTCGGATTCAGCGAGCGAAGAAACAGCGAGCAAATCGAAAAACGGGGGCAACTCGCGCGAACGGGCGGCGAGAATCTTTGTTAGAAGCTGTTATCGGATACGTCGAGCCGGGAAGGCGTGACGTCAGCCTGATGCATAACGGGCCGCAAAACGAGCATCGAAAAAAACACGCTGAACGATGCTGCGGCCTAGCAGGAAGGGGACAGTTTCTAAACTGGATTGGAGCAAAACGCTACGAAGCGCCGGGTTGCGCGTAACTCGCCGGGAGGCGGGAAGCACACAATAAGCGCACGGCGAGAGTATATCGGAAATTGCTGCACCGCGCCACATATTGACGCAAATCCCGCGCCAACTTCGCGCACCGGGCGCTGAAGTGGTGCTTCAAGAGAATGCGCGGCGCTCCGGCGGAATTCAGTCCGCTTCGCCGCGTTTCAGCGATTCGACGAGTTCGACGTAGCGCTGCTTGGCGTCATCGGCGGGCGTGCCTTTGAGCGCGGACCACGCTTCGTACTTGTATTTGCCGACGATGTCGGTCAGGCCGGGCTTGTCGCCGTGGGCGTCGCCGTTGCTGCCTTGCTTGAAAAGCGTGTAGAGACGCAGCAGCGTGAGGTTGCCGGGACGTTCGGGCAACTGGGGTGACGTCGTTCTGGGCTTGCGCGAACTGCGTGTCGATGTCCGTCATGCAAAGGCTCCGTTGTTATCGAGATGGCCGGGCGATCTTAACAAGCGCCCGCCGCGCGGCATGTCGAGGCTTTCCTCCAACCGAGGAGGCGCTCGAATCCTTCATGCGTTCCGGATAAACCGATCGCGATAAAGCGGGGCAGGTCCCGCATTACAATACCGGCTATGACACGTACCGTTCTGCTCGCCCTCGATACCTCGACGGAATTCTGTTCCGTTGTGCTTCTGCTCGCCGATTCCCTGGCATCTTCACCCAGCATCGCGCCGCACCATCAAAGCGGCGACACGCGCGTCTGGTTTCGCCACGAAGCGACGGGCACCGTGTCGAGCACGCGTCTGTTGCCCGCCGTGCGCGCGCTTTGCGCCGATGCCAGCCTCGCACTCGCCGATTGCACGGCCATCGCGTTCGGTGCGGGACCGGGCTCGTTCACCGGATTGCGCACGGCAACCGGCGTCGCGCAGGGACTCGCTTTCGGGCTCGGCGTGCCGGTGGTGCCGGTTAGTACGCTCGCGGCATGCGCGGAAAGCGCGCGGCTGAATACACCGTCGATGCCGTCGCGTGTGCTCGTCGCGCTCGATGCGCGCATGGACGAGGTTTACTGGGCCGAGTACGAAAGCCAGGCCGATGGCGAGTGGCGCGAGTTGCACGGTGCATCGCTGGATGCGCCTGCTGCGGTGGCGCTGCCCGACGCGCCGTTCGCACTCGCGGGCAATGCCGCCGCGGCATTCGGCGACCGGCTGCCGGCGCTCGCGGCTGCGGCGCATGTCGATCGCGACGCGTTGCCGCACGCGCTTCCTGTCGCGCTGATCGGTTTGCGTGCGTGGCGCGCGGGCCGTGCGGTCGCGCCGGAACTGGCCGTGCCGGATTACGTGCGCGACAAGGTCGCTCAGACCACCGCCGAGCGGATGGAAGCCAGGAAGAGCAAGACCGATGCGGAGGCGCTTCGGTGAGCGGCGTGTTGCTCGCGGATCGGTATCTCACACCAATGACCGAAGCCGATCTCGACGAAGTCGCCGCCGTCGAGAAACTCGCCTACGAATTTCCGTGGAGCCGTGGCAATTTTCAGGATTCGCTGCGCAACGGCTACTACGGTGTCTGTCTGCACCACGTGACGGGCACGCTGATCGGATATTGCGTGCTGATGCTGGTCGTCGACGAAATGCATTTGCTCAATCTTTGTGTGGCGCCCGCCGCGCAGCGTGCGGGCGCGGGGCTGACGTTGCTGCGCGAGGCGGTACGCATTGCGCGTGCTGAAAAGCTCGAAGGCGTGTTGCTGGAAGTGCGACCGTCCAATCCGCGCGCGATCCAGCTTTACGAGCGTTTTGGTTTCGCGGCGATCGGGCGTCGCAAGAATTATTACCCCGCGTGGTATCGCACGCGCGAGGACGCAATCGTCATGCGTCTGTCGTTTTCGAAGGAGAGTGCGCATGGCGCTCGATGACATGCTGGTCGAGGAGTTGGGAATCGGGCCGATCTGGGTTCGGCGCGGGTTGAACGCGGATACGTCCGATGTTGCATCGGCGTCGGGCGCAGCGATACAGGGCGATGAGACGGCACAGCTTCCCGCGCATGACGCGCTTTCCGCACAATCGCGACACAACGCCGTCGCGTCGAGCGCGGTCGACGCACGCGGCGAGGACACTGGCACGCGTCAGGCGCCGGCGCGCGTGAGCGATGAAACGGCCGCCGCGAGTGTAAATACTGTGCTCGGCGAAGTTCAGACGCGTAGTTCCACGCCTTCCGTTCACGCCGCGACCGAAGGCGCGGTGCAAACGCGCGAGATGCCGACCTCCGGAAACGCTGCCATCGTCGATTCCGATACGTCACCGTCGCCCGAAAGTTCGAACAAACCGGGAAGCGCCGTGCAAGCGAAACGTCCGGAAGACGCGCCATCTGACCTCAAGCCGCCGTTCTTCGATCCGACCGAAGCGCTTCCTTGGACCGACGATGAGCCCGCACCGGTATCGCGCGTTGCGGCGGACATCGCGCAAGACGACGTCCACACGCTCGACTGGCCCGCGCTCGAAGCCCGCGTGTCGGACTGTCAGCGCTGCCGCCTGTGCGAGCGCCGCACGAACACCGTGTTCGGCGTCGGCGATCACGAAGCGGACTGGATGCTGATCGGCGAAGCGCCCGGTGAGAACGAGGACAAGCAGGGCGAGCCGTTCGTCGGACAGGCGGGCAAGCTGCTCGACAACATGCTGCGCGCGCTCACGCTGTCGCGCGAATCGAACGTCTATATCGCGAACGTGATCAAGTGCCGGCCGCCCGGTAACCGCAATCCCGAACTCGATGAAGTCGCGCGCTGCGAGTCGTATCTGCATCGTCAGGTCGAGCTGGTGAAGCCGAAGGTGATCGTCGCGCTCGGGCGCTTCGCCGCACAAAGCCTGTTGAAGAGCGAAGGCAGCATTGCGTCGATGCGCGGGCGCATCCACGAATATCAAGGCGTACCGGTCGTCGTCACGTATCACCCAGCGTATTTGCTGCGCAGCCTGCCCGACAAGGCGAAAGCGTGGGCCGATCTGTGCCTCGCGCGCGGCGCGTATCGCGATGCGCTCGCGAAACTCGGCGTCGAACCTTCCGGCGATACAGCGAAGAAGGGCGCGCGCTAATGCCCGATCTCGTGCGGCTCGTCGATTGCTACGAAGACGTCACTGTGCGAGATCTGGCCTGGCTGCTGTTCGCGCCCGATCTGCTGCGCGCGGAGCATGTGGGCGTGCCGCTCGCGCATCCGTTCGCCACGTCGCGCGAGCGTGACGCGACGCTCGACTGGCTGCACGCGCTCGACGCCGCGCCCGGCGAACTCCACGCGCACGCGCGCAATCCCAAATTCACGCGGCTTGGCATTTACGCCGAAAGTCTGCTCGGTTTCTTTCTCGCGCGCGGTCCGCTCGCGCGTTTGATCGCGGCGAATGTGCCGTTGCGGCAGGGGCGTCGAACCATCGGCGAATGCGATTTTTTGCTGGAGGCCGCCGATGGCGCGCGTCTGCATTGGGAACTCGCGGTCAAGTTCTATCTGCATATCGGCGATGGCACGTCGCCGGTCGCGCGGCTGTCGGACTATGTCGGGCCGAATTTGCAGGATCGCTTCGATCTGAAACACGCGCGGCTCGTTACGCATCAACTCGCGATGACATCGCGTTCCGAGTTCGCGGCGCTCGGTCTGGACGGTCCGTGGGACGCGCAGTTGTATATCAAGGACAGGCTTTTTTTATCACGATGCGCGCGTGCAGCCCGCGCCGGAAATCGGTGAAGCGCATCTGCGCGGGTTTTGGATGACGGCGTCGGAATGGCGCGAGGCGGACCGGGACCACGGCGCGCGCGTGGGTCGTGCAGCCGCGCATGGCATGGCTGGCTTCGCGGCGGCTCAGTGCGGACGATGCTGCGTTGCTGCTGGCGGATGCAGCCGCGATTCACGAGCGTTTGCGGCAAACGCCATCGCTGACGATGATCGCCGCTTATACGCGCGATGAAGCGGGTAACTGGCTGGAGGAGTCGCGCGGGTTTATCGTGCCGGATGATTGGCCGGAGCGGGCGCGGGCGTTCGCGGCATCGGCACTATAAACCGTCACCACCACCGATAAAAATGATGCACCGGCCCCACGCCATGCCCAACCTCCAGCCGATCACTCGCCTCGATCGCGCCCGTCAAATACCGCTTCGCCTCAGCCGTCGCGCTCGCGAGATCATCGGTTTGCGGAATCAGCGCCGCAATCGCCGATGACAACGTGCATCCCGTCCCATGCGTATTCTTTAACGGCACGCGCGCACCGCCAAGCCTGAGCGCGCCGCTTTCCTCGATCAGCCAGTCCGGACTATCCGCCGATCCCAGATGCCCACCTTTCACCAGCACGGCCTTCGCGCCGAGCGCACGCAGCGCTTTGCCTTGGCGCACCATTTCATCTTCATTCGACGCCGATGCCTCGCCCAGCAACGCCGCCGCTTCCGGCAGATTCGGCGTGACGAGCGTCGCGAGCGGCAGCAGTTCGTCGCGCAATGCGGCGACCGCTTCGGGCGCGAGCAACGCGTGATTGCTCTTCGAAATCATCACGGTATCGAGCACGACATGCGCCGGACGATGCCGCCGCAACGCATCCGCGACCGCGCGCACGATGCCCGCGTTCGCCAGCATGCCGATCTTCATGGCATCGATACGAATGTCGTCGAACACGGCGTCCAGTTGCGCGGTAATGAACGCCGGCTTCGGCGCGTGGACCGCCGTGACGCCGCGCGTGTTCTGCGCGGTCAGCGCCGTGATCACGCTCGCGCCGTACGCGCCGAGCGCCGAAAACGCCTTCAGGTCCGTCTGAATGCCCGCACCGCCGCCGGAATCGGAACCGGCGATCGTCAGCACATTGGGAATGTTTTTCGTGGATGCCATGTCGTTCAGCTTCTGGTTTGAGCGATGTGCGCGGCGAGTGATTTCGCCGCATCGCGCGGATGCTTCGCCTTGCAAATCGCCGATACGACCGCGATGCCCGCAGGCTTTGCGCGCATGACATCGGCGGCGTTATCCGCCTGAATGCCGCCAATCGCGACCGCCGGAAAACGTGCGCGCTCGACGAGCATCGCAAGACCGTCGATGCCGCAGGGCGTCGACGCATCCGTCTTGGTCGGCGTGGCCCAGACCGGACCGACGCCCAGATAATCGACGATACCGTCGAGCCGGTTTGCGTCCTCGACTTCCGCGAGATTCGACGCCGACAACCCGATCAGCGCATTCGGCCCGAGCCGCCGCCGCGTTTCATCGACGGGCAGATCGCGCTGGCGGACATGCACGCCGTCCGCACCGACCGCAAGCGCGACATCGACGTGATCGTTGATGATGAACGGCACCTCGTGCTCGCGCGTGAGCGGCAGGAGATCGCGCGCGAGATCGAACCACGCGCGCTTGTGCCACTCTGGCGCGCGCAACTGCACAAGCGTCACGCCGCCCTTGAGCGCGGCGCGCGTGACGGCGACAGCGGCATCGTGGCCGCCGCACTGCACCGGATCGAGCACGAGATAGAGCGAAAGATCGAAGGAGGGCCGCATGTCAGAGGACGTCCCGTTGCACGAGCGTCTGCGCGAACACGGCTTCGTCGAGCGAGACCAGACGGTCGAGATACGCGACGGCGAAGCTGCCGGGCAGGGCGGCATCGCGCGAGGCAAGTTCGCCGGCGATCGTCGAATAGGCCCGATGGCGGAAACTGTCGCGTGCCAGTATTCATCGCGTGATGAGGCTATGCCGACGAAGGCCGCGACCGTCGCGGACAACGCGCAGCCGACGCCAGTCACGCACGTCATCAGCGGCGAGCCGTTTGACAAAGCGATCGGGCGGCGGCCGTCCGTCACGTAAATCCGTCGCGCCGGTGACCGCGACGACCGCCTGCGTTTTCAGCGCGAGAATTTGCGCGGCGTCGAGCACGGCATCGGTGGCGGTGGTACTGTCCACGCCGCGTCCGCTCGCCACGCCGCCCGACAAACTGATGATCTCCGACGCGTTGCCGCGAATCACGGCGGGCTTCGCACCGAGCAGATTGAACGCGAATTCCGTGCGAAACGCGAGCGGGCCGACCGCGACCGGATCGAGAATCCAGGGCTTCTTCGCACCGTTGGCGGCATCGACGGCGGCGCGGATCGCGCGGGCTTGCGGTTCGTCGAGTGTGCCGAGGTTGATGGACAGCGCATTCGCGATCGGCGCGAATTCGGCGACTTCCTCGCGCACGACAACCATCGCAGGCGCGGCGCCGATCGCGAGCAGCACGTTCGCGGTGAAATTGGTGACGACGAGATTCGTCAGGCAGTGCACGAGCGGCGCGCCGGAGCGCACGCGCGTGACGTAGGAAAAGAGATCGGCTGATTGCATGATGAAGAAAAGATTAGCCGATACGCGCCGCGAATGCGCGGCGCAGGAGCGACGTCAGTGATGCGCCTCGCCGATCAGCGCGACCGAATCGAACGCGCGCTGATTCGCCTGATAGCGGCGCATCACGAAATACATCATGAGACACACGAATGAGCCGAACAGCACGATCACGAACTGGATCGGCACGTCGAGCCAGACGAGCACGGCGTAGAGACAGAGCATCACGAGCACGGACAGATTCTCGTTGAAGTTCTGCACGGCGATCGAATGGCCCGCAGACAGCAGCACGTGTCCGCGATGCTGCAAAAGCGCGTTCATCGGCACGACAAAGAAGCCGGACAGGCCGCCCACGACCATCAGGAAAAGATACGCGATCAGCAGATAGCCGGGGAAATGCATCTTGCCGAAGTAGATGCCCCAGTGCGCCGGAAAGAGATGGCGCGTGTAGAACGCCATGATCATCACCGCCAGCCCCATCATGATGCCCACCGGCAGCACCGAAAGCGAGCGCTTGAGCGGCACACGCGCCGCCGCGAGCACCGCGCCGACCGCCACGCCGACCGCAATCACGGCCTGCAAAATGGCCGCCTGCGACAGCGTCATGCCGAGCGACACTTCCGCCCATTTCAGCACGATGAACTGCAGCGTCGCGCCCGCGCCCCAGAAAAGCGTCGTCACGGCGAGCGAAATCTGGCCGAGCTTGTCGCGCCAGAGCGTGAGAAAGCAGTCGGCGAAATCGGTGATGAGCTTGATCGGCCGCGTTTCCTGCTTCGGATAACGCGCGCCGGTGTCCGGAATGCGCAGGTTGAAGATCGCTGCGACCACGTACATCGCCATGATGACGAGCATTGCCGCTTCGGCGGGCGTGCTGATGCGCGGAATGTGCAGCGAAAGAATGTGACTGGCGATATGCGGACTAATGAGCCCGCCGCCCATGACCGTGCCGAGAATGATCGAGCCGACCGTCGTGCCTTCGATCCATCCGTTCGCTGCGACCAGCCGATCCGGCAGTAAAAGTTCGGTGAGAATGCCGTACTTCGCGGGCGAGTACGCCGCCGCACCGAATCCGACAATGCCATATGCAAGCAGCGGATGCGCGCCCACCAGCATGGTGATGCAGCCGACGACCTTGATGGAATTGGTCACGAACATGACGTGACCTTTCGGCCGGGAATCCGCGAAAGCACCGACAAACGCCGCGAGAATCACATATGACAGGACGAAGAACAGCTTGAGCAGCGGCGTCATCCAGTTCGGGGCGTGGAGGTCTTTCAGCAGTGCGATGGCGGCGATCAGTAACGCGTTATCGGCCAACGATGAGAAAAACTGCGCGGCCATGATGGTGTAAAAACCTTTTTTCATCTGATCCGAAGCTTTCCTCACTGCGGGTGATCCGCCCCGGATGCCAGTCTTGCCGCCTGTCTTGCATCCGGGCTTATGCCTTTCGAAATGGGTTGTGCGCACGGCTTTATAACACGAAAATAGGCGCATTTTGACTAGAAGTAATCTCGATCACGTGCGAAAAGACACGATCGTGCTCGAGATTCCTCATAACATATTGATTCGCAAGGCATGCCGGCGAGCCGCGCGCGAGCTTGCGCGAAAGGCGTATCCTCGCTCTTCGGACCGCTCGGGCGCTTCAACGCGCCATAACCGCAATTCCACGAAACGCTCATGCCGCGCTCCCTTTCCGCAACGATTCACACCGCCGCTCTCGCCAATAATCTCGCCGTCGCGCGCAAGCACGCGCCGAACTCCCGAATCTGGGCCGTCGTGAAGGCCAATGCCTACGGTCACGGACTCGCGCGAGCGTTTCCCGGACTGCGCGCAACAGACGGCTTTGGGCTTCTCGACCTCGAAGAAGCCGCAAAGTTGCGTGAATTGGGCTGGGCTGGGCCCATTCTTCTGCTTGAAGGCTTCTTTTGGCGCACCGACATCGACGTCATCGACCGATACAGCCTGACGACGGCCGTTCATTGCGACGAACAGTTGCGCATGCTGGAAATGGCGCGGCTGTCCAAGCCGGTCAATATCCAGTTGAAGATGAATAGCGGCATGAACCGGCTCGGTTACACGCCGGAGCGCTACCGCACCGCGTGGGAACGCGCGCGCGCCTTGCAGGGCGTCGGGCAAATTACGCTCATGACCCATTTTTCCGATGCCGACAGCGAACGCGGCATCGAGCATCAGTTGCAGGCGTTTGAGCGCGGCGCGGAAGGCATCGCGGGGGCGCGCAGTCTGTCGAATTCGGCGGCGGTGCTGTGGCATCCGGAAGCGCATTTCGACTGGGTGCGACCGGGCATCATTCTGTATGGCGCGTCGCCGTCGGGCAAAACGGCAGATATCGCCAAGACCGGGCTCAAGCCGGCGATGACGCTGCAATCGGAAATCATCGCGATTCAGACGGTGGACGCGGGCGGCAGCATCGGCTACGGCTCGACGTACACGGCCGGCAAGCCGATGCGCATCGGCGTGGTCGCGTGCGGCTATGCGGACGGCTATCCGCGTGTCGCGCCGGAAGGCACGCCCGTCATCGTCGATGGCGTGAGGACGCAGCTCGTCGGCCGCGTGTCGATGGACATGCTCACGGTCGATCTCACGCCGTGTCCGGGCGCAGGCGTCGGCACGCGCGTCGAGTTATGGGGCGCGAATCTGCCGATCGACGATGTCGCCGCTTCGTGCGGCACGATCGGCTACGAACTCATGTGCGCGATTGCGCAGCGCGTGCCGGTGCGCGTGGAATAATTTCGTATCAAGTAAAAGCAAGGCAATACGTTGGCAAAAGCAGCGAAAGCAAAGACGCTCTACACCTGTAGCGAATGCGGCGGACAGTCGCCGAAATGGACCGGCCAGTGCGCCGCGTGCGGTGCGTGGAACACGCTAGTGGAATCGGTGGAGCAAGCGCCTTCCGCGCATCGCTTCCAGGCGCTGGCGAAGAGTTCGCCCGTCAAGAAACTCGCCGATATCGAAGCGGCCGATGTGCCGCGTTTCACCACAGGCGTCCGCGAATTCGACCGCGTGCTCGGCGGCGGGCTGGTGCCGGGCGGCGTGGTGCTGATCGGTGGCGATCCGGGCATCGGCAAATCGACGCTGCTGCTGCAATCGCTCGCGGAAATCGCGCGCGACCGGCGCACGCTCTATGTGAGCGGTGAGGAATCCGGCGCGCAGATCGCGTTGCGCGCGCAGCGGCTTGGCCTCATCGGGCAGGGCGGTGGCGAAAGCGCAGTCGGCGATCTCGCGCTGCTCGCCGAGATTCAGCTCGAAAAGATTCAGGCGACCATCGACGAACAACGGCCGGAAGTCGCCGTCATCGATTCCATTCAGACGATCTACTCCGAAGCGCTCACGTCCGCGCCCGGCTCGGTCGCGCAGGTGCGCGAGTGCGCGGCGCAGCTTACGCGCATCGCCAAGCAGACGGGCACGTCGATCATCATGGTCGGTCACGTGACGAAGGAGGGCAGCCTCGCGGGGCCGCGCGTGCTGGAGCATATCGTCGATACCGTGCTGTATTTCGAAGGCGATACGCATTCGTCCTTCCGGCTCGTACGCGCGTTCAAGAACCGCTTCGGCGCGGTCAACGAACTCGGCGTATTCGCGATGACGGAGAAAGGCTTGCGCGGCGTCGCCAATCCGTCGGCGCTTTTCTTGTCGCAGCACGAGCAGAGCGTGGCGGGATCGTGCGTGCTGGTCACGCAGGAGGGTTCGCGGCCGCTGCTCGTCGAAGTGCAGGTGCTCGTCGATACCGCGCACGTGCCCAATCCACGCCGCCTGGCGGTCGGTCTGGAGCAGAACCGGCTGGCGCTGCTGCTGGCTGTGCTGCATCGGCATGCGGGCATCGCGTGTTTCGATCAGGATGTGTTTCTGAACGCGGTCGGCGGCGTGAAGATTACCGAACCGGCGGCGGACCTTGCGGTGCTGCTCGCCATCCATTCGTCGATGCGCAACAAGCCGCTGCCCAAAGGCCTGATCACGTTCGGCGAAGTCGGCCTCGCGGGCGAGATTCGTCCGTCGCCGCGCGGGCAGGATCGGCTTAAAGAGGCGGCCAAGCTCGGCTTTTCCGTCGCGCTGATTCCGAAGGCCAATGCGCCGAAACAGGCGATCGACGGGCTGAAGGTCGTCGCGGTGGACCGGATCGAGGAAGCGATCGATCGCGTGCGCGATCTCGAATAGGCGTTGGTCCGCTGCGTGGTCGGACCCTTCGTAACGGGTCGTAAAAATGTGTGCGCACCGTGTAACCCAATTCGGACGCGGTTTTCTTATCCTTGATCCGCTACGGAACGGTCAACCTCGCCACGTATCTCACACAGGCGAAGTGACCGGACGGATCGAGAGGACCACGCTTTGAAACACGCCAAATCAATGCGGCCAAAGCCCGCTTTCCATTTGCGCGGATGCCGCGTGTCGGCGCCGTTGCAGCAGCCTTGGGAAAGCGGTTGCCGGATCGTTGAATGGATCGACGGGGAAGGGCAGATTTCGCGGCGCGTCGTCGCGGCCAATGCCACGGAAGACGAAGTCGTCGCGACCATTCGCCATCACGTTGTGCGCGCGGATCGCGTGGGTCATCGATCACCGAAGGCCGGAAACTCTCGACGAGCACATCCGCATCGCGCGCGAGTTCGATCAGTTTCGCGCGGCCTTTCTCCGACTTCAGATCCAGCGTGAGTTGCCGCTTCCCGCGATTCACGATCCGATAAAACGCGCTCGGCATGCCGCTCGCGCGGTCGGCATCGCTTTGCAGCATCGTGCGCGCATAGTCGCCATCGCCGGGCGCTTCGATTTTGAGCACATCTGCGCCGAGTTCGGCGAGCCGCAGCGTGGCGATCGGACCGGGCAGAAGGCGCGTCAGATCGAGTACGCGCAGGCCGGAAAGTGAAGGCGTCAAGTGGTCGTGCTCCTCATCGGGTTAGCCGATTTGCTCGAGCTCCTCGTGCGTTTCGAGCCATTCCATTTCGAGCGTTTCGAGCCGCGCATTGACTTCGCCCTGACGGCGAATTGTTTCGGTAAGCTTGGTTTTTTGCGCGGTTTCATAGCTCGACGGATCGGCGACGAAAGCATCGAGCGTGGATTTCTCGGCGTTCAGCTTCTCCATTTCCTTTTCGATTTTCGCGATACGCGTCTGCAACGGCTTCTTCAGATGCGACAGCTTCTGCCGCTCCTGCGCTTCCTGCCAGCGCTGTTCCTTACGGTTGATGCCGCTGTCCGGCGCGTCCGCTGTTTCCTTCGCGGCCGCGCGCGTCTCGGCGGCGTGTTGCAGCAGCCAGTCGCGATAATCGTCGAGATCGCCATCGAACGGACTCAGGCGATGTTTCGCGACGAGCATGAACGTGTCCGTCGTCGCGCGCAGCAAATGCCGGTCGTGCGAGACGAGAATCAGCGTGCCTTCGAACTGCGCGAGCGCCATCGTGAGCGCGTGACGCGTTTCGAGGTCGAGGTGATTGGTCGGCTCGTCGAGCAGCAGCAAATTCGGCTTTTGCCAGATGATGAGCGCGAGCGCCAGCCGCGCCTTTTCGCCGCCGGAGAAAAGCGCGATTTTCGCTGTCGCCATTTCGCCGGAGAAGTTGAAACTGCCGAGAAAATCGCGCAATTCCTGTTTGCGCATATCTGGTGCGAGGCGCGCGAGATGCTGAAGCGCGGAATCATCGGGACGCAGCGTTTCGAGCTGATGCTGCGCAAAATAGCCGATCTGCAAGCCCTTGCCTTGCCGCACACCGCCTGACAGCGGTTCGAGCGTCTGCGCGAGCGTCTTGATGAGCGTCGATTTGCCTTGGCCGTTTGCACCGATCAATCCGATGCGCTGGCCGTTCTGAATCGACAGCGTGACGTCGGAGACGATCGGAATGTCGCCGCCTTGCTCGTTGTGATAGCCGCCGCGCACGTTTTCCATGATCATCATCGGATTGGGCGCGGCGTCGGGTTCGCGGAATTCGAACGTGAACGGCGAACTCGCGTGCGCGGGCGCGATCAGTTCCATCTTTTCAAGCGCCTTCACGCGGCTTTGCGCCTGCTTCGCCTTGGCCTTGAACCGGTCGATGAAACCCTGCAGATGCGCGACCGTGCGCTGCTGCTTTTCATACGCGCTCTGCTGCAGCGCGATTTGCTGCGCGCGCAGGATTTCGGACTGGCTGTAGTTGTCGGCGCGCTTCACCTGACGATTTTCCAGATGCATCCAGATGCAGCGTGACGTTACAGACCGAATCGAGGAATTCGCGATCGTGCGAAATCACGACGAGCGTGCCGGGATAGCGCGCGAGCCAGTCTTCTAGCCAGATGATGGCATCGAGGTCCAGGTGATTGGTCGGTTCGTCGAGCAGGAGAAGATTGGACGGGCACATGAGCTCCTGCGCGAGATTCAGGCGCATGCGCCAGCCGCCGGAAAAGCTCGACACCGGCTCCTTCGTTTGCTCGAGCGTGAAGCCCGAGGCCGAGCAGCAGCGTTTCGGCGCGGGCGGGCGCTGTAGCCATCGGCATCGGCGAAAGCAGCGTGGGCGTCGGCTTCGGCCGCGCCATCATGCGCCGCCGATGTCGCCGCGATACGCGTTTCGATGGTGCACAACAGGTTCACGTCGCCATCGAGCGTGTAGTCGAGCGCGGTGCGGTCCACGGCGGGCGTTTCCTGCGCGACATGCGCGATGCGCCACGACGGCGGCATGGCGAAATCGCCGCCGTCCGCGTGCAACTCGCCGCACAGCACAGAGAAGAGCGTGGACTTGCCCGCGCCGTTTGCGCCGACGAGACCGGCTTTTTTGCCCGGATTGAGCGTGAAGCTCGTCTTTTCGAAGAGCGGCTTGGTGCCGCGGGACAGGCTGAACTGATTGAAACGGATCACGTAGGGTTGGCGGCGCGAAGTGCGCGGATCAGAGAATAAAGCGCTATTTTAGACCGGACGCGTGGTCGGACAGGTCAATGACGCGTCCGGGCGCGGGTTGGTAGGATCATCGGTTGGATATCTTTTTCGGGGCACTTCCATGAGCATTTATGACTTTTCGGCCGAAGCGCTCGGCGGCGGGCTGGTCGGGCTCGATACTTATCGGGATAAAGTTGTTGTGCTGATCGTCAATACCGCGAGTGAGTGCTGGTTCACGCCACAGTACAAGGGATTACAGGCGCTCTATGAGAGCAGTACGCGGGGCGCGGGTTTGAGGTGCTCGGGTTTCCTTGTAATCAGTTTGGGAAGCAAGAGCCGGGGGATGCTGCGCAGATTGGCGGCTTTTGTGAGAAGAACTTTGGGGTGACGTTTCCGATGTTCGCTAAGGTCGAGGTTAATGGGGATAATGCGCATCCGCTTTGGAAGTTCTTGAAGGCCGAGTCTCCCGGATTACTTAGGATTGAAGCTATCAAGTGGAATTTCACTAAGTTTCTTGTTGGTCGTGATGGGCGGGTTGTTAAGCGATTCGGGCCTCCGGCCAAGCCCGAATCTCTTTCTGAGGATATTGAGCGATTGCTCTAGGGGTTTTGCTGCGCTTGGGGTTTGGGGCTGAGTTTCTTTGTTAGTGCAAGGCGCTTCGGTTTTCTTGCCTTTTGTTCAGTAGCTGCCTTCCCGGCAGCTACTGAACAAAAGGCAAGAAAACCGAAAAAGAACCCCTCAAAGAATAGGCGAAAAAAGCCGCGCGACGTGCATTGCCATGCGCCGATAAAAAACCGCGCCGCGATAATCATCCCGATCAATTTCAAACGAGTCCGCAAAATCCGCAAGCAGCATGACACAAACCTGCGAAGCAAACCCCCTGTCCACCGTAAGCACGGTTACTTCAAAATTCAACCGAAACGACCGATTATCGAGATTAGCGCTCCCGACAGCCGCCGCAATATCATCCACAAGCACGACTTTCTGGTGCAAAAACCCCGACCGATACCGAAAAATCCGCACGCCCGCCTGCAACAAGTCATACGCATAAAGCTTGGAAGCAGCAAATACCACGCGATGATCTCGTCGGCTGGGAATCAAAATCCGCACATCGACACCACGCAAAACTGCAAGCCGCAAAGCCGAAAACACCGCCTCGTCAGGAATCAGGTAAGGCGAAGTAATCCAGATCCGCTCACGCGCAGCGTTAATCGCTTCAACAAAAAAGAGCGAGCAAGTTTCCTGCTTATCAGCAGGCCCACTCGACAAGACCATGCAGTGCATATTCTCATCAGAATGCGGCGCCAACCCGAGTTCCGGAAGACGCTGCGTCGCCCAATACCAGTCTTCGGTAAAGACGAACTGAATGCTCGCCACCGCCGGCCCGCGCACCTCGACATGCGTATCGCGCCACGGCGAAAGTCGCGGATTGCCGCCGAGATATTCGACGCCCACATTATGCCCGCCGATAAACGCCCGCTTGCCATCGACGACAACGATCTTCCGGTGATTCCGAAAGTTGATCTGAAACCGATGCACGAACTTGCGCTTCGCCGCAAACGGATGCGCCTCGACGCCGCCCGCGCGCAACGCGCCAACATACCGATGCGGCAGATCGAAACTGCCAATGCTGTCGTAGAGAAAATAGACGCGCACGCCCGCCTGCGCCTTCGCAATCAAGCGGTCCTTCAGCAGATCGCCGAGCGGATCGGCCCGCACGATAAAAAACTGCACGACGATGTACTGCTCCGCCGCTTCGATCGCATCGAAAATGGCTTCGAAAGTCGCGTCGCCATTGATTAGCACGCGCACCGAATTGCCGCGCAGAAACGGCATGCCCGACAGCCGTTGCAAGGTGCGGATAGTCGGATTGCCGAGATATTGCGTCAGTCCGGGCGCAAGCTCGCCACGCGCACCAGACGAATCAGGCTCCTGCGCATCGCTGCGCGCCTTCAAATCCCACTCCGCAGGCTTGGAACGGCTGCGCAGAATATCGATTTCGAGCCGCCGTTCATCGATATAACCGGCGAACTTGCTGCGACCGAGAAAAAGATAGGGGATGAGCGTGAAGTAGGGCATCGCGACGAGCGACACCGCCCACGCGACCGCGCCTTGCGAGGTGCGCGTATTGATGATGGCGTGGATCGCCGCGATCACGCCGACCACATGCGCGGCGATCACGAGCGTTCCAACGTGGAGCCAGTCCGATGCTTGCATATGACGCAGTCGATTGAGAAACCGCCCACGAGGTCTTCGTGAGCGGCGATGCGTCATATTACCGAACCCTTGCGGGCGCAGCCGTTTGCGTCACGAGTTGTGACTTTTGCGCCAAGGCTCAGAGCGTCGGGAGATCGGCGGCCTGAATGAGGAACACGTTGTCGTCGCCGGTGCTGGTCGACAGCCACACGAGATCCAGTCCGCCGAACGCCGCTTCCACGTTCGCCCGTTCGTTGCCGATTTCCACGACGAGCACGCCGTCTTCCGTCAGCCACTTGCCGGCATCGCGGAAGATGCGCCGCATGATATCCATGCCGTCCGCGCCGCCCGCGAGCGCCAGTTCCGGCTCGTGACGATATTCCTCGGGCAGCGCCTGCATCGCCTGGGCATTCACGTACGGCGGATTCGTGATGATGACCTCGTACTTCGCCTCCGGCAGCGGCGCGTACAGATCGCCTTCGTACAGCGTCACGCGTTCTTCGAGTTCGTAATCGTCGACGTTGCGGCGCGCGACGGCGAGCGCATCGGCGGAAATATCGACGGCATCGACATCCGCGTTTTCGAAAGCTTGCGCTGCGAGAATCGCGAGGCAGCCGGAACCGGTGCAGAGTTCGAGCACGCGCGTCACGTGGTCCGGATCGGCCACGTACGGCTGCAAACCGTCCTGCAACAGTTCGCCGATAACCGAACGCGGCACGATCACGCGGTCATCGACATAGAAACGATGGCCGTGCATCCACGCCTCGTTCGTGATGTACGCGGCCGGAATGCGCTCCTTGGCGCGGCGCTCGATCACTTTCATGACGGCATCGATTTCTTCGTCGAGCAGGCGCGCGGCGAGAAACGGGTCGAGCGTGTCGAGCGGCAGATGCAGCGTGTGCAGGATCAGATACGCGGCTTCGTCGTAGGCATTGGTCGAGCCGTGGCCGAACGACAGACCCGCTTGCGTGAAGCGCGAAACACCGAAGCGCAGCAAATCGCGTACGGTGGAGAAGGGTAGCGCCATCGAAGGCTCCTTGTTGTTTTTACAGTTGAATCAGGCGATCAGTTGTTCGAGCACGCGCCGGTACACGTTTTTCAGCGGCTCGATGAATCGCACATCGACGTGTTCGTCGATCTTGTGAATCGTGCCGTTCGGCGGCCCGAATTCCACGACCTGATCGCAGATGCGCACGATAAAGCGGCCATCTGACGTGCCGCCCGTCGTCGACAGTTCGGTTTTGATGCCGGTTTCGTCAAGGATGGCTTGTTCCAGCGCATCCGACAGTGCACCGCGCGGCGTGAGAAACGGCAGGCCGCTCACGATCCACTTGAGATCGTATTCGAGGCCGTGCTTATCGAGAATGGCGTGCACGCGGCTTTGCAGACCTTCGACCGTGCTCGCCGTCGAAAAGCGGAAGTTGAACATCAGATCGGCGTGGCCGGGAATGATGTTGGTCGCGCCCGTGCCTGAATGCAGATTCGACACTTGCCACGTGGTCGGCGGGAAATATTCGTTGCCGTCGTCCCACTGTTCCGCGACGAGATCGACCAGCGCGAGCGCGAGCAAATGCACCGGATTCTTCGCCAGATGCGGATACGCAATATGCCCCTGCACGCCTTTGACGACGAGCTTGCCGGTCATCGAACCGCGCCGGCCATTCTTGACCATGTCGCCGAGCGTGGCGCTCGAAGTCGGTTCGCCGACGATGCAGTAATCGAGCCGCGTGCCGCGCGCCTGCAGCGCTTCGACGACCTTGATGGTGCCGTCGGTCGCGAGGCCTTCTTCATCGCTCGTGATGAGAAACGCGATGGTCCCGCGATGCGCCGGATGTTGCGCGACGAATTCCTCGCTCGACACGACGAACGCCGCCAGCGACGCCTTCATGTCCGCCGTACCGCGCCCGTAGAGCTTGCCGTCGCGATGCGTCGGCGTGAAAGGCGGCGAGGTCCATTGTTCGAGCGGGCCGGTCGGCACGACATCGGTGTGACCGGCGAACGCGAGCAGTTTTCCCGCCGCGTCGATGCCGCGCTTGACGGCCCACAAATTCGTGACGCCGCCGGATTCGATCGTTTCGCATTCGAAGCCGATGCGCGCGAGCCGCTCGGTCATGAGCGCCTGACAGTCCTGATCGTCGGGCGTGACGGAAGCGCGTTCGATCAGCGCTTCGGTGAGAGAGAACGTTTCGGACATGATCGTTTTACGTTGATGCGATAAAAAATGACGGCGCAGCGGCCGGCACTCGAAGGGTTCATGCGATGGCCGTCGAGTTCGCAGCCATCGCGCTGAATCACGCGAAAAGCGTTTCGTACTGCTCGGCCGAAAAACCGAGCGTTTTCACGCGACCATTCACGACGATCACCGGCCGCTTGATGATCGACGGCTTGTGGATCATCAGCGCGATCGCGCCGGACGTGGTGTCGGCTTCCGCCTTGTGCACATCGGACAGGCCGCGCCACGTCGTGCCGCGCTTGTTGATGAGCTGATCGAGCGGCACATCCTTCAGCCAGTCCTGAATGAGCTTGTCATTCACGCCGGCCTTCTTGAAGTCGTGAAACTCGAACGTCACGCCGTGCTCTTCCAGCCACACGCGCGCTTTCTTCACGCTGTCGCAGTTCGGAATGCCGTACACGACGGTCGTCGGTGTCGATCCGCGCGCCACGTTCAGTCGCCTCGCAGCAATTCGTTGAGACCCACTTTCGCGCGCGTCTTGGCATCGACCTTTTTGACGATGACTGCGCAGTACAGGCTGTGCGAACCGTCCTTCGACGGCAGATTGCCCGCGACCACGACCGAGCCCGCCGGAATGCGGCCGTACGTGACTTCGCCCGTTTCGCGATCGTAAATCTTGGTCGACTGGCCGAGGTACACGCCCATCGAAATGACCGAGTTTTCTTCGACGATCACGCCTTCCACCACTTCCGAGCGCGCGCCGATAAAGCAGTTGTCCTCGATGATGACCGGATTGGCCTGCAACGGCTCCAGCACGCCGCCGATACCCACGCCGCCCGACAAGTGCACGTTCTTGCCGATCTGCGCGCACGAGCCGACGGTGGCCCAGGTATCGACCATCGTGCCTTCATCGACATAAGCGCCGATGTTGGTGTACGACGGCATCAGCACCACGTTCTTCGCGATGAACGAACCGCGGCGCGCGCTCGCCGGCGGCACAACGCGGAAACCGCCTGCGGCGAAATCTTCAGCAGTGTAGTTCGCGAACTTCGACGGCACCTTGTCGTAGAACTGGGAGTAGCCGCCCGCGGGCATCGGCGCATTGTCTTCGAGGCGGAACGACAGCAGCACGGCCTTTTTGAGCCACTGGTTCACGACCCATTGCCCGTCACGCTTTTCAGCGACGTGCATCTGGCCTTTGTCGAGTTGCTCGATGGCATGCGCGACGGCTTCGCGGACTTCGGCGTCCGCGGCCTTGGGCGACAGCTCGGCGCGGTTTTCCCAGGCGGTATCGATGATGCTCTGAAGTTGTTGCGACATAGTGGATATCAAGGATGGGTAGTGGGGCCGGCAAGCGCTCAGGACTTGAGCGTGCGGCAGAATTCGACGATGCGGCGAGCGCTTTCGACACATTCCTCGGTCCCGGCGACCAGCGCGATGCGCACGAAGCCCTCGCCGGGATTCGTGCCATGCGCCGCGCGAGCGAGAAAAGAGCCCGACAGAACCGTCACATTATAGTCGGCGTACAGGCGTGCAGCGAACTCGGTATCGGTCAGGCCGGTGCGCGAAACGTTCGCCCAGAGGTAGAACGCGGCGTCCGGCAGACGCACGTCGAGCACGTCGGCGCGCATCGGCGGGCCTGTTCGAACTTTTGCACGTACTTCGCGCAGTTGTCGCGCACGTGCATTTCATCCTACCACGCGACCACGCTCGCGCGCTGGAACACCGTAGACAGCGCCGCGCCGTGATACGTGCGATAGAGCAGAAAGTCTTTCAGGATCGATGCATCGCCCGCGCCGAAGCCCGAGCGCATACCGGGCACGTTCGAGCGCTTCGACAGACTCGACAGCATGACGAGCCGATCGAACCCGCGTCCGAGCAGACGCGCCGCTTCGAGTCCGCTGAGCGGCGGCTTGGCTTCATCGAAATAAATCTCGGAGTAGCACTCGTCCGATGCAATCACGAAACCGTGCTTGTCCGAGAGCGCGAACAATTCGCGCCAGTTGTCGAGCGTGAGCACCGCGCCGGTCGGATTGCCCGGCGAGCACACGTAAAGCAACTGCGTGCGCGCCCAGATGTGCTCGGGCACGGCCGAGTAGTCGCACGCGAAATTGCGTGACGGATCGCTATTGACGAAATACGGCTCGGCGCCCGCGAGCAGCGCCGCGCCTTCGTAGATTTGATAGAACGGGTTCGGACAGAGTATGATGAGCGGTTCGCCTTCCGGCGTACTTTTACTGTCGATCACCGTTTGCGCCAGCGCGACCACCAGCGGCGCGGTGTGCCTGTTCGTGCTGCTGCTCAAATGCCGCTCGATCCGCACGATTTCGTGGAGCTGGCTGCTCGGCGTGACGAGCATCGGTTTCGTGTGGGGCACGATCCACGGGCAGGTGATGCGCGTGCTCTTGCTTTTCTATCTGACGCCCGTGTGGACCGCGGTCTTCGCACATTTCATTCTGCGCGACCGCCTCACGCTCGCCGATGCCGCGCTCTTGCTGCTATCGCTCGCGGGCGCGGTCACGATGCTCTGGTCGCCCGCTCTCGGCATGCCGCTGCCCGCGAGCCTCGCCGAATGGGTCGGTCTGATGGGCAGCATGGGCTTCGCCATGAGCAACGTGCTCGTCGTTAAGATCACGCGCGAGTTGCCGCAAATGAAGTCCGAAATACGCACCGCGGTGATTTTCGGCGGCGCGGCGATCGTCGCATCGCTCGTGTCGCTGTTCGAACCGATGCCCGCGCCGCCGACGTCCGCGCAGCTCGGCAGGGTCGCGCTGATCGTGCTGGCATTGGGCGTCGTGCTCGCGGTGAACAACATGATCGTGCAGATCGGCCTGGCGCGCGTGCCGGCCAATCGCGCGTCGATCATCATGCTGTTCGAGCTCGTCGTGACGGCGTTGTCTTCGTGGCACTTCGCCGGCGAAGTGCCCGGCGCGCGCGAATGGGCGGGCGGCGCGTGCATCTTGTCGGCGTGGGCGCATCGGCCGCGCGCGGTTCCGGTGCCGAACGCTGCGCAAAACCCGTCCGCAGGCAAAAAGAAATCGAGACGCGCGATGGTATGATGGGGGCCGCTTCGTATGGACCATACAAGTGACGAGTAAGTAAGACGGGCCACGCTGCGGCCTGTCTGCTATCTATCCTTTGTCTTTGTAATTCACTTCAAACAGCGATATCGCCGTGCGTCTGACCTCGATAAAACTCGCTGGCTTCAAGTCCTTCGTCGATCCCACGCATTTTCAGGTTCCCGGCCAGCTCGTGGGCGTGGTCGGTCCGAACGGATGTGGCAAATCGAACATCATCGACGCCGTGCGCTGGGTGCTCGGCGAATCGCGCGCCTCCGAGTTGCGCGGCGAGTCGATGCAGGACGTCATCTTCAACGGATCGACTGCGCGCAAACCGGGCAGCCGGGCCTCTGTCGAACTGATTTTCGATAACACCGATGGCCGCGCCGCCGGTCAGTGGAGCGCGTACGGCGAAATCGCCGTGAAGCGCGTGCTCACGCGCGACGGCACGTCGAGCTACTACATCAACAATCTTCCCGCGCGACGCCGCGACATTCAGGACATTTTCCTCGGCACAGGCTTGGGCCCGCGCGCGTACGCGATCATCGGGCAGGGCATGATCGCGCGGATCATCGAGGCGAAGCCGGAAGAACTGCGCGTGTTCCTCGAAGAAGCGGCGGCCGTGTCGAAGTACAAGGAACGCCGGCGCGAGACGGAAAATCGTCTGCACGATACGCGCGAGAATCTGATGCGCGTCGAGGATATCGTGCGCGAATTGTCGACGAATCTCGAGAAGCTGGAAGCGCAGGCGGTCGTCGCGACGAAGTACAAGCAATTACAGGCCGAAGGCGAAGAGAAGCAGCGCCTGCTGTGGCTGTTGCGCAAGAACGAAGCGGGCAACGAAGCCGAGCGTCAGCAGCGCGCCATCCATGAAGCGCAGGTCGAACTCGAAGCGCAGACCGCGCGTCTGCGTGAAGTGGAAGCGCAACTGGAAACGCTGCGCGTCGCGCACTACAGCGCCAGCGACGCGATGCAAGGCGCGCAAGGCGCGCTCTACGAAGCGAACGCCGAAGTCAGCCGGCTGGAAGCAGAAATCAAGTTCATCGTCGAGTCGCGCAATCGCGTGCAGGCGCAGATCGCCGCGCTCGCCGCGCAGCGCGAGCAATGGCAAGTGCAGGCGCAAAAAGCGCACGACGATATCGAAACCGCATCCGAAGCGCTAGCCGAAGGCGAAGAGAAAGCCGCCATCGCACAGGAAAACGCCGCCGCGAAGCACGATGCGCTGCCCGCGCTCGAAGCCCGCTGGCGCGATGCGCAAGCACAACTCAACGACGAACGCGCCGGTATCGCGCGCGCGGAGCAGGCGCTGAAGCTGGAAGCAGCGCATCAGCGCAACGCGGATCAGCAGTTGCAGCAATTGCAGCAGCGTCAGGAGCGTTTGAAGAGCGAAGCGAGCAGCCTCGACGCGCCGGACGAAACGCAGCTCGAAGAACTGCGCATGCAGCTCGCCGAAAACGAAGAGATTCTGTCCGAAGCCCAGGCGCATCTCGCCGATGCGCAGGAAAACGTGCCGCGTCTGGACGCCGAGCGGCGCGCCGTGCAAGAGCGCGTGCAGAAGGAAAGCGCACATATCCATCAGCTCGAAGCGCGGCTTGCGGCGCTGAAACAGCTTCAGGAAAGCGTTCAGACCGAAGGCAAGATTCAGCCGTGGCTCGACAAGCACGAACTCGGTGCGCTACCGCGTCTGTGGAAGAAGCTGCACGTCGAAACCGGCTGGGAAGCGGCGCTCGAATCCGTGTTGCGCGAACGGCTCGCGGCGCTGGAAGTATCGAATCTAGATTGGGTCAGGGCCTTCGCCACCGATGCGCCGCCCGCCAAACTCGCGTTTTATTCGTCGCCGGTCGCGGGCAAGCCGGTCGAAGCGCCGCAAGGACTGCGCGCGTTGCTGGCGCTCGTGCGGATTGACGATCCGGGTTTGCGCGCCGTGCTCAACGAATGGCTCGCAACGACTTTCGTTGCCGACGATCTCGCGCAGGCGCTGGCATCGCGCAATCAGTTGCCTGAGGGCCGCGCGTTCGTCGTCAGGGCCGGGCATATCGTGACGCGCGTCGGCGTGCAGCTTTATGCATCGGATTCCGAGCAGTCGGGCATGCTGGCGCGTGCGCAGGAAATCGAGAATTTAGGCAAGCAGGTTCGCGCGCAAGCCTTGCTTTCCGATGAAGCCAAAGCCGCCGCCGTGCGCGCCGATGCCGCGCATACGCAGGCATCACAGACGCTGACGGAGGCGCGTTCCGCCGCCGAGCGCGCCACGCAGCGTGTCCACGCGTTGCAGATGGATGTGCTCAAGCTCGCGCAGGCGCACGAGCGCTACACGCAGCGCAATACGCAGATCGGCGAAGAGTTGGAAGAAATCGCAGCGCAGGTCGAGGAACAGCGCGCGCTGCGTGCGGAATCCGAGGC
>LFMX01000020.1 GCA_001184405.1 Candidatus Burkholderia humilis
CAACTTAACGGCCCATTAGTCAGGACATTTAGTTGATTCAGCAAATTTTTCTAACTTTTCGATAGCATGATGCAATTTTTGCCGATACTTTGTCCACCCGCGTTCGCGAGCTCGGCGAACAACCGTGCATCATGCTAAAATTGTTGTCGATTTAAGGACTTGCCTTGTCCTCAGACCTGCAAGTCCTTTTTTTGTGACGCGGGATCCGCGTGCCGCACGCCGATATCGCTGCATGAGAGCGCGTCGAAACTCCGTTCATTGCGCTATCGGAGACATAAGAGGCTTGCGCATTCGACTGAAAGCTACCGGCCTATACTGGATTCGTCGGGTTTTTGCCCGCATCGCCTGCTGTGCGTGAAGTCATTGAACGCTGCTGCGGGCGCCAATCTCATCACGGAGCTTTCAGGGTGACTCGCATAGACGCTAAGGACAGCGCGCTCGTGTTGTTTTCCGGTGGCCAGGATTCGGCCACGTGCCTCGCCTGGGCACTCGAACGTTACAAGACGGTTGAAACGCTCGGTTTCGATTACGGGCAGCGGCATCGCGTGGAACTGGAATGTCGCGAGGGTTTTCGCGCCGCGCTTGTGCGTGAGTTTCCGCAGTGGGCGGATCGTCTCGGCGAAGATCACATGATCGATTTGTCCGTGCTCGGCGCGATCAGCGACACGGCCATGACCCGCGAAATCGAAATTCAGGCGACGGCGAACGGTTTGCCGAACACGTTCGTCCCGGGCCGCAATCTGTTGTTCATGACGATTGCTGCAGCAGTGGCGTATCGGCGCGGATTGAAGGTGCTCGTCGGCGGCATGTGCGAAACGGATTTCTCCGGCTATCCGGATTGCCGCGACGACACCATGAAGGCGCTGCAAGTCGCGCTCAATCTCGGCATGGAAACGCGCTATGCGCTCGAAACGCCGCTGATGTGGCTCGATAAAGCCGACACCTGGCGTCTGGCTGAAACGCTCGGCGGCGACGCGCTCGTCGAACTGGTGCGCGTCGAAACGCACACATGCTATGTCGGCGAGCGCACCGAATTGCACGACTGGGGCTTCGGCTGCGACCAATGTCCGGCATGCAAGCTGCGCAAACGCGGTTACGAGGCCTATCGCGTGGGCGAGCAGGTCGATGTCGCACCCGTTTAACATTCATTAGATACACATTGCGTCATGACGTACGCGGTAAAAGAAATTTTCTACACGTTGCAGGGCGAGGGCGCGAACGCCGGACGCCCGGCCGTGTTTTGCCGCTTCGTCGGCTGCAACTTGTGGTCGGGGCGCGAGGAAGATCGCGCGGGCGCGCAGTGCAAGTTTTGCGATACGGATTTTGTCGGCACCGATGGCGAGAACGGCGGCAAGTACCGCACGCCCGAAGAACTCGTCGCGATAATCGCGTCGCTGTGGCCGCAAGGCGAATCGAACAAGTTCGTCGTGTGCACGGGCGGCGAGCCGATGCTGCAAATCGATCAGCCTTTCGTCGATGCGTTGCACGCCGCGGGCTTTGAAATCGCCATCGAAACGAACGGTTCGTTGCCGGTGAACGAGCATATCGATTGGATTTGCGTCAGCCCGAAAGCCGACGCGCCGCTCGTCGTCACGAAAGGGCACGAACTGAAAGTGGTCGTGCCCTTTCGTGACGACGAGCGGCACGCCGAACTGGAAAAGCTCGACTTCGAGTATTTCCTCGTCCAGCCGATGGACGGCCCGTCGCGCGACATCAACACGAAGCTCGCCATCGATTGGTGCAAGCGGCATCCGAAGTGGCGCCTGTCGATGCAGACGCACAAGTACCTGAACATTCCCTGATAGAAAGTCGAGCCGCCGTGCAGACGATTACCCGAAAACTCGAATTCGATGCGGGCCACCGCATTCCCGATCACCGCAGCCAGTGCCGCAATTTGCACGGGCATCGCTACGTGCTGGAGATCACGCTGCAAGGCGATCTCGTCGACGTGGAAGGCGCGCCGGATCGCGGCATGGTGATGGATTTCGCCGATGTCAAAGCGCTCGCGATGGAGCATCTCGTCAACAAGTGGGATCACACGTTCATCGTCTATGAAGGCGATGTGAAGGTGCGCGAGTTCCTGCAGACGCTGTCGGATCACAAGACCGTCGTGCTCGATCGCATTCCGACCGTGGAGAATCTCGCGGCGGTCGCGTTCAATATCCTCGCCGATGTGTATGACGCGCATTACGGCGTCAATCTCACATTGAAGCGTGTGCGGCTGTACGAAACGCCGAATTGCTGGGCGGACGTCGAACGCCGCGTTTGACGCTGAAAGGCGCGGCAAACGTCCGCGCCGTTGTCACGGTATGATTGCGCGATGAGCTGACCGCTTCCGGCCGGCGACAAGAAACGGAGCGCGAGCATGCCGTCTTTCCTGTCTTCTCTCTCGTCTTTCTCTTTTCGCGGTCGCGCGCTCCCAAAAAAAGGAGCCGTGCGATGAGCGCCTTCACCAATCCCCTCAAGCAGCGATTCAAGGAACCGGGCACGCTGTTCGGCCTGTGGCTGTCGCTTGGCAGCGCGGACGCCGCCGAAGCGCTGGCGCATGCCGGCTTCGACTGGCTGTGCATCGACATGGAGCATTCGCCCAACGATAGCCGCGATGTCGTCGAGCAATTGCACGCGATCGCGGCGGCGCATCTGCCGAGCGAGCCGATCGTGCGCGCGTGCCATTTTCCGAAGGCTGGCTCATCAAGCGCGTGCTCGATGCGGGCGCGCGCCCGCTGATGTTTCCGAACGTGCAGTCGGCGCATCGTGCGCATGACGCAATATCCGACCGATATCGCGCGCGACGGTCTGCGCGGCGTCGCGGGCGTGGTACGCGCGGCGGCGTACGCCGCGATTACGCGACGACGGCGAATGCGCAGATCGCGAATATCGTGCAGATCGAGTCGGCGGCGGCGCTCGAATGTGTCGATGAGATTGCGGCGACGCCGGGCATCGATTGTCTTTTCATCGGACCGGCGGATTTGGCGGCGAGCCTCGGCCATCTCGGCGATGGCAAGCATCCGGAGATGCAGGCGGCGATCGAGAAGATCGTCGCGGCGGCCAGGCGCGCGGGCATCGCGGAGCGGCATTTTCGCGATGGATGCCGTGAGCGCGCGCCAGTATGCGCAGGAGGGCATCAATATGGTGTCGATCGCCGCGGATGTCATTTGGCTTTTGAAGGCGACGCGTCAGGCGTTGCAGGAGGCGAGATCATGAAACGCATCGCCGTGGCTGCTTTCGTTGCGTTTGCCGTGGCGTCTGGCGGCGCGGTTCACGCGCAGGGCAAGACGCAGCCGATGGATCTCGCCACGCAAAACGCTGTCGCTGATTACAACGCGGGAAATTTAGTATCGGCGCGATCGGCGTTCAGTCGCGCGGCGAAGAAGGGCAGCCGACTCGCTGAATTCAATTACGCGATGATGCTGCTCAACGGCGAAGGCGGCCCCGACGATGTGCCCGAGGGCAAAAAGTGGCTGCGTCGCGCGGCGGACGCGAATATGGCGCACGCGCAGTACGTTTACGCCAAGATGTACGACGATGGCCGGTTCGTCGATAAGGATCCGGCGGAGGCGCATCGCTGGTTTTTGCGCGCGGCGAATCAGGGGCATGTGCAGGCGGAGCTCGCGCTTGCGAATCAGTTTCTGGATGGGCGGGGAATTGCGCGGGATAATGCGCAGGCGTTTGCTTGGTACAAAGAAGGCTGCGCAGGGCAGGGATATGACGGCGCAATACGTTGCGGGTTCGTTTTATGAACGTGGCGGGGATGGGGTGGGAGCGCAATCTCAATGTCGCACGGGCTTATTATGCGACTGCCGCCGCGCAGGGGGATCCGGCGGCCAAGCTTAAGTACTTGCAGCTCAGTCAGGAGCTTGAGAAGCAGCGGCCTTCTCAGGCGCAGTGAGGTTTTTTGTTTTTTCTTAAACTGCGCTTGGGCTTTAGGTGTTTTCTCTTCGTTTTCGTGCAAAGCGCTTCCGCCCACAGCGCAGCCAACAAAAAAGAGCAACAAAAAAATATCCGCTATACTGTTCGCCGAACAAAAACCCCCAGAAGTGCGCCGATTTGCTGACTCGATTGCGGGCGCACGAACCTTCGAAGAAAAAGAAGGTTTACTACAAATGCGGCTAAAGAGGTCGTCAGCCACGCACGACGCACGCGCAGTGCGTACATCAAAAGGCCGACACCCCATCTAGCCGCCAGGTAAAAAGCAAAAGGCGGAAATGAATGGAATCGATCGATATCGTCACGCCCCAAACCTTGCGCTTCACCGAGCCGCTGCGCATGCAGAACGGCTCGACACTCGGCGATTACGAACTCGTCGTTGAAACCTATGGCGAACTGAACGCCGCACGCTCGAATGCCGTGCTCGTGTGTCACGCGCTGAACGCATCGCACCACGTCGCGGGCGTCTACGCCGATGAACCGAAAAACGTCGGCTGGTGGGACAACATGGTCGGACCGGGAAAGCCGCTCGACACCAACCGCTTCTTCGTCATCGGCGTGAACAACCTCGGTTCGTGCTTCGGCTCGACCGGTCCGATGAGCATCGACAGCGCCAGCGACAAACCTTACGGCGCGAGCTTTCCCGTCGTCACCGTCGAAGACTGGGTGCATGCGCAGGCGCGCGTGGCGGACCGCTTCGGCATCGAACGATTAGCAGCGGTGATGGGCGGCAGCCTCGGCGGCATGCAGGCGCTCGCGTGGAGCATGATGTATCCGGAACGGCTCGGGCATTGCATCGTCGTGGCTTCGACGCCGAAGCTTTCCGCGCAGAACATCGCGTTCAACGAAACGGCGCGCTCCGCGATCCTCTCCGATCCCGATTTCCACGGCGGCGATTACTACGCGCACAACGTGAAGCCGCGCCGCGGTTTGCGCGTGGCGCGCATGATCGGCCACATCACGTATCTGTCGGATGACGACATGGCTGTGAAGTTCGGCCGCGCGCTGCGCCGTGCGGAAGGTGCGCTCGACGCCTACAACTTCAACTTCGACGTGGAATTCGAAGTGGAGTCGTATCTGCGCTATCAGGCGGACAAGTTCGCCGAATATTTCGATGCCAACACGTATCTGCTCATCACGCGCGCACTCGATTATTTCGATCCCGCGAAAGCCTTCGACGGCGATCTCACGCGAGCGCTCGCCAAAACGACCGCGAAGTATCTGATCGCGAGTTTTTCGACAGACTGGCGATTCGCGCCCGCGCGCTCGCGAGAAATCGTCAAGGCGCTGCTCGACAACAAACGCACCGTCAGCTACGCCGAAATCGATGCGCCGCACGGCCACGACGCCTTCCTGCTCGACGACGCGCGCTATCACAACCTGATGCGCGCCTACTACGAACGCATCGCCACGGAGATCGGCGCATGAACCAGAACACGCTTAATTCGCTTTCGATGCACTCGGATTTTCGTGCGATCGCGCGCTGGGTCGAACCGCGCTCGACCGTGCTCGATCTCGGCTGCGGCGACGGCTCGCTCCTCTCGCTGCTCGGCGAGGAACTCGAAGTGCAAGGCTACGGCATCGAAATCAACGATGCAGGCGTGCTCGCGTGCGCGCAAAAAGGCGTCAACGTGATTCAGCAGAATCTCGAAGACGGTCTGCGTCTGTTTGAAGACGATAGTTTCGATTTTGCGATTCTCTCGCAGACGCTGCAGACCATTCATCAGACCGCCGCGATCCTGCGCGAAACGGTGCGCGTCGGGCGCGAATGCATCGTGTCGTTTCCGAACTTCGGGTATTGGCAGCATCGGCTGTTGGTCATTCAGGGACGCATGCCGGTGTCGAAATCGCTGCCGTATCAATGGCATAACACGCCGAACGTGCGCGTGCTGACCATCCGCGATTTCGAGGCGCTCGCGCCGGAAGTGGGCATCGAAATACTGGATCGCGCGGTGCTGCACGGCGGGCAGACCATCCGTTGGGGCGAGAACTGGCGCGGTAGTCTTGCGGTCTATCGCGTGAAGCGCCGGTAATTGATGCCGGCATCATCGTCACGCATCGACAAACCTCCGCTACACGCCATGCCCGATACGCTACACGAGGCGCCTGCTTTAAACGCTCACGAAGATCATCCCGGATGGCGCGCGTTTCTCAACTCGCGCATCCTCATTTGTGTGTTTCTCGGCTTCACGTCGGGATTGCCGCTGTTCACGCTCTATAAGCGTGGCTCACGACCGCGCACGTCAATGTGAAGGAAATCGGCCTGTTCGCGCTGATCGGCCTGCCGTACACGTGGAAGTTTGTTTGGTCACCGCTGATGGATCGCTACATTCCGCGCTTTCCCGGCTGGAGTCCGGGCCGGCGGCGCGGCTGGATGTTCGTCACGCAAGTGCTAGTGATGCTCGCCATCGGATCGTTCGGCTTCTTTTCGCCCGAACAGAATCTGTGGATGGTCGCCGCCATCGCCGCCATCGCCGCCATCGCCGCGCTCGTCGCGTTCTTCAGCGCGAGTCAGGACATTGTCATCGATGCCTACCGCCGCGAACTCCTCGCCGATACCGAGCAAGGTCTCGGCAACGCGGTGCATGTGAACGCGTACAAGGTTGCGGGACTCGTGCCCGGCTCGCTCTCGCTGATTCTCGCCACGTTCCTGCCGTGGAAGACGGTGTTCATCATCACGGCCGCGTTCATGATTCCTGGCCTCATCATGACGCTCGTCGTGAAGGAGCCGAAGATTCACGGCGCGCCGCCGAAGAATCTGCGCGAAGCGATCGTCGAGCCGTTTCACGAATTCATCACGCGCGATGGCTGGCGCGCAGCGCTGCTCGTGCTCAGCTTCATCTTTCTGTACAAACTCGGCGACACGATGGCCACCGCGCTCGCCACCAAATTTTTTATCGATGTCGGCTTTTCACTCGCGCAGATCGGCGTGATTGCGAAGGCGGTCGCGTTCTGGGCGAGCATCGCGGGCGGCTTGCTGGGCGGCATCGCGCTAGTGAAGATCGGCATCGCGCGCGGGCTGTGGATCTTCGGCATCTTGCAGATCATCGCGACGATCGGTTTCGCGTGGCTCGCGAAGATCGGGCCGTCGCCGGTTGCGCTCGCCGTGCTCTACGGCTTCAAAACCTTCGCGACCGGTTTGACGCTCGCGACCTTCACCGCGTATATCGCGAGCACGACGGACCCGCGCTACACCGCGACGCAATTCGCGCTCTTCACGAGCCTCGCCGCCGTGCCGCGCACGTTCGCGGCGGCGGGCAGCGGGTTCATCGTCGCGGAAACGGGCTGGTTTCCGTACTTCCTGATCTGCGTCGCGCTGTCTATCCCGAGCATGTTACTGTTGCCGAAAATCGCGCCCTGGAGAACTCAACGATGACGGTTTCTTTCAAGCTTCGCGCCTTGGTTTGCGCATTGGCATGGGCATCGCTCGTGCCGCAGTTCGCGCAGGCACAGGACGAACAGAAAGACCAGAAAGAACAAAAAGATCAGAAAGAGCCGCCGCCGTACACCGCGCCGGACAATCAGGTTCGCTTCGGCTACGGCGCTGTTTCGCAATCTGATTCCGCCCGCGACGCTCGAAGCGCAATCCGTCGATGAATACGCGCAGATCATCCACGATGCCGAGTGTAAAAAGACCTTGCTCGCCGATGACAATCCGCTCGTCAAACGCGTGCGTGAAATCGCGAATCACGAGATTCCGTTCGCGCTTAAATGGAACGATCGCGCGAAGAGCTGGAAGTGGGAAACGCATGTTGTGAAATCGCCCGAAATGCGGATGTATTGTCTGCCGGGTGGGAAGATCGTCGTGTATAGCGGGCTGATCGAGAAGCTGCATCTGAACGATAACGAAATCGGCATGATGATCGGCCACGAGATTGCGCACGCGCTGCGTGAGCACGTGCGCGAGCGGCTCGGCAAGCAGCAGGCGGAACAGCTCACCGGCGGCGCGATACCGCAGCTTTTCGGTTTCGCGAACCTGCAAACGGAATCGCTCGGCATCGGCGATCAACTGCTCGTGATGCGCGCTACTCACCCGCCGATGAAACCAAAGCCGATGTCATCGGCAGCGAGATCGCGTTACGCGCGGGCTACGATCCGCGCGCGGCCGTGACGCTGTGGAACAAGATCGATTCGGGCACGTGCCGCACGGACAACGGCTTTATCTGGATGCATCCGTACGGGCGACCGGCGTCAGGATTTGCTCAAGCGCATGCCGGACATGATGCCGCTTTATGCGAAGGCAATCGGCAAGAATATCGATCAATTGCCGAATTACGCAGGAATGGGCCGGTTCAAGAAATCCGGCCGCTGATCGTTACTTCTTTTTCGCAATCTTCCAGTCGTAATCGATCGTCAGCGGTGCGTGATCGCTGAATTTGATATCGCGGAAAATCGATGTCTTCTTCGCCGTCGCGGCGATTTCCTTAGTCGCGATCTGATAATCGATCCGCCACCCGACGTTCTTCGCATACGCCTGACCGCGATTGCTCCACCACGTATATTGCTCGGCGCGTTGATCGAGCGTGCGGAAAACATCGACATAACCGACGTCATCGAAAAGTTGGGTCAGCCACGCGCGCTCTTCCGGCAAACAACCCGAATTCTTCTGATTGCTCTTCCAGTTTTTAATATCGATTTCCTTGTGCACGATATTCACGTCGCCGCACAAAATGACTTCGCGCTCTTTCGACAATTCTGCGAGATGCGGCATGAATTCGTCCATGAAACGATACTTTGCCTGCTGACGCTCATCGCCGCTGGAACCCGACGGCACATACACCGACACGACCGACAGCTTGCCGAAACGCGCTTCGACATAGCGCCCTTCTGGATCGAATTCCGCGCTGCCGAAACCGATGATCACGTCATCCGGTTCATGCCGCGTGTAAAGACCCGCGCCGCTATAACCCTTCTTCACCGCGTGCTGAAAATAGCCCTGAAAACCGTGCGGCGCGAGAAACTCAGGCGTCAGATCGTCCTGCGAGCATTTGATTTCCTGAACGCACACGACATCGGATTTCTGCGCGCCGAACCAGTCGAAAAATCCTTTCTTGGCGGCCGAGCGAATGCCGTTCAGATTGGCGGTAATCACGCGAAACATTATTCTTCCCTTTGATCTTGATTATTCAACCTTCACGCCTTTCAGTGATTCATTCGCCGGCGGAAATTCGAGCTTCATGCCCTGCAGCGTACGCAGCAAAAGTTCGGCGACCATCACATTGCGATGCGTTTTCAAATTGCCCGGAATGATGTACCACGGCGCATAGTCCGTCGATGTCGCACCGAGCAGGTTTTTATACGCCTTTTCGTAACCGCTCCAGAACTTGCGCGCTTCGAGATCGGAGACATCGAATTTCCAGTGCTTGGTCGGATCGTCGATGCGCGCCTGCAAGCGCGCGCGTTGCTCGTCCTTCGAAATATGCAGAAAGCATTTGACGATGGTCGTGCCGCTGTCCGCCAGCAGCGATTCGAAGTCCCGAATGCGCCGGTAACGCCGCTCGCATTCGTCGTCGTCGATCGACTTGAGCACGCGCGGCACGAGCACGTCTTCATAGTGACTGCGATTGATGATGGTTAACTCGCCGGCCATCGGCGCTTGCGCGTGCACGCGCCACAGGAAATCGTGCGCGGCCTCGCGTTCGGACGGCGCGCGAAACGGCACGATGCGCAGGCCGAGCGGATCGACATCGTGGAACACGGCGCGCACGGTGCCGTCCTTGCCGCTCGTATCCATGCCTTGCAGAACAAGCAGCACGCGCTCACGGCGCTGCGCGTACAGTTTCTCCTGCAAGTCGTCGAGCTGCGCACCGATCGCGGCGCGCCGCGCGCGATCTTCGTCCTTCGAGCCGAGCGAAAACGGCTTCGATGAAGGATCGATCGCGCTGAGATCGAACGGATTGAGCTTCTTGTTCGTATCGACGAAAGGCACGCGGAAATCGTCGAGTTTGGGTTTCTTTGCCCTTGTTTTTCTTCTCCGCCAATGAAAACGGGCTGCTGCCGAGCTAAACCGGCAGCAGCCCGTATCCCTAATGGGACAACCCGATCAGGATAACTTCTTCTTCAACAGTTCGTTCACCTGTTGCGGATTCGCCTTGCCCTTGGTCGCTTTCATCGCCTGGCCGATCAGCGCGTTGAACGCCTTTTCCTTGCCCGCGCGGAACTCGTCCACGGACTTCTGATTGGCGGCCAGCACTTCGTCGATGATCGCTTCGAGCGCGCCGGTATCCGAAATCTGCTTCAAACCCTTCGCTTCGATGATGCGATCCGCCGCTGCATCGTCCGTCGCCTTCTCGTCCCAGATCGTCTGGAAGATGTCCTTCGCGATCTTGTTCGAAATGGTGCCGTCCGCGATACGTTGCACGATCAGCGCAAGCTGCGCGCTCGACACCGGCGATTCGCTGATCTCCAGCGATTCGCGGTTCAACTGCGCGGAAACATCGCCCATCATCCAGTTTGCGGCGATCTTCGCTTGTGCCGCGCCCGCCTTCTGCACGAGCGCTTCGAAGTACGATGCCATCGCTTTCGACGATGTCAGCACGCCCGCGTCATACGGCGTGAGGCCGTACCTATCGACGAAACGCGTTTGCATGTCCGCCGGCAGCTCGGGCATCTCGCCCTTCACGCGATCGATCCACGCCGAATCGATGACGAGCGGCATTAAATCAGGATCCGGGAAATAGCGGTAATCGTGCGCGTCTTCCTTGCTGCGCATCGAACGCGTTTCGCGCTTGTCGGGATCGTACAGACGCGTTTCTTGCACCACCGTGCCGCCATCTTCTATCAGTTCGATCTGACGGCGCACTTCGTACTGAATGGCTTCTTCGAGGAAACGGAACGAGTTCAGATTCTTGATTTCCGCGCGCGTGCCGAATTCCTTCTGGCCGACCGGACGCACCGACACGTTGGCATCGCAACGGAACGAGCCTTCCTGCATGTTGCCATCACAAATGCCGAGCCACACGACCAGACCATACAGCGCCTTCGCATACGCCACAGCTTCGGCCGTGCTCCGCATTTCCGGCTCCGTGACGATTTCGAGCAACGGCGTACCCGCGCGATTCAGATCGATGCCCGTCATGCCCGCGAAGTCTTCGTGCAGCGACTTGCCGGCGTCTTCTTCCAGATGCGCGCGCGTCAGATTGATGGTCTTCTCGTACGCGTCCTTGCCCGCTTTCTCATTGGTCGGAACCTGAATGGTGATCTGACCGCCTTGCACGACCGGAATCTCGTACTGGCTGATCTGATAGCCCTTCGGCAAATCAGGATAGAAGTAGTTCTTGCGCGCGAAAATGCTGCGCGGCGAGATATGCGAGCCGATCGCGAGACCGAAGCGAATCGCGCGCTCGACCGCGCCCCGGTTCATCACGGGCAACACGCCCGGCAACGCGAGATCGACGGGACACGCTTGCGTATTCGGCGCCGCGCCGAACTGCGTGGCCGCGCCGGAAAAAATCTTGGAGACGGTGGAAAGCTGCGCGTGCGTTTCCAGACCGATGACGACTTCCCACTGCATGCTCACACTCCCGCAGCCGTTGGTGCCTTGCGGTGCCAGTCGGTCGCGCGCTGAAACGCGTCGGCGATCTGGAGCATCCGGGCTTCGTTGAAATAGTTGCCGACGATCTGCAGACCGACCGGCCGATTCGCATTCGCGCCCGCGCCGAATCCACACGGCACGCTCATGCCGGGCAGACCCGCGAGGCTCGTGGAGAGCGTGTAGATATCGGCGAGATACATTTGCACGGGATCATCGGTCTTCTCGCCGAGATTCCACGCGACGGACGGCGCGACCGGTCCCATGATGACATCGCACTGCTTGAACGCTTCCTGAAAATCGCGCGCGATAATGCGGCGGATTTTCTGCGCCTGAAGGTAGTCCGCGTCGTAATAGCCGTGCGACAGCACGTACGCGCCGACCAGAATGCGGCGCTTTACTTCCGGCCCGAAGCCTTCGGCACGCGACTTCTTGTACATATCGAGCAGATCGCCGTACTTTTCCGCGCGATGCCCGTAGCGCACGCCATCAAACCGCGACAAATTCGACGATGCCTCCGCCGGCGCAATGATGTAGTACACCGGAATGGACAGCTCGGTCTTCGGCAACGACACTTCGACGAGCGTCGCGCCGAGCGCTTCGTACTGCTTCAACGCGGCGTCGATGGCGGCGCGCACGTCGTCGGCCAGACCTGCGCCGAAATATTCCTTCGGCATGCCGATGCGCAAGCCTTTCAGCGGCTTCGATGCGTCATCGCTCCAGTTTCTGCCGAGGTAGTGCGTGTAGTCTTCGTTCTCGCGTTCGAGGCTGGTGGAATCGCGCTCGTCGAAACCGGACATGGCGTTCAGGAGCAGCGCGCAGTCGTGCGCATTCTGCGCCATCGGCCCGCCCTGATCCAGCGACGATGCAAACGCGATCATTCCGTATCGCGACACGCGGCCGTACGTCGGCTTGATACCGGTGATGCCGGTGAACGACGCCGGCTGGCGAATCGATCCGCCCGTGTCCGTGCCGGTCGTGGCAGGCGCGAGACGCGCGGCGACGGCTGCCGCCGAACCGCCCGACGAGCCGCCCGGCACCGCCTTCGTGTCCCACGGATTTTTCACCGCGCCAAAATAGGAATTTTCGTTGGACGAACCCATCGCGAATTCGTCCATGTTGGTCTTGCCGAGCGTGACCATGCCCGCTTGCGCGAGACGATCGACGACGGTGGCATCGAACGGGCTCGTGTAGTTTTCGAGCATGCGCGATCCGGCCGTCGATTTGAAACCGCGCGTGACGAACACGTCCTTGTGCGCGATCGGCAGGCCGGTGAGCGCGCCCGCATTGCCCTGCGCGATCAGCGCGTCGGCGGCTTTCGCCTGTTCGAGCGTGAGCGCGGCGTCCACGCCGATGAACGCGTTGAGGTCCTTCGCGGCCTCGATGCGTTGCAGATACGACTGCGCCAGTTCGACTGCGGAGATCTCCTTCGAGTCGAGCGCGGCGCGCAGTTCGGTCAAACTTTTCTGATGCATTGCAGTTCCCTGATGAGCGCGGTGTCGACTTTATTCGATAACTTTGGGCACGAGATACAGGCCGTCTTGCACGGCGGGCGCGGATCGCTGGAACTCTTCGCGCTCGACGCACTCAGAGACAGCGTCGTTGCGCAGGCGCAGCGCGACTTCCTCGATTGCGTCGATCGGATGCGCGAGCGGCTCGATGCCGGAGGTATCGACGGCTTGCATCTGCTCGACCAGACAAAAGAAGTCGTTCAGGCGCGCGAGCGTGGGCTCGGCTTCGTGGTCGGGCAATTCGAGCCGCGCGAGATGCGCGATGCGTTTTACGTCGGTCAGGGTCAAAGACATGGATTCACCGGAAAAAAACGAGGACGGCTCCCATCGCAAAACGCGTGAAATGACAGCGCGTTAGGATCCGGGCGGAGCCTTCTGAATTAAGGCCAGGGATGGCAAAAATTGCCATCCTTTTCCTATAGATACCCCAAAATTATAAGGTATCATTACACGATCGACTTACCTCCGGAACGGCTTGTCAGCGGCATTCTCCCTGAATCATTGAATTGTGAGAAACGTTGGCGAGGCACGTTCCATTCTGCGGTAGATTTCTTCCCGGAATTGCACTTCATGGCGGGCTTTCGCCGTCCCGGCAATCCGTTATTTTTTCCGCTGCCGTCCCCGGCGCTTTCAGACAGCGAGGAACGGCTACCCAGCGAAACAGGATTTTGAATGTTCGGCTTTTTGCGCAGCTATTTTTCCAATGACCTGGCGATCGATCTCGGCACCGCCAACACGCTGATTTACATGCGCGGCAAAGGCATCGTTCTCGACGAACCCTCGGTTGTCTCCATCCGTCAGGAAGGCGGTCCGAATGGCAAGAAGACCATTCAGGCCGTCGGCAAGGAAGCCAAGCAGATGCTCGGTAAAGTGCCGGGCAATATCGAGGCCATCCGCCCGATGAAAGACGGCGTGATCGCTGACTTCACCGTCACCGAGCAGATGATCAAGCAGTTCATCAAGACTGCACACGAATCACGCATATTCTCGCCGTCGCCGCGCATCATCATTTGCGTGCCGTGCGGTTCCACGCAAGTCGAGCGCCGCGCCATCAAGGAAGCGGCGCACGGCGCGGGTGCATCGCAGGTGTATTTGATCGAAGAGCCGATGGCCGCTGCAATCGGCGCGGGCCTGCCGGTGTCGGAAGCAACGGGTTCGATGGTCGTTGACATCGGCGGCGGCACGATGGAAGTCGGCGTCATCTCGCTGGGCGGTATCGTGTACAAGGGCTCGGTGCGCGTGGGCGGCGACAAGTTCGACGAAGCCATCGTCAACTATATCCGCCGCAATTACGGCATGCTGATCGGTGAGCAAACCGCCGAAGCCATCAAGAAGGAAATCGGTTCCGCGTTCCCCGGCTCCGAAGTCAAGGAAATGGAAGTCAAGGGCCGTAACTTGTCCGAAGGCATTCCGCGTAGCTTCACCATTTCGAGCAATGAAATTCTCGAAGCGCTGACGGACCCGCTGAACCAGATCGTCTCGTCGGTGAAGATCGCGCTGGAACAAACGCCACCGGAACTGGGCGCGGATATCGCCGAGCGCGGCATGATGCTGACGGGTGGCGGCGCGCTGTTGCGCGACCTCGACCGCCTGCTCGCGGAAGAAACCGGTCTGCCGGTGCTCGTCGCCGAAGATCCGCTGACTTGCGTGGTGCGCGGTTCGGGCATGGCGCTCGAACGCATGGACAAGCTTGGCAGCATCTTCTCGTACGAGTGATTCTTCTCGAAAGCGCCGCGTTCTTCTGTGAGGCGCGGCATGCTTTCGAAGCGACACAGATCGCACACGCGTAACGCGACGCGCGCACGGCCCGGCATCGACCGGGCCGCTGTCGAAACAGCGTAGGGCAGGCTCCGCGTCGAGAAACACACTCGCGCGACAAAGCCTGCAGCATCGATCCATCTGTTCACGCCCTCGGCGCCGACCATGGAATACAGTCCGCCGCCACTTTTCAAGCAAGGCCCTTCCGCGCTTGCGCGCCTGATTTTCTTTGTGGTGCTGGCCATCGCACTGCTCATTTCGGATGCGCGCTTCAATACATTGGAAATCGTCCGGGGCATTCTCGGTGTGGGGCTTTATCCGTTGCAACGTGCCGCGCTCGTGCCGCGCGATATTTTCATGGGCGCCGCCGATCTCGCCGTGACCAGCGCCACGCTGCGCAGCGAAAACGGCAAGCTCAAGGAAAAGAACCTCGAGTTGTCCGCCAAAGCGGGCGATGCCGCGCAACTCGCCGTCGAAAATGCACATTTGCGGGCGTTGCTGAATCTGCAATCACGCGCGATGCCCGCCGAAACGCCCGCCGAAATTCAATACGACACGCGCGATCCTTTCACGCAGAAAGTCGTCATCGGCAAGGGTGCGCAACAGAATATTCAGGACGGCGCGCCGGTCGTGACGGAAGACGGCGTGATCGGTCAGGTGACGCGCGTGTTTCCGCTGCAATCGGAAGTGACGCTGCTGACGGACAAAGATCAGGCCGTGTCGGTGGAAATCTCGCGCACGGGTCTGCGTAGCGTCATCTATGGCACGCCGAAGGGCGACACGCTCGATTTGCGTTTCGTGCCGATCAGCGCCGACGTTCAGGCCGGCGACATGCTGGTGACGAGCGGTCTGGACGGCGTTTATCCGCCAGGCTTGCCGGTCGCGAAAGTGCTGCGCGTCGATAAACAGGCGGACACCGCCTTTGCACGCGTGGTCTGCGTGCCGGTCGCGGCCGTGCGCGGCGCGCGTCAGTTGCTCGTGCTGCACTACAACGTGAATGTGCCGCCGAATCCGGTCGAAGTCGAAGCGGCCGCGGCCGCCAAGGAAGCGAAGGAAAACAAGGGCAAGAAGAAGCCTGCACCGAAGGCCGCGGTGGCTGGTTCGGCGCCTGCAGCAGTGCCGGCGGCACCTGAAAAGCCGGCCGAAAAGCCCGCCGCACCGAAGCCCGCCTCGAACGCCGCCGCCAAGCATCCGAGAAAGGCACACATGCCGAAGCCCGCATCATCGGGGGCGGCACGATGAATCGCCCGCAATACATTCTGCAACCGGTCAATCCGTACTTCATCACGTTCAGTCTCGCCGCTGCGTTTTTGCTGAACCTGATGCCGTGGGGACGCCTGATCCTCGTGCCGGATTTCGTCGCGCTCGTGCTGCTGTTCTGGAACGTGCATCAGCCGCGCAAGGTCGGCATGGGCATCGCGTTTTTGCTCGGGCTCTTGATGGACGTGCACAACGCGAATCTGCTCGGCGAGCACGCGCTCGCCTACACGCTGCTGTCCTACGGCGCGATCACCATTCACCGCCGCGTGCTGTGGATGTCGATACCGGTGCAAATGTTCACCGTCGCGCCGTTGCTGATCGGCGCGCAAATCGTGCCGTTCGTCATCCGTCTGATGACGGGTGCCGCGTTTCCCGGCTGGAGTTATCTCGGAAACGGATTCGTCGAAGCCGCGCTGTGGCCGATCGCCAGCTTTTTGCTGCTGATGCCGCAACGCCGCGCCGCCGATCCCGACGACACGCGTCCCATCTGAGCGCCGTCACCGCGTGCGCCGGGTAATTTCGCGCACGCGGACTACACTTGAATCGCCAAAGATCGCGAACCGCTCGCGAAAGCTGCATGACCGAAATAAAGAACACCGAGCAACAGTTGTCGAAGTTCCGCCTGCGCGTCGCGGCGGCGGGACTGTTCGTGTTCGTCTGCTTCGGGCTGATCGGGCTGCGCTTTCTGTATCTGCAAGTCTGGCATTTCAGCAAGTACTCGCTGCAGGCGAACGAAAACCGCATTTCCGTTGCGCCGATCGTGCCGAATCGCGGCATCATCACGGACCGCAACGGCATTGTGCTGGCCAAGAATTATTCGGCTTATACGCTGGAAATCACGCCATCGAAGATCAATGGCACGCTCGATGAAACCATCGACGCGCTCGCTCAAGTCATTCCGATTGATTCGCGCGATCGTCGCCGCTTCAAAAAGCTGCTCGAAGACTCGAAGAATTTCGAAAGTCTGCCGATTCGCACGCGTCTCACCGATGAAGAAGTCGCCAAGTTCACCGCGCAGCGTTTTCGCTTTCCGGGCGTGGAAGTGCGTGCGCGGCTATTCCGGCAATATCCGCTGGGCGCGACCGCCGCGCACGTGATCGGTTATATCGGACGGATTTCGCAGCGCGATCAGGAGCGCATCGACGATGCGAGCGACGCCAACGACGCCGATTCCGAGCATTACAATCCGCGTCTGGACGCCAACAACTACATGGGCACGGATTACGTCGGCAAGATCGGCGTGGAGCAGAGTTACGAAACCGAGCTGCACGGTCTGACCGGTTTCGAGGAAGTCGAAGTGACGGCGGGCGGCCGTCCGGTGCGCACGATGTTGCGCACGCAGGCGACGCCGGGCAACAATCTGCAACTGTCGCTGGATATCGGGTTGCAGCAGGTTGCGGAGCAGGCGTTCACGGGCAAGCGCGGCGCGCTCGTCGCGATCGAGCCGTCCACCGGCGACGTGCTCGCGTTCGTGTCGGCGCCGAGTTTCGATCCGAATTCCTTCGTCGATGGCATCGATCAGCAGACGTGGGACGCGCTCAACAATTCGCCGGACCATCCACTGCTGAATCGTCCGCTGCACGGCACGTATCCGCCGGGTTCGACCTACAAGCCGTTCATGGCGCTCGCCGCGCTCACGCTGCACAAGCGCACGCCGGGCTGGGGCTTTCAGGATCCGGGCTCGTACACGTTCGGCGGCCACACGTTCCGCAACGACGTGCGTTCGGGTCAGGGCTGGGTGGATATGAACCGCGCGATCGTCGTATCGAACGACACGTATTTCTACATGCTCGCGCACGATCTCGGCGTCAACGCGATGGCCGGCTTCATGAAACCGTGGGGCTTCGGGCAGATAACGGGCATCGATATCGCGGGCGAGGCGCGAGGCATTCTGCCGTCGACGGAATGGAAGAAGAAGGCGTATCGCCGGCCGGAACAGCAGCGCTGGTATGAGGGCGAGACGATTTCGCTCGGCATCGGGCAGGGCTACAACTCGTTCACGATTCTGCAACTCGCGCACGCCACGGCGACGCTCGCGAACGACGGCGTCGTGATGAAGCCGCACCTCGTGCGCAATATCGAAAATCCGATTTCTAAGGACATGCGCGCGGTCGTGCGCGATCCGAGCAACAAGATTGCCGTGCGTCAGCAGGACGTCGATTTCATCAAACGCGCGATGCAGGGCGTGATCACGAACGGCACGGCGTCGAAGGTGTTTGCGGGCGCGCAGTATATGGCGGCGGGCAAGACCGGCACCGCGCAGGTTTATTCGCTGCAGGGCTCGAACTATCGCGGGCACGGCGGCACGGCGGAGCATCTGCGCGACCACGCGCTGTTCATCGCGTTTGCGCCGGCGGAAAAGCCGACCATCGCGCTGGCGCTGATCGTCGAAAACGGCGGCTGGGGCGCGGAAAGCGCCGGGCCGATCGCGCGCAAGGTGCTCGACTATTACCTCGTCGACCGCTTCAAGCCGGGCGCGGAAGCGGCGGCAGTCGCGGCGGCATCGGCGACAGAAGATTCCGGCCTGCCGATGATCGGCGGCACGCAATCGCCCGCGGCGGCGCTGCCGGCATCGGTCGCGGACAAATCGCCGGCGTTCTCGCCGCTGGCTGCGTCGAATCCGGATGTGGCGAAGGCTGTGTCCGCGCCGCCGGTTCCGGCTTCGGCATCGAAAGCGCCTTCGCAAGCGCCTCAAGCGCCCACGCCGCAGACGCCGCAGACGCCGCAGACGCCGCAGACGCCGCAGACGCCGCAGACGCCGCAGACGCCGAACGCCGCGCTGCCTGCGTCCACGCCGGGCCGCGTGCCCGCGCCGAAGAAGAAGCCTTCGACGCCCACGCCGACGATGGTGCGCGGCACCGCGGGTAACGATGGCGACGTGCGCACGTACGCGCCGTCCGGCGGTATCGACGAATAAGGGAAACGTCATGCAACTGCATATGCAATTCGACAAACGCGAATGGATGGATCGCGCCAAGCGGATGTTCGCGGGCTTCGACAAGCCGCTCGCGCTGATCGTCTTTTTGCTGCTGTGCGTGGGCATCGTCACGCTTTACAGCGCGAGTCTCGACATGCCGGGCCGCGTGGAAGACCAGCTGCGCAACATCATGCTGACGTTCGGGCTGATGTGGGTGCTGGCCAATATTTCGCCGCAAACGCTGATGCGCTTCGCCGTGCCGATGTGCACCGTCGGCGTCGCGCTGCTGCTCGCGGTGGCGGCGTTCGGCCTGACGAAAAAGGGCGCGAAACGCTGGCTGGATGTCGGCGTGGTGATTCAGCCATCGGAGATCATGAAGATCGCGATGCCGCTGATGCTTGCGTGGTACTACCAGAAGCGCGAGAGCAATATCCGCTGGTGGGATTACATCGTCGGGTTTGCCATTCTGATGTTGCCGGTCGGGCTGATCGCGAAGCAGCCCGATCTGGGCACGGCGGTGCTCGTGTTCGCAGCGGGCGTGTTCGTGATTTATTTCGCGGGGCTGAGTTTCAAGCTGATTGCGCCGGTGCTGATTTCAGTGGTCATTGCGGTGGCGGCCGTCGCGACGTTTCAGGACAAGATTTGTCAGCCCGAAGTGAATTGGCCGATGATGCACGATTACCAGAAGCATCGGATTTGTATGCTGCTGGATCCGACGTCCGATCCGCTCGGCAAGGGCTTTCACACGATTCAGGCGGTGATTGCGATTGGATCGGGCGGCACCTTTGGCAAGGGCTGGCTTAAGGGCACGCAGGCGCATCTCGAGTTTATTCCTGAGAAGCACACGGACTTTATTTTTGCCGTGTTCTCGGAGGAGTTTGGGCTTGCTGGCGGGCTGGTCTTGCTCTTTCTTTATATGGCGTTGATTGCACGTGGGCTGTTTATTGCGGCCAGTGGCGCGACGTTTTTTGGGCGATTATTGGCGGGATCGCTCACGTTGGCGTTCTTTACTTACGCGTTTGTGAATATCGGAATGGTTAGCGGGATTTTGCCCGTTGTCGGCGTGCCACTGCCGTTTATGAGTTATGGAGGGACGGCGCTCACTACGCTTGGGGTTGCGGTAGGGTTGATTATGAGCGTTGCTCGGCAGAAGAGGCTTATGCAGAGTTAGCATTCTGCTGTGCTTTGTGGTTGCTGTTTTCTTGCCTTTTTGTTCAGTAGCCGCCTCCCCGGCGGGGAGGCGGCTACTGAACAAAAAGGCAAGAAAACAGAAGCGCCTTGCACGGAAAAGAAGAAGAGGAGAAGGAAGAACCTAAAGCCCAGCGCAGCTTGAGAAGTCAAAGCGTAGGACCGCCACCCAGAACCAACGTTGAAAAGCCGCTTTCTTTGATCATTTTCTTCGTGGCAGCAAAGAAAGTGATCCCCCGCCGGGTAGGTGACCACTGAAAAAGAAGCAAGAAACCAGAAGCACAACCTCAAAACCCACGCTCCCGCATAGCAAGACTAAGCGCCCGCAAAGATTGAACAGTGCGGTCACAACATAATGCGGCCGTCCCACCCCCGCCTTGCGCGTAGAAAAAGCCCCAGTAGAAGTCTTCAAAAGCGGCAAATGCCCCACGATCCACACCGTGTGAATCCCCAATCGCCGATAGCGCTTCAGATGCCCCCGCGTATCTTCAACAAGCACCGCATCCGAAAGCCGCACATGAGCGCGCCGCATTTCGCGCCGAAGCATCGAAGCATCCGGTTTGGCGCGCCATCGATCGTCATCGCGCATATCTTCGATCGCAATCACCCGCTCGAACAACGCACCGATCCCCAACTCAGCCAGCACCGCCCGCGCATAAATCGAAGGCGCATTGGCGAGCACGATCTTGCGCCCCGGCAGCGCCCGCAATATACGTTCGAGCCAGCGCTCGGTGCGCACCATCGACGGTAAATCGGCGAACGTGTGCACCACGCGCAAAAAATCCGCCGGATCGACGCCGTGATGCTTCACGAGCCCAAGCAGCGTCGCGCCATAACGCACGGTGTAACTGACGCGCAGCCGGTTCGCCTCATCCCGACCGACATTCAGCCGATCCATGATGTACTGCGTCATTCCTGATTGATCGCCGGAAAAATCGCGTGCGACGCGTGATGCAGCGTGTTGTCGAGATCGAAGAGCCAGACGGGGCCGCGCATTTTCACGGGGCGTCGGCAGAGCGTGCGGTGCGCATTCATGTGGACGAGAAAACGCCCGCGCGAGGCGGGCGTTTTTAGCAAAGAAGAAACTTAATGCGAGCGGATCATCGTGCCGAACGGCTGCTCTGTCAGAATTTCGAGCAGCACCGAATGTTCGATTCGCCTGTCGATGATGTGCACCGAACGCACGCCGCTCTTCGCGGCATCGAGCGCGGAGGAAATCTTCGGCAGCATGCCGCCGGAAATGGTGCCATCCGCGAAAAGCGCATCGATTTCGCGCGCGGACAAATCGGTCAGCAGGTTGCCGTCCTTGTCCATCACGCCGGGGATGTTGGTCACCATCACGAGCTTTTCGGCGTTCAGCACGACCGCCAGTTTGCCCGCGACCAGATCCGCGTTGATGTTGTACGACAGACCGTCCTCGCCGAAACCGATCGGCGAAATCACCGGAATGAACGCGTCGTCCTGCAACGCCTTCACGACCGCCGGATTGATCGCCTCGACTTCGCCCACCTGGCCGATATCGATGAACTGTCCCGGATTATCGCGATCCGGCATCATCAGCTTGCGCGCGTGAATCAGGCCGCCGTCCTTACCGGTCAGACCGACCGCGTGGCCACCGAAGTGATTGATCAGCGTGACGATATCCTGTTGCACTTCGCCGCCGAGCACCCATTCGACGACTTCCATCGTCTCTTCGTCGGTGACGCGCATGCCCTGAATGAATGTGCCTTGCTTGCCGATCTTCTTCAGCGCCTGATCGATCTGTGGACCGCCGCCGTGGACGATCACCGGATTGATGCCGACGAGCTTGAGCAGAATGACGTCGCGCGCGAAGCCTTGCTTCAGACGCTCTTCGGTCATGGCGTTGCCGCCGTATTTGATCACGACCGTCTTGCCGTGATACTGACGGATGTAGGGCAGTGCCTCGGCCAGAATTTCGGCTTTCAGGGTAGGCGCGATTTGCGTGAGGTCGGGCTGATCGGACATGGCAGCGAATGAGGCGAGGCGGGTTTAAACACGCCGAATTGTACACAACTGATGCAGCGCAACAGGTCGATTTGACCTTGCAGCGTCACGCTTTGCAGCATGCGATCCTGACGCGCGAATCGATGACAGAATGATGAACACTTCCTCCACTCCGAACGAAATGCCCCAGCTTTGTGAGCGATGCGGCGCGTCGCATCGCCGCTTTGCCGGTCGACACTGGCTGGAACCGGGCAAGCGTTGCCTGTGCCCGGCGTGTCTCGCCGCAATCACACGACATCGACAGCAATCGTAAAGGGGTGCGACAAATCGAGTCATCAGCGGTTCCCGCCCGCATGCAAGCGAGATAATGTCGCACGAGCCGCGATTTCGCGTCTCACCTTCATTCGAACCGATGCATCGCATAACCAATTCCGGACGCGTCAATCTCGGCCATCTTTTCTGGCTGCGCTCGCTGGCGATCATCGGTCAGCTGTCGACGATCGCCGTCGTGCAGATTTTCTATGGTGCAAAGCTCCCGCTGCCCGCGATGCTGCTCGTCATCGCGCTGGAGATGGTGTTCAACGGCCTGACGTGGCTGCGCGTTGCGCGCGCCCAGCCGGAGACGAATCTCGAACTGTTCGGGCAGATGTGGGTCGATCTCGGCGCGCTCTCCGCGCTGTTGTTCCTGTCCGGCGGCGCGACCAATCCGTTCGTCACGCTCTATATTCCGTCGCTGGCGATCGCTGCCGCCGTCCTGCCCTGGACGATGAGATGGGCTGTCTCGCCGTCTTCGCCGTCGCCTGCTACGCGCTGCTCAGCTACAACTACGTGCCGCTCAATATCGAGAATCCGGCCAATCTCTTTGATTATTTCCGCACCGGCCTGTGGGTGAACTTTATGGTCAGCGTCGGGCTGATCGGCTGGTTCGTGTCGCGGATGTCGCGAGCGCTGCGTCTGCGCGATGCAGCGCTTGCCGACGCCCAGCAGCGCCACATGCGCGACGAACGCGCGGTCGCGCTCGGCGTGCAGGCGGCGCCGTTGCGCACGAAATGGGCACGCCGCTATCCACCATCGCGATGCTTTCCGAAGAATTGCGCGATTGCGCCGCGCACGACAAGAATCTCGCGCCATACGCGGCGGATTTCGAGCTGCTCGAGCAGCAAATGGCGCTCTGCACGACCGCGCTCGCTCGCCTGCGCAGCCGCGCGACCGGCCCGGCGACGCGTCAGTCGCTCGATGAATGGCTCGCGAGTTTCGTCGATCAGTGGCGTTTGCGGCATCCGCAGGTGAAGTTCGAACAGATCGGCGACGTGCCGGCGGACGCGGCCATCGACGATTCCGTCGCCGTCGGCCAGATTCTGACCATCTTGCTCGACAACTCCGCGCGTGCGAGCCGAGATTTCGTGACCTTGCAGGCATCGACGGAAACGGTCGATGGCGTAAACATCGTGCGTTTCGATGTCTGCGATCACGGCTCGGGCATTCCGCAGGCGCTGCGCGCATCGCTGGGCGCGGCGCCGGTCGACAGCACGCAGGGCGGGCACGGCGTCGGGCTGTATCTGGCGTTTGCGGCGGCGGCGCGGCTGGGCGGATCGATCGAACTCGTCGATGGCAAGCCGCGCGGCACGTGCGCGCTCCTGCGCTTGCCGAATCACGCGGTGATATCGAGGACGCAAGCGGACAAGATTGAACGAAGCGGCGCGGTCTGAAGACGCGCCGATCAACGCAAAAAAGGAAGGGAGAAAGAGCCAATGAGCGATATGAATTTCTTGATCATCGACGATGACGAGGTGTTTTCGGGCATCCTCGCGCGCGGACTGGCGCGGCGCGGTTACACGACGCATCAGGCGCACAACGCCGACGAAGCGATCAAGCTCGCGAATCAGAACGAGTTCGGCGCAATCACGGTCGATCTGCATCTCGGCAACGATTCCGGTCTGAGTCTGGTCGCGCCGCTGCGCGATCTGCAGCCGGACGCGCGCATTCTCGTGCTGACCGGCTACGCGAGCATCGCGACGGCCGTGCAGGCGGTAAAGGACGGCGCGGACAACTATCTGGCGAAGCCGGCGAACGTGGAGTCGATTCTCGCGGCGCTCAACGAGCAGGCGAGCGAGCAGACTGCCGAGGAAGCGATCGAGAACCCGACGCTTTTATCGGTTGCGCGGCTGGAGTGGGAGCATATCCAGCGGGCGCTGGCCGAAAACAACGGCAATATTTCAGCGACGGCGCGCGCGTTGAACATGCATCGGCGGACGTTGCAGCGGAAACTGGCGAAGAAACCGGTGAGGCAGTGAGGGAGGGGGATGGCGCGGCGGCGTGCAATGCGCCTCGCGCCTGATTTGACTTGGCTTGGCGCTCGGCACCGCGAGAAGCATCACTCAAAAAAAGAACCGCCCAAGCCGGGGAACGAGGGCGGTAATCGGAGAGTTGCAACGACTACGTGCGGATACATGGGGATACGCACAGGGAAAGCATACGTCTGACCATTGCACCCTAATATACGAGAATTGCGAATAGTAAGATGATACGTACGCGCTCTCCCGCACGCGATAATTCGTCCCGCGTTATCTCGCCTATACGCGCTCAAGAAATCCAATTCGAGCGCCGTAATGCCTTCCTGAGCGCGGACCGGTGTTCGCGCGTTTCGGGAGACATCGATGAAATGGTTTGACTGCCTGTCCGTATCGGGCAAGCTCTTGCTGTCGTTTGGCGTGGTGATTTTGTTCACCGCGTGCGTCGGCGGCACCGGCGTGTTTTCGCTCGCCAAGATGAACGGCCTGATCGAAGAGATCGGCCAGCGTCATATGGACGGCCTGTATTGGGTCGAGGAAGTCAACAAGCACAAGCTCAACACGGATCTGGCCGCCGCCAATCTCACCTTCGCCGACGATGCCGGCAAGGCGAAGCTCAAGCAGGACATGGCCGCGTTGCTGGCCAGCATGCATTACGCGCTCGATCAGCTTCCCGGCACCATCATCACGCCCGAAGGACAAACGCTGCTGGAAGGCGCCGCCAAGTCCGTCGCGGCCTGGGAAGACATCGTGCAGATGCAGATGGGCGTGAAGCCGATGCCCGTCGATCTGGACCAGATGGGCCTCATCGCGCGTGCGATCGCATCGAGCGAAACGGCGCGCAGCGCGCTCGAACGTCTCGCCGATTTCAAACGCAAGCGTGCCACACCGATGCACGCAGCGACGCACAAGCCGAATACAGCACGATGCGCATCGTCATGTTCTCGCTCGTGTTCGGCGCGATGGTCGCGGGCGGGCTGCTCGCGATGCTGATCGGCCGGCGTCTGTCGGCGCAGCTCGGCGGCGAGCCCGATTACGCGGCGCAAATCGCCAACCGCATCGCGCATGGCGATCTGACGGCGCGCGTCGATACCCGTCCCGGCGATGACAGCAGCATGCTCGCAAGCCTCGGTAACATGAGCGCGAAGCTCGCGGAGATTGTCGGCGGCATTCGTCTTTCGAGCGATTCGATCCTGAACGCGTCGCGTGAAATCGCACAGGGCAACGTCGATCTGTCGCAGCGCACGGAAGAGCAAGCGGCGTCGCTGGAGGAAACGGCGTCGAGCATGGAGGAACTGACCGCGACGGTGGGCCAGAACGCCGGTCACGCCGATGAAGCCAGCGGGCTTGCGCGCGGCGCATCGGATGTGTCGGCGCGCGGCAGCGAACTGGTCGGCGAAGTGGTCGACAACATGCGCGAGCTCGCGGCGGGCAGCAAGCGGATGACGAACATCATCGCGGTGATCGAAGGCATCGCGTTCCAGACGAACATTCTGGCGCTCAACGCGGCGGTTGAAGCGGCGCGCGCGGGCGAAGAACGGCGCGGTTTCGCAGTCATCGCGGACGAAGTGCGGGCGTTGGCGCAACGCAGCGCGACATCGGTGAAAGAGATCAAGGAATTGATCGAAGCGTCGACGGCGCGCGTGGATAGCGGCGCGGCGATCGCCGAGCGCGCCGGCGCGACGATGCTCGAAGTCACGCAGGCCGTGCAGCGCGTGACGGACATCATGGCGCAGATTTCGTCGGCATCGCAGGAGCAGAGCACTGGCATCGAGCAGGTGAATCGCGCGGCCGCACAAATGGATCAGGTGACGCAGCAGAATGCGGCGCTGGTCGAGCAGGCCGCAGCAGCAGCGGGCGCGATGGCGGATCAGGCTGAGCAGTTGAAGGGCGCGGTGTTCGAGCTGAATCGATAAGAGGCTGCGAAGGTGAAACGGCGGCGGCTTTCGGAAGAACGTCCGCCGCTTCGAAACGTGCAACGCGACGGGTCATCGTCGGCGAAAAACGTAACGAATTCAGTGCACAACGGGTGCCATTCAACCGCTTTCGGGCCTCCGAATTCCCGCCGCGCACGCACATCAAAAATGGAAAGCGAACCGTAAATATTACTCGCTTGCCATCCCGCAGCCCACTCCGTAAACTCGCACCTATTTCAATTCGAGCGCGTCGCATGAACGGCGCGTCTTATCGCGCGAAGGAGTGTTGCCCATGTCCGATTCTTATTTCTCGCGCTGGCCCGTCCAGCCGGATGCCACGGAGGGCCGCGTCGTCGGGCCCGGCGAGCGTCTGCCCTGGCCGCAGATGATCGCGATGGGCATCCAGCACGTCGTCGCGATGTTCGGCTCGACCGTGCTCGCGGCGCTGCTCATGGGCTTCGATCCCAATCTGTGCATCTTCATGTCGGGCATCGGCACACTGTTGTTTTTTGTGCTCGTCGGCGGGCGCGTGCCGAGTTATTTCGGATCGAGTTTCGCGTTCATCGGGCTGGTCATCGCGGTGACGGGTTACGGCGGACACGGGCCGAACATGAACATTCTGGTGACGCTGGGCGGGATCATCGCGTGCGGCGTCGCTTATCTGATCATCGGCGTGATCGTCGCGGCGGTCGGCACGAAATGGATCGAAGCGCTGATGCCGCCCGCCGTCACCGGCGCGATCGTCTGCGTGATCGGGCTGAATCTCGCGCCGATAGCCGTGAAAGGCGTGATGGGCAGCAGCTTCGAATCGTGGATGGCGCTCGTCACTGTGCTGTGCGTCGGCGCGGTCGCCGTGTTCGCGCGCTGCATGGCGCAGCGTCTGCTCATTCTGATCGGCCTCGCGATCGCGTACCTCATCTACGCCATGCTGACCAATGGCATGAGCATGGGCAAGCCGATCGACTTTTCGATCGTCGCGAACGCCGCGTGGTTCGGCATGCCGCACTTCACCGCGCCGGTGTTCGAAGTGCCGGCCATGACGCTGATCGCGCCGGTCGCGATCATCCTCTCGTCGCGGAAAATCTCGGCCATATCAAAGCGGTCGGCGCGATGACGGGCAAGAGCCTCGATCCGTATATCGGCCGCGCATTCATCGGCGATGGCATCGCGACGGTCGTTTCGGGTTTCGCGGACGGCACGGGCGTGACGACGTACGCGGAAAACATCGGTGTGATGGCCGTCACCAAGATTTACTCGACACTCGTCTTCGTGATCGCCGCGCTCTTCGCGATCGTGCTCGGCTTCTCGCCGAAGTTCGGCGCGCTGATCCAGACGATTCCGGGTCCGGTGCTCGGCGGCGTGTCGATCGTCGTGTTCGGTCTGATCGCCGTGACGGGCGCGCGGATTTGGGTCGTCAATAAAGTGGACTTTTCGGACAACCGCAATCTGATCGTCGCGGCGGTCACGCTCGTGCTCGGCACGGGCGATTTCACGCTGAAGCTCGGCGGTTTCGCGCTCGGCGGAATCGGAACCGCGACGTTCGGCGCGATCATTCTGTATGCGCTGTTGCACCGCCATGGCGCCGGCGTGATGTGATGTTGCACGTCACGTGCGCCGCCGGGTGCGCGTGACTTCGTCTGTCTGCCTTCTCTCGACCTTGCTGCCCGGCGGCAACGCGTCTTTCCCCGATCTCCCGTCGATGCAGCGATCTTCAACGATCGCCGCTCATTCGCGCGCTTTCGAATCATTCCCCGCCACGTCATTCAGAGTTCTCTAGTGGGGCAGCGTCAGACCGCTCGCTAGAGTGGTTATCGGCATCGTCCTATTTGCGGGCTGCGTTTCGGTTCGACATCGAATTGATTCGGTTTACTAATCAATAGACTGAAAAAGGGACCGATGTCGCGCATGCACGGCTTTCATCTGCCGACGCCGTGTGCCGGAAGTGACGACAACGCATAGCAAACAAGCTAGAGGTCAATGTGAAAACGAATTCTTCCGCTCGTGGCGGTGGACGCACGTCTTTGCGGGTCATGGCGGTGTTTTTGGCGCTGGCCGGACTCGCCTTCGCGCAGGCGAGCCATGCGCAGCAGACCATCACCATAGACAACGGAGCGACCGCCATCACCCCTGCGGGCGCCTCGATCAATCTCGGTGTCGCGATAGGCGTGAATTCGCACGCCAACTCCACATCGGCGAGCGGTTCTTCGCCGGTCGCGATCGGCCCGTATGCCAACGCGAGCGGCGCCGGTTCGCAAGTGGCCATCGGCGATCAGGCCCGCGCGAGCGGCAGCAACTCTGTCGCGATCGGCGGCAATGTGTTCCAGAACGGCACGTCCGCGACCGGCGACTACGCGGTGTCGATCGGCGCGTCGTCGCATGCTTCCGGATACGGCGCATTCGCATTCGGCGGGGACTCGAAATCGGGTGCGGCTGCATCCGGCAAATACGCGATGGCGTTCGGCGCGCAGACCGTCACATCGGCCGATAATGCGTCCGCGTTCGGCCAGGGCGCCGTGGCTTCCGCGCAATCGGCGGTCGCTTTCGGCGCCCACGCGCAAGCGCTCAACGCGGGCGATGTCGCGCTCGGTTCCGGCAGCGCGACCGCGGCGGCGGTCGGTACGTCGTCGGCAACGATTAACGGCGTCGCGTCGACGAGCACGATGAGCGTCGGCGACGTGGGCGCGGAACGCACTATCACGAACGTCGCGGCGAGCCGTGTCGATGCAACCAGCACCGACGCCGTCAACGGCTCGCAACTGAACGCGACCAACCTCGCGCTCGCGGCCGAAGACGTCAAGGTGAACACGCTCGGCGGCAACGTGGCGAGCGCGTTCGGCGGCGGCGCTGACGTTCGATCCGTCGACGGGCGCGATGACATCGCCGAATTACACCGTGTACGGCCGGCCGGTGACGAATGTCGATAACGCCATCGCCGTGTTGCAGAACAACGCGCCCGTGCAGTACTCGACGGCCAACGCGCCGACGACGGGACTCGGCGCGAACGGTCAGCCCGAGTCGAACGATGTCACGCTCGTCGGCCCGGACGCGACGGGCAGCGGCATTGACGGAACCAGGACGTGCAGGAAATAGCCGAGCACGCCGACCGTGATGAACACGAGCCCGAGCGCGAGCATGAGAATGGCGCGGCGCTGCGCATGTACAGCTCGCGACGGTGAGAAGCAGAATGAGGACGGTAAAGACGATTTCCATTGTGTACGCGACTGCACGCCGCGCGTTTTCCGGTCGCTCGCGCGGCGTCTGTTCGATGTGTCCCGAAGTGTAGCCCGTCGTCGTGGCACGTTCATTTTCGATGTTTCGCACAGCGACGGTGTGCGCGGACGCGAAACTGCATGGTTACGGTGTGGTTTCGAGCGTAAGCATCGGTAAAGCTCGTGCGCATGGAGCTTGCTTTAATCGTCGGATCAGAGATCTATGAGGGCTGTTCTATGAGTACGGCAGTGAGGGAACCGATATGTTGATCGCGAATCCGGAAAAGACGACGCTGTCGCAGCGGGCGTTCGAATTGGGCGTGACGTCGGGTTTCGATCGATATTCCGTCGAGCATGGCGATCTCACGTTGTCGAGTGCGTTTCAGGCGGTCTTCAGTCGCATATGCGCGCGGTCGGCTACGAGGGTTTGTTGCGCGCGCATGATTCGCTCGACCGGCCGGTGTCGCCGGTGGATGTGTTCGGGCAGGCGTCGCGCGTCGGCGAGGTGTTGCAGATCGATCGGCTCGCGCAGGCGCTGCATCTCGAGAACTTCAAGATGCTCGGCGCGCAGACCGAGTGGCTCTTTCTCAACGTGCATCCGGGCGCGCTGACCGAGCCGTATCACGCGGCGGCGCTGATGGCGAATCTGAAGCGCTTGCATATCGAGCCGCGGCGGGTCGTGCTGGAAGTGCTGGAGCAGAGCGCGGAGGATATCGAGCGGCTTGCGCTTGCGGTGCAGCAGTTTCGCGAGCAGGGCTTTCTGATCGCGCTGGACGATTTCGGCGCGGGGCATACGAATATCGAGCGGATCTGGCAACTGGATCCGGACATCGTCAAGCTGGATCGCGTGATGTTGTCGCACACGGGGCAGAACGTGCACGGGCCGCTGTCGCCGCGCACGCTCAAGCAGCGGCAGAACATGGAGGCGGTGCTGTCGGGCATCGTGTCGCTGCTGCATGAGGCGGGCAAGCTCGTGTTGATCGAAGGTGTGGAGACGGAGCATGAAGCGCAACTTGCGCTCGCGAGCGGGGCGGACTTCGTGCAGGGGTTTTTCTTTGCGCGTTCGCATCCGGGTTTGGCGGATGGCGCGCATGCGCAGACGGTGATTGGCGAGTTGACGGAGCGGTATCGGACTCAGACGGAGATGCGCGAGCACCGTGCCGCGATGCGTTTGCAGCCGTACGTGCGGGCTTTTGAGCGGGCGGCGGAACGGCTTACCGCCGGTGAGCCGCTCGAGGAAGTGTGCTGGAATTTTCTTGCGCTCGATAATGCGGCGCGCTGTTTTTTGCTCGATGCCAATGGGCGGCAGGCTGGGCGCAATGTGGTCTTGTGGGCGGATCGTGCGGCGCATGAGGCTCGGTTTTTGCTGCTCGTTGATGCACAGGGGGCTACAATTGGCTGCGCCGGCCTTATTTTCGTGCTGCACTGGCGGACTCGGAACGGGTGCAGGTTACGGGGCCTTATCTTTCTATTAATGAGGCGATGCCTTGCGTGACGCTTTCTGTTGAAACTCGGGTTGGGGGGAAGCGGTGTGTGCTTTGTGGGGATGTGGACTGGACGGGGTAGGGGGTTTTTTTGCTTGCAGCGGGCTTTTTGTTTTCGGCACGGTTCGTTTCGTGCCGAAAACAAAAAGCCCGCTGCAAGCAAAAAGTCCAAAAAGAAAATCACTCCCGCACGACCACAACCGGAATCCCTTTCAAAGAACCCCCCGCCCCGATGCGCGCAGCATCAATCGCCTCCTGCACGGCATCAGAAGTAAAGCCCTCGATCCCCATCCGCGCAACGATAGTGTGCTCCGCCCGCTTGACGGCAGCAAGCTGAGCCAACTTCACATGCCCATACCCGCGCACGCGTTCAAACAACGCCGCCAGCGCGCGAACATCATCCAGATCGGCAGATGAACCAAGTGCAAACGCACGAGAGATCGTGATCTCGTAATCATGTGCCAGCTGCCGCTCCATCCGACGCTCGAGCGTTCTACCGAACACATCAAAAAACCCGCCACGCAGCGATCGAAAACGCGCAAGACCGCTCAGCACAGGCCAAAGCCATTGGCCGAAAACCCGTTTGCGTGGCTTATCGCCAGAAGACAAAACCGGAGGTGCGAGATTGAACTTGACGGAATAATCCGTGCCCGCAGCGCCTTCGAACTGCGCAGCCATTGAAGCACGAAACGCCGGATCGGCATAAAGAAGCGCAACCTCGTACTCGTCCTTCACCGCGAGCAGCTTGTAGAACGTGATCGCAACCGCCCGCTGAATGCCTCATCGCCGGAAGCGGCAGCCTTCTGTAACAGCGCACGATACCGCTCCACATACCGCCGCCCGCCATACGCCAGCAACCGCGCCTCACGATCGCGGATCAGCTCGCCAAGCGGCATATCGTTCATGGCGATGCGCTTGGTCAACACCTGCGCCCGCATCAACGCCGCATGCGACACCGGCACCAGCCCAAGCTGCCACGCGAACCCGAGCATCAAAATATTCGCGCCGATCGTATCGCCGAGAAAACGCGTCGCAATAGCCTGCGCGTCGCAGGAAAAATGCGCATCGACGCCCGCCGCGTGATGCATCTTGTCGAGCAACGCATCGGCGTGAAGATCGGCGTCCGGGTTCTGCACGAAACTCGCGTTCGGAATGGCGTGCGTGTTGACGACGATCTTCGTGCGGTCACGCCGCACCGTCTGCAACGCCTCCGGACTCGCGCCGACGACCATGTCGCACGCGAGCAGCAAATCGGCCTGCTGCGTATCGATGCGCACCTGATTCAGCAGCGCATCCGTCGCCGCGAAGCGCACGAACGACAGCACCGAGCCGCCTTTCTGCGCGAAGCCCATGAAATCGAGCACCGACGCGCTCTTGCCCTCCAGATGCGCGCCATGCTGATCAACGCGCCCACGGTCACCACGCCCGTGCTGCCGATGCCCGTCACCAGAATGTCGTACGGCGCGGCATCGAGATGCGTGCGCGGCACCATCAGCGCATCGACGCGGCGCGCAAGCTAGGTGGCATCGAACGCGTGACCTTCGGCCTTTTTCAGCTTCGCGCCTTCGAGCGTGACGAAGCTCGGACAAAAGCCGTTCACGCACGAATAATCCTTGTTGCACGACGACTGATCGATGCGACGTTTCCTGCCCAGTTCCGTCTCCACCGGCTCGACCGACAGACAGTTCGACTGCACGCCGCAATCGCCACATCCTTCGCACACGGCTTCGTTAATAAAAAGTCGCTTATCGGGATCAGGAAACGCCTTCTTCTTCCGACGCCGCCGCTTTTCCGCCGCGCACGTCTGATCGTAGATCAGCACCGTGATGCCGGGCGTATCGCGCAGACGGCGCTGCACGACATCCAGTTCATCGCGATAATGAAACGTCGTGCCGCGCGGAAACTGATCTTCGTGGCCGTCGTATTTTTCCGGCTCATCGCTCACGACGACGAGCAGCGCAATGCCTTCCGCTTCCACTTGCCGCGCGATCTGCGGCACGGAAATGCTGCCATCGACGGGCTGGCCGCCGGTCATCGCGACGGCATCGTTATAAAGAATCTTGTACGTGATGTTCGCCTTCGCCGCGACCGCCTGACAGACGAGAATGCCGGAGTGAAAGTACGTGCCGTCGCCGAGATTTTGGAAGACGTGCGGCGTTTTCGTGAACATGGAGTGTGATGCCCAGTCCACGCCTTCGCCGCCCATCTGAATGAGGCCTGTCGTGTTGCGCTCCATCCACGACGCCATGAAGTGACAGCCGATGCCTGCCTGCGCGACCGATCCTTCCGGCACCTTCGTCGAGGTGTTGTGCGGACAGCCCGAGCAGAAGTAGGGCGTGCGCTTTACGGTATCGGCGACATTGGACAGGATGTACGGCGCGACGAGATCGACCACTTTGTCGCGCCGGTCGAGCGCCGGCTTGTGATGCGCAAGCCACTGCGCGAACACCGGCAACACGCGCGACGGCCGCAGCTCGCAGAGCGCGGATAGCAGCGCCGAGCCATCCTGCGCGTGCTTGCCGATCACGACTGGCTGCGTGCCATGCGCCCGGTTATACAAATGCTCCTTGATCTGCTGCTCGACGACCGACCCTTTCTCTTCGATGACGAGCACTTCGGTGAGACCATCGACGAACGCATCGAGCCGCGTGGTTTCGAGCGGATACGACAGCCCGACTTTGTAGATGCGCACGCCCGCCGCGTTCAAATCGTCCACGGTGAGTTCGAGCCGCCGCAGCGCTTCCATCAAATCGAGATGCGCCTTCCCGCATGTGACGATGCCGACATTCGTGCGCGGACTCGGCGCAATCCACTTGTCGATGCTGTTGAACCGCGCGAAGTGCCGCACCGCGTCGATCTTCGCGTCGAGGCGCGCTTCGATGGTCAGGCTCGGCAAAGTCGGGCCAGGCGGTTCTGCAACCCGCCCGCCGGCGGCGTGAACGCTTCGTTGGGCGCTCTCCAGTCCGGTTTGCAGCGCGTCGAGATCGACGGTCGAACCGGATTCGACGGTTTCCGAAATTGCCTTGAAGCCGATCCACGCGCCCTAGAACCGCGAAAGCACCCAGCCGTAAAACCCGAACTCCAGCATGTCCGCGACGTTCGACGGGTTCACCACGGGCATATGCCACGAGATCATCGTCTGATCGCTTTGATGCGGCATCGACGATGACACGCAGCCGTGGTCATCGCCCGCGACGACTAGCACGCCGCCGTGCGGCGACGAGCCGTACGCGTTGCCGTGCTTGAGCGCATCGCCCGCGCGGTCGACGCCCGGACCTTTGCCGTACCACATCGCGAACACGCCATCGACGGTGCGCTCCGGATCGCTTTCCACGCGCTGCGTGCCGAGCACGGAGGTGCCGCCGAGTTCCTCGTTGATCGCGGGCAAAAAGCGCACGTCATGCGAAGCGAGCAGTGTCTTCGCCTTCCACAATTGCTGATCGACCATGCCGAGCGGCGATCTGCGATAGCCGCTGATGAACCTGGCCGTGTTCAGTCCGGCGGCGCGATCGCGTTCGCGCTGCATCAGCACGAGCCGCACGAGCGCCTGCGTGCCGGTTAGAAAGATGCGGCCGGTCGTGGCGCTGAGGTTGTCGCCGAGTTGATAGTCGGAAAGGGCGGGCGTGAGGATGGCTTGGGAGGGAACGCGGGCGTTCATCGAATCTCCGGTCTTGTTATGTGAGGCAATACGACATTCTTTGCCGACAAAACCGGAATTTTTTTGCTGAGTCGCTCCGAAACCGTGTGAATGGAGAAGTGCGCGGACGAATATCGAGATGACTGAGAGAAATCTTCTCGATCGTGCGCGTCTTCGCGTAAACCCGGGGCGAGCGCGCGGCTTGCTTGCGACTAATCTGAACGCTTTCGAATCGACATCAGAAAGGACGCCGATGAAGCTCTATTACTGGCCGAAAACGCGCGCCTTCTGCGCGCTGTGGATGCTCGAAGAAATGCGCGTGCCGTACGACCTCGAGTTCGTCAACATTCGCGCGGGCGCGCAAAACGATGCCGCATTCTGCCGCGTGAATCCGATGTCGAAATTGCCCGCGCTGGAAGATCGCGGCGTGTGCGTGGCGGAATCGGACGCAGTGCTGCTGTATCTCGCCGACCGGTTTCCCGACACACAACTCGGCGTGCCGTTCGATGACGTCGCGCGCGGCCGTTTCCTGCAATGAATGTTCTTCACCGGCTCGTGTCTCGAACCGGCGATGGCCGAACGGATGACCGGCGCGCCCGGCAATACGGTGAGTTTCGGCTGGGGCGATCTGAGTCGCGTCGAACACGCGATCGAACCCGCGCTGGAAGAAGGGCCGTGGCTGCTCGGCGAGCAGTTCACGGCGGCGGACATTCTCACCGCGAGCACGCTGCAGATCGCGTTCATGGCGAAAGTGATCGAGCCGCAAGGCGTGCTGTTCGACTATGTTGAACGGTCAGTTGCGCGCGAAGGATACGAACGCGCCGCCGCGATTGATCATCGCGAGGCGGAGCGGTTGGCGCTCAAATCGCAAACGGGCGCGGTGAAAGCACCGTAGAGTGCAGAATCAGGGAAAGGCGCGCGGTTTCGGAATGCCCGCTCCCGCTTCTATATCCGCCACGCCGCGCTGATGCGCAAGCTCGATCGCTTCGATCTGATCGGCGAGTCCGTCGTCGTCGCCGACGGTCGTCTACGGCTGCACGGCTTTATCGTTGTGACGGATTTCGTACTCGGCGTCCCAACGCGTGCCCTGTAGCTCGACGGGGCGCACGTGGATCGCGTAGACGCCATACAGAAAGACCTGCTCCGGCATGATGCCCTCCCTTCGCGGTCGCAACGTTCTACAACTCGATTTCCCCAAGGATGCGATGCGCCAGTGCGCGCGGTTTCTCCAGCGCTTCCTGCTCGTTCGCCGATTCGGCTTCCACTTCGTAGATCGTCGCCTCGGTGTCTTCGCCGTCATCGCGGGCGAGCGACACGAGTCCCTGAAATTTGCCGGAATCGTTGGCGCGCACGTCGAGCGTCGCGGTGTAGATGCCTTTCGTGTACGTCGTGTCTTCCATGATGGATTCGCCTCATCGAGAACGCGGGAACGTCGGGACGAAATCCATGCTAGCACGCAGTTATTTTGCGTGTATGTGACCGGCGCGGGCTTCGTTTGTCGATGCCAGCGCAACGCCTGTTCCCGCGTTCAGCCCAGCAGTTCCTCGACTTCAGCGAGCGTCGGCGAATGTCCGCCCGAATGACGGCACGCCGCCGCGCCCGCCGTGAGCGCGAACTTCAAATGATCGGGCCATTCGCCGTGGCGCGCCATCAGCGAGTAAAGCAATCCGCCGATGGACGCATCGCCTGCGCCGACCGTGTCCGCCACTTCGACGCTCGGTGGACGCCCCTTGTACACCGCATCGCCGACGAAGAGCGACGCTTCGTCCGAGCCGCGCGTGACGAGCACCGTGGCTTGCGGATTCATCGCGCGGATTTTCGCGAGCGCGTCCGCTTCCGGCACGCCCGGAAAGAGCTTGTGCAAATCTTCATCGGACACTTTGATGAGATCGGCCAGCGACGCCATGTTGCGCAAAATGGGCTCGTAGCCGTGTTCCATCAGATTGCGATAGTTCGGATCGAAACTGATCTTCACGCCATGATCGCGCAGTTGCGCGGCGAGTTTTGCGAGCGTGCTCCCGAGCGGCTGACGCACGAGGCTGATGCAGCTGAAATGCGCCCACTTCACGCGCTCCATCCAGCCTTGCGGGAGTTTGGATGGCTCGAACGCGAGATCCGCGCCGTTCTCGCCCATGAAGTAATAAGTCGGCGGCTGTGTCTTGTGCACGATGGCGAGCAGCGGCGGGCGCTCCACGCGCTGCATGAAGCGCATATCGAGACCGGACGCGACGCTCACGTCCCACAGATCATCGGAGAAATTGTCGGTGCCGAGCGAGCCCGCGCACGCCGTCGGCAAGCCGAGTTGCGCCACCGCGCGCGCGACGTTCCAGCCCGCGCCGCCCGGACGCGACAGCCAGCTCGACACATCCGTGCGGATCATGTCCGTCAGGATATCGCCGGCGGAGACGAATTGCGGGAAAGTGGTTTGCTCGCTTGCCATCGTTTTCACCGTGAAGTTTGGGGCGAAGAAAGCGCGTTCAGCACTTCGTAGCACGTGCCCATCGTGTGATAGTCGGTCTTGCCGGCGGGCGATTTTTCGTCGCCGTATTTGCCGGTTGTCGCACGTGAGAATGCGATACCACGCGCCGTATTCGTGATCGACGAAATATTTCCAGCTATAGCGCCAGAGTTCGTCGTAGCAATCCCAGAAGCGCTCGCGGCCTGTGCGCGCGCCGAGCAGCACGGCGGCGAAGCTTTCCGCTTACACCCAGAAATATTTGTCGTGATCGCAGATGGTGTCGTCCGGGCCGAAGCCGTAATACAGCCCGCCGTGACGGCTGTCCCACGCGCGTCCGAATCCGGCATCGAACAATTCGATGGCGCGGGCGTTCAACCACGGCAACTTGCGATGCCGCTCCAGAATCAGCAGCAGCTTCGCCCATTCGGTCTGATGTCCCGGCTGAAATCCCCACGGACGGAAAATATTCGAACTGTCCGATTCGTTGTAATGCCAGTCCACCGACCAGTCCGGCCTGAAATGCTCCCAGACGAGCCCGTTTGAGAGCCGCGCCTGACGCATCGTGATATTGCCCGCGATGATCGACGCGCGATCCAGATAGATGACGTGCCCCGTCGCCTCGTACGCGGCGAGCAGCGCTTCGGTCGCGTGCATGTTCGCGTTCTGGCTGCGGTAGTCCGAAAGCTGCCAGTCGGCCGTGGCTTCGTCGGCGTACAAACCGGCGTTGGCATCCCAGAAACGCTTGTCTATCAGCGCGAAGGTTTCGTCGATCATCGGCTTGGCTTCGTCGATGCCCGCCATCGCCGCATGCGCGCACGCGAGCAGCACGAACACCATGCCGTAGCAATGACGTGTGCCATCGAGCGTGCGCCTGGCGCCATCGCGCCATTCGATTTCCCAGTCGTAGCCTTCGAGGTCCGCGTCCCAGTGGGCGTCGCGCAGGAAGGCGAACACATAGCGCGCGTCATCCTGATACCGCGCGTCGCCGAAATGCCGGTACGCCATCGCGTAATCTAAAGACAAAGCGCGTGCTGCTGACGAGGTGATGCGTCGTGCGATCGTAGACTGTGCCGTCGTCCTTGAAAAATAGAAGAAGCCGCCGGACGGATCGCGCACGTGTGACAGCAGAAAATCGCGGCTGCGAAAGTCGGGTTGCGGCCGCGTACCGGTTTGGGGTTTCGCTTCGGCTAAGAGTTCGGTCGTGTCCATGTCGTGCTCATGTCCTTGGTCCGGCCGGGCCGGAACTCGCGCGAGGAATGAAGTTGACGTTCACCAGTGTGTCGGCCTGGTCGGGCGGAGACGGACTGTCCTACAGCAACAATTCGACGCCGCGCCGCCCGAGCGCTTCCTTGTCCACCGTCACCGTCGTCGAGAGCTGCGGCGTGCTTTGCGCGGCGGCGGGAATATCGTCGAAACTGACGAAGGCGATGTCCTCCGGCACGCGCAGCCCGTGCGCGAGACAGACGCGCATCGCGGCGAGGACCGCTGCATCGTTATAGGCGAAAACGGCGTCAGGCAGCGGATTCGATTGCGCGCGTCCGCGATCAGGCGTTCCATCGCGTCGGCGGCGGCGAGATCGGCGGGAAGGCCCGGCTGCGTGTTGACTTCGAGCGTCGGATCGAAAAGCTGGCCGGCATCGAAATACGCCTTTCGATAGCCCAACACCCGTTGCGCGATGCTGTAATGCACCAGCGACCCGCCGATGAACGCCACGCGCCGTCTGCTGGATGCGAAGAGATGCTGCATCGCGAGCGACGCGCCTTTCACGTTGTCGATATTCACCGAGCGAAACCCGGGCGCGCGCAGGTCGATCAGCACGGTCGGCCGCGCCAGCGAATGCAGATGCGCCAGCAATTTCGGCTCGACGAAACCCGCAACCACGATGGCGTCTGGCGCGTGCAGCCGCATTTGCTGCGCGAGATCGTGCGTCGGACCGGCCGTGAGCACGGACGGCACGAGCCGCCGTTCGCGGCACGCTTCCTCGAAACCCGTTCAGCACATGTGAGAAAAACGGGCTGACGGCGAAATTGTTGTGCTGCCGGTGCAGCAGGAACGTGACGCGACGAATCCGCGTGCGCAATTGCGCCGAATCGTAGCCGAGCTGCTGCGCCACTTCGACCACGCGAACCCGCGTGGCTTCGGACAAACCCGGCTGGTTTTTGAGCGCGCGCGAAACCGTCCCGATCGAGACGCTGGCCGCGCGCGCGACATCGCGAATGGTGGTAGCCATCGTGGTGTTGTCTGTCTCCGCCGAGCGTGTTTATCCCGTTCAGCAGATTCGCTTGTTTCCGACGATTGTATAGTATAGTAAAAATGTCGCAAAACGGCGCGACGGAGTCTAGAGAAAACCACTAGAAGCCTTTTATATGAAGCGTTTGAAGGCGCAATGTTTGTTTAGTAAAAATAGCAATACGCTTAATTTTCCTCCTCACGCTGATGCACGGAATGGCCGTCGCATGTCCAGACGTCCAGCATCATGTTGTCGTCCCAATAGTGGGCGAGCAAGGGAAGACTCAACCGTCCACGCAAGGTGGCGTGCACCTTTTCGCCGTTTCGACTCCAACCCTCGATCGGCTTGCGCCAGTGACACGCAACGACCACGCCGTCCGGCGAAAGCGTCTGATACACATGCTCGACGATGTGCCACAACTGCGGTTCGTCAAGGTAATAACCGATTTCGCTGAGCACGATGAGATCGAGCGGACCTTCCGGCCACGTGTCGGGCAAGAACATCTGCGCGACCTTCACATTGCCGAACTCCGCGACGCGCTTGCGTGTCAGCGCAACGGCGTCTTCGGCGATATCCGTCGCGATCAGTTCGCCGCAGCGCGGCGCGAGCAGCGCCGTCAGTTCCCCGTTGCCGCACGCGGGTTCGAACGCGCGCGTAGTGTTCATGCGGCAGCGCGCCGAGTAGAAGCGCGCGTTTGCGCCGCTCGTACCAGCGATGGCTGATCTTCCAGGGATCATCGTTGCCTCGGTACAAGTTATCGAAGTAGTGCTTAGTATTTTTTTAGCTTCTCATATTAGGATGACTTTGAATGGCCGCGTGAGCCGCGCGAGGACGTGCTCGGGAAGCACGGGTGCGCCGCCCATCGCGGAATCAGGCTCGATCTGGCTGCGGAAGGCCCGCACGGCGCGCAGTTTCCGGGCGTGCGTGGCATCGTCTAGCATGACGCGGCGAGCGCGGCTCCAGGGCACGCGCGTATCATCCGGTGAAGCCCAATGCCAGGTCCAGAGCGGCACTTCCACGAAGGGCAACTGCGCGTCGCTCGCGGCCGAATGAGCGGCGCGCCCGACTGCCTCGTGGTCCGGGTGACCATCGTAGCGCCATGTGGCGAAAACGATGTCGTTCGGTTGCAGGTATTGCGCAAGAAGTCCTGATAAATCCGCCTCGAACTGCTTCGCGCCGCCGTCCTGAAGACCAAGCCGCACGACTTGCACTTGCCGCATGCGCAGCCGTTGCAGCGCCTCGCGCGTTTCCTGCGGACGCACGCTGGCAAGGCGATCCGGCGGCCAATCGAACGATTCGGGGTGGCTCGCGGTGCCATCCGTCACGGCGATGATCAGCACACTCCGGCTGATCTCCGACAGCCGCGCGAGCAATCCGCCCGTGCCGAGCACTTCGTCGTCCGGGTGTGGCGCGATGACGACGGCGCGCGCGCCGAAGGGCACCAGTTCGGCGGGCTCGGCTTCGGGCTGCGCGCCCAAACGGTGCCAGTCCTACCAGGCGGATTCCGGCGTTCCGTTGCCTTCGATCAGCCGATCCGACGACGCTTCTTTCGAAGGTGTGTCCTGGTTGGTTGGCTCGCGGGTCGTCACAGTTGCCATGAAATGCTTTCCTCCTCGGGTCCCTCTATCACGCGTTGAGCGAGCGCGGCTTCATCGCGCTCGAATGAAAACTGGCAGATCCGCTATGAGATGCGTGAAGTGTTCGTCGCGACACTACGGATCGGCGGGGCGCTCTGATTGATGTGCGTCGCGCACATTGCGCACGACGAAATTCGCGATGCTTGCCGCTGCCCCGTGCCAGCACGCCGCGATGCCCGCGCTGCCCTGCCAGAAGCCCGGACGCTCGAGATACGCACGCGGCGCGCCGATGCGTCGCGCGGGCACATCGTCGAAAAGCACGTCGACGCTTGCACTTGCGCGCATGCCGACCGCGCTCCAACCCGAATCGGTCACCTTCACGCCCGGCTGACGCAGATCGACGGCGACGAGCACGGATTCATCGCGCTCATTCCATGTCGTGACGAGCGCGTGCGTGAGCGACGCCGCGCCCGAACACCACGCCTTCGTGCCCTGCAGACGCAGCGCGCCGGTGCCGCTGTCGCCGGTCGCCAGCAGGCGCGCGTTCGGCGGTTCGGCGGCCCAGACGCCCCAAGACGTGCCCGGTTCAGGCGGCGCGCCGTCCAGTTCGGCGAGGATCGCGAGAGCGTCCGTATGTCCTTCGTACAGCCTGACCAGCGAGAGATCGAAGCCCGCGACCGCGCCGAGCGCTTGCCAGCGCGCGTGGGTATCGCCGCTGCCGGGCAGGGGCAGACGATCCAGCTGCGCGTCGATCAGCGCGCGCAGCATGCGTCCGGTCTGGGCGGCATCGCTGCGCATACACGACGGTCGCGGCGTTCGTGCGAGGAATTCGCGCAATGCGGATACCGTCGCCGCGCCTTCGGTCTGGGCGTTGGTCAGCATGACATGGGCTCTCGTCCTGGTTGTGTGTGGGCATGAACAAGATTGTGGCAAGGGACATGCCCAGCCGCCATTCGGCAGAAAGGCTTAAGCAAAAACGCCGGACGATCGTCAGGAATCCGCGCCGGGTAAGGCGTCGACGAACGCGAGCGTCTTTTTTGCCTATGCCTGCCTATGCCATCTGGACGACTCGACGGCCATCGCGAGCCGCGCTCCAATGACGAAAAGGCCGCGCGAGGCGGCCTTCATCGGAAGGAGGGGAAATGCGGAAGGGGTTAGCGGCGCGCGAGCGCGCCGACGTTCTGATTGTTGCGCACCAGTTCGGACACGGTCTTGCGCGCGTCCCAGCGCTGCGCGAGCACGGCGCACACTATGAGCATCTGGTGAAAGAGCATGAGCGGCAGCACGACTGCGCCGACCGCGTGCGACGCGAAGATCACCTTGGCCATCGGAATGCCGGACGCGAGGCTTTTTTTCGATCCGCAAAAGATGATGGTGATCTGATCGGCGCGACTGAAACCGAGGCGCTTGGCCGCGAACGCGGTAATGCACAGCGCCACCGCGAGCAGCAGGATATTCACCGCTAGGAGTCCGGCAAGCGTCGAAAGCGAGATCGAATGCCAGATGCCTTCGTTCACGGCTTCGCTGAAGGCCACATAGACGACGAGCAGTATCTCGAACCCTGATCGACGAACTTGAGCACCGGCTTGTGCCGGTCCACCCATTTTCCGATGGCCGGCCGCAGCAGTTGCCCGGCAATGAACGGCACGAGCAATTGCAACGTGATATTGCCGACGGTGTGCCACGGCGAGCTGGCCGTCGCGCCGTGATTGGTGACGACGAGCCCGACGAGCGTTGGCGTGATGAAAATGCCGAGCAGGCTCGACGCCGTCGCGCTGCACACGGCGGCGGGCACGTTGCCCTTTGCCATCGACGTGAAAGCGATGGACGATTGCACCGTCGACGGCAGCGTGCAAAGAAAGAGGATGCCCGTGTAGAGTGCGGGCGTGAGCAGCGGCTTGAGCGCGACGCCGAGCAGCGGAAACAGCGCAAACGTACAGAGCAGCACGACGAGATGCAAGCGCCAGTGCGTCGCGCCCGCGACGATCGCCTCGCGCGAGAGCTTCGCGCCATGCAGGAAGAACAGCAGCCCGATCGCTATGTTGGTGATCCAGTTGAACGCGACCGCCGCGCTGCCGCGGCACGGCAGGAAGCTCGCCACAGTGACGGTGCCGACCAGCGCCAGCGTGAAGTTATCGGGAAGAAGTTTGGGCCTTGCCATCGAAGAATCTCTTACTCGGGCTTGCCGGGCGGTCGTGCTTTTGATTGCCAGCGTCAAGTCAGGAAAACCACAATTTTCGCTTGTACGCGATTAAATTGGCAAATTCATTTCACTGATCGATTGATTCCAAACGCGCATCAACGCTTATCGACGTTGCTTGCACACAAACTCGCACAGCGAGCATTAATCGAGCCGAACGACCGGTCGAATTGAAACGTTCGAATTGCTCTGAACAGCACTATTTTCGTCGTACATTTCGGCGCGCAAATCAGTCAGCCTAAGCGAAAAAACTCTGACTTAACATGGTGTTACAACCATCGACCGGGCCTAACACTTTTTGGCTCGACTGCCGGAGCGCTACCCCATAAATTGTCGAATACACCGGTCGGCGGGTGGGCGCAATACGCAGAAAAGCGTTCATCCGAGAGTGCAGATGATGCAGATGAAGGCCGGACGCCCGCAGCAAAAATTCAAGCGCGCGGGGCCAATATCCGCTGGATGCAGGTTCGTTTTCGACATGACGCTCACTGGCTTACGCAAGACTACCCGGCTTCTCGTTTCCACGGCGCTCGCTGCGCTGGCGGTCGTGGGATCGCTCGCGCTCGCCGGGCCGCGCACCGAGTGGCTGACCTCGACCGTTTTCGACGATTCCGCGAGCGGCCGTCAATCTTTGCACTACACGCCGGTTGTCGCGAAAGACGGACTCACGCCGGTAAGCGCGGAAGTGCGTCCCGTCGGGCGTGCCGATCAGCCCGTGCAGTTTCGCGGCGCCGGTTCCATTCGCGCGGACATCACGCGCTATAACGAAGAACGCAGTGTGCCGCGCACGCAAGTCCGCCCGGCCGACGATGGCCGCGCCGGCACTAACGCGAACTGTCGCAACTGATTCGTCTTCGGACTTAACGCCCGAAAAACCGCAGCGTTTAGCGAAACGCGGTTAACGAAAAATTAAAGGCGCGTCCAGTTCCCCTGTCACGCTGACGTAATCTCGCCACAGTTTGGCACTGGCGATTCAATAGTCATTCCCCTCTTTTTTCCGCGCACGGACAATGCGGCCTGCGCGCGATTCCGCTTCCCAGGCAGTTTCCAATTCCCTTTCGATGTCCGGAGAAGCGCGCCGGTGCTCGGTGTACGTGCTCGTTCGCTGCATCAAAACAGCAATGGCGCAACGTCGCGCTTTCAGCCGAACGACGCCGCGTATCCGAACCGCTATACCCGCAAATAACCAAAAACATTTTTGACCGGAAAAATGGTCCGTAAAGATGGTGCCGCTCCACTGCGATGCCTCGCCACGAAGCCCAAGAAGGCCGAGAAAGCCATTACCCCGGTCTGACGCGGCGAGCGCACAGTCCCTCGCCCGCCACGCTTTCAATTTTCGACAAATGACAGGAGAGTTGTTCATGATGCCAACCGTCAACCGTGCGCCGAAGAAAACGGTGAAAGCAACGGTCAAGGCCACCGCAGTCGCCGCGCTGATCGGCGTGCTCGCCGCAGGGACGGCGCACGTGCAGTCGAGCGTTTCGTTGTACGGGCAGGTCGACGAATGGGTCGGCGCCACGAAGTTTCCGGGCGGCGATCGCGCGTGGAACGTGTCGGGCGGCGGCATGTCGACGTCCTACTGGGGCATGAAGGGCGCTGAAGACCTGGGCGGCGGCTATAGGCGATCTTCACGCTGGAGTCGTTCTTACGCGCGCAAAACGGTCAGTACGGCCGCTTCCAGGGCGACACGTTTCTTCGCCCGCAATTCGTACGTCGGCATTCAAGGCCCAATCGGTACGTTCACCGCCGACCGTTTGACCACGCAACTCTTCGTCTCGACGATTTTCTTCAACCCGTTCGTCGATTCGTACGTGTTCTCGCCGATGGTCTACCACGTGTTCCTCGGTCAGGGCACGTTCCCGACCTACACGACGGACCAGGGCGTGACGGGCGATTCCGGCTGGAACAACGCGGTTCAGTACACGACGCCTGACTTCAACGGTCTGTCGGGCAGCGCGATGTACGCGTTCGGCAACAACGCCGGCGACGGCCGCTCGAAGAAGTGGAGCGCGCAGTTCCTGTACTTCCACGGCCCGTTCGTGGCGACCGGCGTGTATTAACGTGAACTACAACAACGCGCCGGGCGACCTCGTCAATTCGAACGCGTTCGCCATTCCCGGCTTCAAGAGCCAGTCGGTCGCGCAACTGGGCGCGTCGTACGACATGAAGTACGTCAAGTTCTTCGCGCAGTACATGTACACGAAGAACGACATCGAGCCGACCTCGTTCCACGTCAACACCGGACAAGGCGGCGTGACGATTCCGGTCGGCCCCGGCACGGTGATGGCGTCGTACGCGTACTCGCGCAGCAACGGCGGTCTGGATCAGACGCACAAGAGCTGGGTGGTCGGCTACGACTATCCGCTGTCCAAGCGCACCAACGTCTACGCGGCGTACCTGAACGACAAGTACACGAGCCAGTCGTCGGGCAACACGTACGGCGTGGGCATCCGCGCGAAGTTCTAAGCGTTACGCGATGCAAAACGAAACACCGCGCCTTCGAGCGCGGTGTTTCGTTTAAGCGGCGGGAGAAATCAATCGACTCTTCGCGTCGTCGTATTCGCGCTTCAGACGCGCGACCAGTTCCGCCACGCTCGGCACGTCTTCCATCAGGCCGACGCCCTGACCCGCGCCCCAGAGTCCTTCCACGCTTTCGCCTTGCTGGTGCCATCGGAGAAATTCATGGCGGTTTTGTCGGAGACGGGCAGCGCGTCCGGATCGAGGACCGTGTTCACGATGCTCTCGCGAATGTAGTTCCCGTGCACGCCCGTAAACAGATTCGTGTAGATAATGTCCGCCGCGCTCGAATCGACGATCGCCTGTTTGTAGCTGTCCAGCGCATGCGCCTCTTTCGTCGCGATAAAGCGCGTGCCCATATACGAGGTCCGCGCCCATCGCCTGCGCGGCGAGAATCGATCCGCCGTTGGCGATCGCGCCGGACAGCACGATCGGCCCGTCGACGCCGGCTTCGAGCGCCTTTTGCGCATGCCGCAGATTGATCACGTCATGCAGCACGATGCCACCGTACGCATGCACGGCGATCATCTCCTTGACCGGCGCGCGCAGACTCGTGATGAAAATCGGCACCTTGTGATCGACGCACACGTGCACGTCTTCTTCGAGCCGCGCGTTCGACTGATGCACGATCTGATTCACCGCGATCGGCCCGATCACCGCGTCCGGATTCGCGGCCTTGTGCGCGGCGAGTTCGGCCTGAATCTGCGTGAGCCATTCGTCGAGCGCACCGGCGGGGCGCGCATTGAGCGCCGGAAACGAACCGACGATGCCCGCCTTGCATTGCGCGAGCACGAGTTCCGGATAACTGACGATGAACATCGGCGACCCGACGACGGGCAGCGCAAGGTGCTGCAGGATGGCGGGAAGGGCCATGACGTGCGTCTCCTGAAGAGTGGCTGAGCAGCCTGATTGATTTTAGGATCGTCGCGCGTTTTGCGGCATGAAACGGCACGGACGATAGAACTGCCGGGCGCAACGTCTATAAAACGATCGTTCGATTATAGGCAGCGCAGTCGTCGTGCCGACACGCGATTTCCCGAGGAAGTCTTCGGTTTTGGGCCTTCGAAGCACTGCTGCACGTGAGCGCCGATGCCGCGCGGTCTAGAATGTCTGGCAATCCCACGAACAAGAAAAAATCATGTCTTTTGGAGACTATGCGCCGTTCCGCGTGCCAGGCGCGGGCGCGGAAATTGCCGGAATGAAAGGCGGGGACGGGCCGCCGCTTTTGCTTTTGCATGGATATCCGCAGACGTATGAAATCTGGCACAAGTGCGCCGATGAACTCGCGTGACATTTCGCCGTCATCGCGACGGATTTGCGCGATTACGGCGCGTCGGGCAAACCGGACAGCGACGCGCAGCACACGCCGTATTCGAAGTGCCGCATGGCGGCGGACCAGATCGCCGTCATGCGGCACTTCGGCTTCGAGCGCTTTCTGGTGTGCTCGCACGATCGCGGTGCGCGCGTCGCGCATCGGATGGCGATGGATTTTCCCGATGCCGTCGATGCTCGACATCGCACCGACGCTCGCAATGTACGAATCGACGGATCGTGCATTCGCCACCGCGTACTTCCACTGGTTCTTTCTGATCCAGCCGTCGCCGCTGCCGGAAGTGCTGATCGGCGGCAATCCGGGCGCGTATATCGATCGCGTATGGGCAATCGTTCCGCCGGACTCGCGCCGTTCGCGCCGCACGCGTTGCTGGCGTATCGCGATGCGTTCGCGTCGCCCGGCGCGGTCTTCGCAATGTGCGAGGACTATCGCGCGTCGGCGGGCATCGATCTGGAACACGATCGTGCGGATATCGAGCGCGGGCTAAAAGTCGCGTGTCCGTTGCGCGTCTTGTGGGGCGAACAAGGCGTGATCGAGCGATGTTTCGATGCGCTCGACGAATGGCGCAAAGTCGCGCGCGATGTGAGCGGACACGCGCTGCCGTGCGGCCACTACATTCCGGAAGAAGCGCCTCAGTTGCTCCTTGCGGAAATGCGCGCGTTCTTTGAAACGGACGCTTCGTGAACATTCATGCACTGTTTAGCTGCCCGTTAAAAATCTGTAGGGAAAGCACCGATGCATGCAAAAATCTGTCGCGTTAGGATGGTCGTGACGTTGATCACGTCACGACAATTCTGCCGCTTGCCGTAGATGACAAGCGGCTTTCTTTTTGGTTTTTTCTTTTGGTGCTTCACGGGATGCGCACGGTTTCGCCATCCACGTTCACCGCGCCGCTTTTCGCCAATTCCCTCAACAGTTTTTCGATCAGCGCGCGACGTTCATGCGCGGGCGCGAGCATATTTGCGGTGGCGCGCATGGCACGCGGATTCGGTCATCGCGAGCAGATCGCTTATGCGCATGGCGCGCGTTTCCATCAGCTTGAAAACGATCAGCACTTTCAGCGCGTTCTTCGCATTGCGGGCCGGATCGGCTTGCAGATAATCGAGCCGCGAATAAGCGATTTCCAGCGCGCGTGACATTGGCGAACGGCGCGCCGTGGCCGGGAATCACGGCATCGACATGCAGTTTGGCGATGACGTCCAACACCGCGCGCTCTTGCGCGAAACCGCTCTCGCCTTCGAGTTCCGGAAAGATCACGCCGAAGCCGTTTTCCCACAACGCGTCCGCGCTGATCAGCACGCGCGCTTCTTCGCAGTACAACATGAGCGAATGCGGATCGTGGCCCGGCGCGTCGAACACACGCCATTCGACGTTCGCGAGCGTCGCCGTCGGCGATCGTGCCGGTGAAGTCGAAGCGATCGCAGCGCTGACCGGTCGCTTTGTACGCGAGCGCGTCTTCGTCCCAGTCGCGCGGCGCGCGTTTCGCTCGACGGAATCAGCGTGTCGCACGCGTAAGCGGCCTGAAGCAGCGCGTTGCCACCGCAATGATCCGAATGCAAGTGCGTGTTGACGATCGCGTTCAGCTTGCGCGCACCGAGCGCCTGCCGAACCAGCGCGAGCGTCTGCGGCGCGTGCGATGCGTAACCGGTGTCGATCAGCGTGGCGTTGTCATTGCTCGTAAACAGCACATTGTTCGATGATAGCCAGCCGCGCTCGAACACGGTCATCGAATGACGAACACTTGGCGGCAGCACGTTCACGCGGACCTCGCTTTATGCATGACAACAATGGTCGCCGTCGCTTTCATCACCGTTTCGCCCAGTTGATTGCGCGCGCCGCCTTCGAGCTTGACGAGATTGCCGCCGAGACTCGCCTTCCATTTCGCATCGATGACGCGCCAGCGCATGGTCAGGGTGTCGTTCGCCTTCACCGCGCGCGTGAGCCTGATGCCGAATTCGAGGCCGAGCGGCTGCGCATCGCGCGAAAAGTGGGCGGCGAGCATCGCCATGAGATGGGCGGTCGGCTGCGTGCCCGACGCGATCAGCGTGCCGAAGCGGCTGGCGCGCGCGTAGGCGTCGTCGTGATGCAGCGGGTTCGTATCGTGACGAGCGTTGCGAAATCTCGAATGGACTCGGGCGGCAGATCGAGCGTCGCCTCGAACGTTTCACCGATGGTCACGACGCGCGCCTCGACCTTCGCCTCGTCCACGCGATTCGCGCCGCTCGCGATCACGAGCATGGGCGCGTCGTCGTCCCTGCGGCGAAACAGAATGGATTTGACGATCTGCGCGATCGAGCAGCCAAGCCCCGCTGCGGCTTCGGCGGACGTTTTGCCGGTTTCCGGCAGCATGACCACGGCATGCGGATGGCCGCGCTCCTTCAGCAACAGCGCGACGCGGCGCGCGGAGTTAGGCAATTGGTCGATGTTCGTTGCTTCTGTCATTGCGTTCGCTTCTGAAGTTGGATTGTGCAGCTTGCCTCAAACGCACGCCGCCGCGCCACTCTGCCGTTTGGCCAACAATGCCTTTCCGGCACGCGATGCGTTCGGCTTGCCGATGGCGCGCGAGATGAAATCGCCGATCTCGACGAGCTGATCCAGATCCACGCCCGTTTCGATGCCGAGTCCGTTCAGCAGATACACGACATCTTCGGTCGCAACATTGCTCGTCGCGCCTTTCGCGTACGGACAGCCGCCCAGCCCCGCGACCGACGTATGAAATATCTCGATGCCTTCGAGCAGCGCCGCATAAATATTGCCGATGGCTTGCCCGTAGGTATCGTGGAAATGGCCGGAAAGACGCTCGCGCGGAAAGACGTTCGATGCCGCCGCCATCACTTCGCGCGTGCGCTTGGGCGTGCCGATGCCGATCGTATCCGCGATATCGATTTCGTCGCAGCCGAGCGCTTTTATCCGTTTGACCACATCGACCACGGATTCGATGCTCACTTCGCCCTGATACGGACAGCCGAACGCGCACGAAATACTGCCGCGCAGCCGCATGCCCGCGTCCTTCGCGGCTTTCGCAACCGGCTCGAATCGCGCGATGCTTTCCGCGATGCTGCAGTTGATGTTCTTCTGCGAGAACGCCTCGCTTGCCGCGCCGAAGATCACGATTTCATCGGCTTTCGATTCGAGCGCGCCTTCGAAGCCTCGCATATTCGGCGTGAGCACCGAATAGAGCGTGCCGGACAAGCGTTCGATCCCGGCCATGACGACGGTGGCATCGGCCATTTGGGGGACCCATTTCGGCGAAACGAACGAGGCCGATTCGACATTGCGCAGTCCCGCCCGCGCGAGCCGGTTCACGAGTTCGATCTTGGTTTGCGTCGGCACGAATTCTTTCTCGTTCTGCAGACCGTCGCGCGCCCCGACTTCGACGATTTTCACTTGGGCGGGAATCATGGCTGTCTCCTGAAATGTTTTGATATTTGATATTTGATATTTGATATTTGATATTTGATATTTGATATTTGATATTTGATATTTGATATTTGATATTTGATATTTGATATTTGATATTTGATATTTGATATTTTAGCGGGAAATGAAGAGGGTTGCCAGAATCGGTCGGAATAGGCGATTTAACGCAGCAGATTAAATGTTTGGTATGCGTAGTAAATCGCGAGTGTTAATAACCGCGCGCAATATCCACCGCACCGCTGATCCGCTCACCTTTCTCCAGCGCTTTGATCTTCCACGCAATCTGCACGATGCTTTCCGCCCGCAACGTTTCAGCCGCGATATGCGGCGTGATGCTCACGCGCGGATGCGTCCAAAATGCGTGTTCGTGCGGCAGCGGCTCGGTGTGAAACACGTCGAGCGTCGCGGCGGCGATCTGGCCGCTGTCGAGCGCGGCGAGCAGATCGTCATCGACCAGATGCGCGCCGCGCTCGATATTCACGACATACGCGCCGCGCGCGAGCTTATCGAACGTGCGCGCGTTCAGAATGCCTTCGGTGTCCGGCGTGTGCGGCAACAGATTGATGAGCACGTTGAGTTCGAGCACGCCGACGTTGAAGCGCGCGCGATCGTGCTGCGGCCGTTTTTCCCAGCGGCCTTCGCGTTGCTGGGCGTCGAATTCATCGAAACGGCGCAGATAGCGCAGCACGCAATACGTCGTGTATTCGATCATCTGTTGCGACATGCCAGTGTCTTCCAGACGCACGAGCAGCGCATTGGACGGCAGCGTGCCGGGTTCCTTGCGCTCGACGTCGAGAATGGCATCGACGCCTGGCCGAGATTGAACACGACCTTCAGATCCGGACGATTCGCGAACAACTCGCGCGGTGCGCGCCAGACGATGGCGTAGTCGGCGGGCGCGGTGTTGCCGGGTTGCCAGACGCGCAGGTCGGCATCGGGGAGTTCGCGCTGGAGGCCGCTGAGCCAGGCATCGGTGTCGGCGTTTGCTTCGTGGAAGAGGATTTTCATGGACGAGAAGGGAGGTGTTGTCGGGTCATTCTACGTGGGGCGTTGTTTTGCTTGCTGCTTTTGTCTTGGCTTTTTTTCAGTAGCCGCCTCCCCGGCGGGGGATTACTTTCTTTGCTGCTGCAAAGAAAGTAATCAAAGAAAGCAGCTTTTCAACCACGCACGAAGCATGTTCCGGGTGATGGGTTTTCTCCTTTCCGTGGGCTAATAGCGGGTGCCCTCAAAACGGAATCGGGCCGGGTACCCATACGATCCGTGCTTTCTCGCCTACCTTGGTAACGGTCCCCTTCGGCTGACACCGGCCTGCTTCACGGCCGGTGTCGGTCATCAAAGGAAACCGGTAGTGAATCACCGAAACGTGCCTCGCCTGCGGCATCGATTTTTCGCTATTCGGCCGCACCTCGATTTGCGCTTTCTTGCTTGCGCTTCCCTCGTCGTTGGTCAATGCGCATGCGTATGCACATGCCCACAAGTGTTCTCAGCACGCTCCGCACGCTCAGCCACGCCCGTATCCACCGCCGCTTCTGCCCGCATTCCCAGCTGCTCGATCAACTTCCGGTCCGCCTCCGCCTGCGGATTGCTCGTCGTCAGCAACTGATCGCCGTAGAAAATCGAGTTCGCACCCGCCGCGAAACACAGCGCCTGCAACGCCTCGTCCATCTGCTCGCGACCGGCCGACAGACGCACCATCGCCTTGGGCATCGTGATGCGCGCCACCGCGATCGTGCGCACGAATTCGAACGGATCGAGCGCTTCCGTGCCGGTCAGCGGCGTGCCGGAAACCTGCATGAGATTGTTGATCGGCACCGATTCCGGATACGGATCCATGTTCGCCAGCTGCGAAATCAGCCCCGCGCGCTCGCGCCGCGATTCGCCCATGCCGACGATCCCGCCGCAACATACGTTGATGCCCGCATCGCGCACATGCTCCAGCGTGTCGAGCCGGTCCTGATACGTGCGCGTCGAGATGATCTGGCCGTAGAACTCCGACGATGTATCGAGATTGTGATTGTAGTAATCGAGGCCCGCATCGCGCAAGCCCTGCGCCTGATGCGCCTCCAGCATGCCGAGCGTGACGCACGTCTCGAGGCCCATCGCCTTGACGCCGCGAATCATGTCCTTGATCGGCTCCAGGTGACGGTCCTTCGGATTGCGTCACGCCGCGCCCATGCAGAAACGCGGCGCGCCGTTCGCCTTCGCGACTTCGGCAGCTTTCAGTACGTCATCGACTTCCATCAGCTTTTCGGTTTTCAGGCCGGTTTCGCGATGCACCGTCTGCGCGCGATACAGCAAGTCGTTGAACAGCAGATCGTAAAGCGCGACGACATCGGCGACGCGCCAGCGAGTAAGGGTCGAAGTCGTGGTCATGTGAATTCCTTTATTGAATGTGAGCGATGAGCGCCGCGATATCGAGGTGATCGGCGGCACGCGCGGCATCGGACGGCGCGATGTGCGGAATCACGCCGAGGAGCGGCGCGTCGAGACGTTGTTTCAGTGAAGCGATGTTTTCCTCGGGATACAGCATGTGTGGATCGACACGATTGGCGACCCAGCCCGCGAGCCTCAGCCTGCGCGACGTAATCGCCTCGGCGGTCAGCAGCGCATGACTGATGCAGCCGAGCCGCATACCGACGACGAGCACCACCGGCAGATTCAGCGTGACGGCAAGATCGGCGGTGTCACGGGTATCGTCGAGTGGCACGCGAAATCCGCCGACACCTTCCACGATGACGATATCCGCCATTTCCCGCGCGGTTTTATGTACATCGACGATGCGCGCGATATCCAGCGCGATCCCTTCACGTGCCGCCACGATGTGCGGCGCGATCGGCTCGCGCATCATGAACGGCGTGCGGATGTCGTTGGGCAGCGCGACCTTCGCGGCGGCATCGAGCTGATCGGCGTCTTCGTTGTGCAAGACGCCGTCGCGTTCGGTCGCGCCCGAAGCGATCGGCTTCATCGCGGCGGCGCGCAGGCCCGCGCGTGCGAAGCCGTGCAACAGCGCGCACGACACGAAGGTCTTGCCGATTTCCGTATCGGTTCCGGCGACGAACAAAGATAAAGCGGTCATAGCGAAGTCAAAGCGTGATCGAGTTGGGCGAGATCGTCGTCGCTGTGCGCGGCCGACAGCGAAATGCGCAAGCGCGACGTGCCCGATGGCACCGTCGGCGGCCGAATCGCGGGAACCCAGAGTCCGCGCTGGTCGAGCGTGGCGGCAATGGCGAGCGTTTCATCGTTGCCGCCGATCACGAGCGGCTGCACGGCGGTGTGCGAATCGACGGGCATCCAGCGCGTGCGTTTCAACATATCGTGCGTGGTGTCGATCAGCGATGCAAGATGCGCGCGGCGCTGATCGCCTTCATCGCTTGCCATGATTTCGATACTCTTCGACACCGCGCACGCCACTGCCGGCGGCGATGCCGTCGTGAAGATGTACGGACGCGCGCGCTGCACGAGCCATTCGATCACGTGTTCATCGCCGGCGACGAACGCGCCGGAAACGCCCGCCGCTTTGCCGAGCGTGCCGACATACACGAGATGCGGCGAGCGCAGCGCGTAATGCGCCAACGCGCCGCGGCCTTGCGGGCCGAGCATGCCGAAGCCGTGCGCATCATCGACGACGAGCCACGCGCCGTACTTTTCCGCGAGTTCGACCAGATGCGCGAGCGGCGCGATATCGCCGTCCATGCTGAACACCGTATCGGTGACGATGAGTTTCGTCGCCGTTTCGTCGCGCGAGGCGTCGAGCATGGCGTCGAGCGCGTCCATGTCGGCGTGCGGATAAATCTGCGTTTCTGCGCGCGATAGACGCACGCCATCGATCAGCGACGCGTGGTTCAGCGCGTCCGAAAACACCAGTGTGCCGCGTCCGGCGAGCGCGGTGATGACCGCGAGATTCGCCATGTAGCCGGTGCTGAAGTAGCGCGCGCGGGTTATCGACGAAACCGCCAGAGAACGCCGCGAGTTGGTCTTCGAGCTGCGCGTGCGCGCGCGAATGGCCGCCGAGCAAGTGCGAGCCGCCGCTGCCCGAGCCGTATCGCGCGGCGCCTTCGGACAAGGCGGCGCAGATCGCATCGTGCGCGGCGAGGCCGAGATAATCGTTGTTCGCAAAGCCGATGATCGCGCGGCCATCCACGGTCAAATGCGCGGAACACGCGTTGTCGATCGTGCGGCGGCGCAGATCGCGCGCATCGATGTCTCGCAGACCTTGTTTCAGCGCTTCATAAAGCTGGCTCATTCGATGCGCTCCGTCAGCGTGACGTCGAGCGTTTTGCGCGTGCGTTGCGCGAGAAGCAGCAGCTTGTCGTCGGTGAGAATGTACGGCGGCATCATATAAACCGTCTTGCCGATGGGACGCATCGGCAGCTCGCGTTTCAATGCGTTGGCGAAGAAACGGCGCGAGAACGTCGTATCGTCGATGCCCACGTCGAATGCGAAAATGGTGCCGCGTTCGCGCAGATTCTTCACGCGCGCGTGTTGCGTCAGCGGTTGCAAGGCTTCGCTGAGCAAAGCTGATTTGCGTTTGTTTTCCGCGATCACGTTCGCGTTTTCGAACAAGTCGAGCGTCGCCAACGCCGCGCGGCACGCGAGCGGATTGCCGTGTACGAATGCGAATGCAGAAAGCCGCGCGTGACGCTGTCGTCGTAGAACGCGGCGTAGATTTCATCGCGCGTGAGCGAGATACACGCCGTATGCTGCGACTCCAGCGACGCCACCTTCAGCGCGCAATTAAGCGCCGCCTTGCTCGTCCGATACAGCCAGCCCGTCGTCCCGCTCGCCTCGCCGATACTGCCCATCTTGCTCGATACCACCGCGAGCACGCCTTGCGCGGCGTCCGTGAGCGGCAGCAGCACGGGGGTGAGTTGCATCGGGCCGCGCACGTTGGTGTGCATGACCTGATCGAAATCCTCCGCGCCGATGGTTTCGACGCCTTCCGTGCGCGGACCGTACACGCCGGAGACGATGATCGCGACATCGAGGCGCTCTTCGTCCAGTTGCCATGCGAGCGAGGCGATCTGTTCGGGCTGCGTGACATCGAGCGAGAAGGTTTGCGCGCCGAGCGCGTCGAGCGAAGACAGCGAGGTTTTGTCGCGCGCGGTGGCGAGCATGCGCCAGCCATCGCGGCAATATTCGCGTGCGAATTCATGGCCGATGTCGCGCGACGCACCGACGATCAGTACGGTTTTCATGTGCGTGGGTCTCTGTGATGGGATGCGGGTTCGACTATAGCGCGGGTGGCTGCGATGCGCTGTCGTAGCGCTGGAGGCGACGGGCATTGCGGGGCGGTGAGATTCGGATTGCTCGTATGCCATTCGGACGACTAGTCATGCTTACTAGCCAGCGTAAATTAATGATGTTTCTTTGATAAAGAGAGGTTTGCATGAGATTCAAGACAATCAAGGACGAGTTGCCGGCGCACATCGATCGCGAATGGCTGCGAAAAATCCAGGAGGAGGGCAAACGCGAGCTCGCAGCGCGGGACGAGTTGCGACGGCAGAACGGCGAGGATCTCAAGAAGACATTTAGAGATCAAATCCGCGTCTTATTGAGCGGTCCCAAACTCGATATCGATCTCGACGATCTTCTCCGCCGCCATGACAGAGGAGAGTTCGATGTACCTCGCTGACACGAACGTAATTAGTGAGACCAAGCGGAAGGCGATCAACGCCGGCGTGAAGGCATTCTTCGAAGAGGTGGACGCGAAGAAACAGAGAGTTCAGCTATCGGTCATCACAATCGGCGAGATCCGCCGCGGCGTCGATCTGGCCTAGCACAAAGGCGACTTGAAGAAAGCTGCGCACCTCGAAAGATGGTTCGCGCAAGTCTTGAAAAAATACGCAAACGACATCATCGCCGTGGACAGAACGATCAGCGAGCTATGGGGCAATATGCGAGTGCCTCGCTCGGAAAATCCGCTGGACAAGCTGATCGCCGCGACGGCCACGCGCTACGGCTTGACCGTCGTGACCCGCAACGTCAAAGATTTTCGCGACGTCGGCGTCGAAGTAATCAACCCATTCGATTGAGACAGAGCGGCTCTTGCCGAGCCGCTCCCGCGCACACTCAAACCAGCTCGACGCCCATCGCCGTCGCTTCTCCGCCGCCAATACACAAACTCGCCACACCACGCTTCAACCCGCGCGACTTCAACGCCCCAATCAACGTCACCAGAATCCGCGCCCCCGACGCCCCGATCGGATGCCCCAGCGCGCACGCGCCGCCATTCACATTCACCTTGTCATGCGGCAGATCATGCTCACGCATCGCAGCCATCGTGACGACGGCGAAGGCTTCGTTGATCTCATACAGATCGACTTCGCTTGCGCGCCAGCCGTTCTTCTCGAAGAGCTTGCGAATCGCGCCGACGGGCGCCGTCGTGAACAACGCAGGCTGCTGCGCAAACGTGCTGTGCCCGACCACGCGCGCAATCGGCGTCGCGCCGAGGCGTTTGGCCGTCGATTCGCGCATCATCCCAACGCCGCCGCGCCATCGGAAATTGACGACGAATTCGCCGCCGTCACCGTGCCGTCCTTCGCGAACGCGGGCTTGAGCGTCGGAATCTTGTCGAGGTTCGCCTTGAACGGCTGCTCGTCCTTGTCGATGACGACATCGCCCTTGCGCCCGAAAACGGTCACCGGCGCGATTTCCCACGCGAACGATCCGTCCTCGTTCGCCCGTTTCGCGCGCCGCAGTGATTCTACCGCGAACGCATCCTGCGATTCCCGCGAAAACGCATAAGATGACGCACACTGCTCCGCGAACGTGCCCATCAGACGGCCCTTGTCGTACGCATCTTCGAGGCCGTCGAGAAACATGTGATCGAGCACCTGCCCGTGTCCCATGCGCATGCCACCGTGCGCTTTCGGCAACAGGTACGGCGCGTTGGTCATGCTTTCCATGCCGCCCGCGACGATCACATCGACGGAACCGGCCAGCAGCATGTCGTGCGCGAACATGGCGGTGCGCATGCCCGAGCCGTACATCTTATTGATGGTGGTGCAGCCGGTCGCGAGCGGCTGCACCGCGCCGAGCGCCGCCTGACGCGCGGGCGCCTGACCTTGTCCGGCAGGCAGTACGCAACCCATGATCGTTTCATCGACCTGATCCGGCGCGATGCCCGCGCGTTCCACCGCCGCGCGAATCGCTGCCGCGCCGAGCTCGGGCGCGGTCAGCGCGGCGAAATCGCCCTGAAACGTAGCCATCGGCGTACGCGCCGCCGACACGATGACGATGACGATGGAATCTTGCGTTGTCTCACTCATGCTTCATCTCCTTGATGACCTTCTGAATGACACGGGCACGTCGCCCAAACGAGCGGCATCGGATGCAAGGACATCGTTCTCGGCCGTGTGAGCACCGTTGCGCGAAAGACCCGCTACGCACGATCGATACACCGGGTCGATCTCCTCTTGCGCGCCAATCATCATGCCCATGTTACGCAGCCGCCCGTCGTGCACGCCGTACGTCCAGCCGTGCACGGTGAGTTGCTGGCCGCGCGCCCACGCATCGCCTACGACGGTCGTGCGGCACACGTTGATGGTCTGCTCGATCGTATTCAACTCGACCAAGCGGCGATGCCGCGCCTCGCCGACGGGCCATTCATCGAGCAATGCGCTGTGTTTGTCGCGTACATCCTCGACGTGTCGCAGCCAGTTATCCGCGAGACCGACGCGCCGCCCGACCAGCGCCGCGCCCACGCCCGAGCAGCCGTAATGGCCGACGACCATGATGTGCTTCACCTTCAGCAGATCGACGGCGAACTGAATGACGGACAGACAGTTGAGATCCGAGTGCACCACCACATTGGCGATATTCCGATGCACGAACACTTCGCCTGGCGGCAAGCCGATGATCTCGTTGGCGGGCACGCGCGAATCCGCGCAGCCGATCCACAAATACTCCGGCGTCTGCTGATGCGCGAGCCGCTTGAAAAAGTCGCCGTCTTCGTCGAGCTTGTGCGCGACCCATTGCTCGTTGTTGGCGAAGAGATGGGCGAGCGGGTTGTTATCGTTGATATCGGTCATGATCGTTGAACCTCGGCCGTGTTGTGAAAGCGCGCCGGATAGCGCACGCTGAAGCACACGGCCTGATCGTAGGAAAAAAGTCGGCGAGTTCGCCGCGCAGCAACTGCTCCTTGTGATGCTGCCAGAGCGCAGGATCGAAGAAGTCGGCGTGATGACGCATGAACGCGTCGCGCACGCGCGTAGGTTTCGGGAAAGATGTCGTACGAGCCTACCGTATACCACGGTTCGCCCGATAACTCGTCTTCCTCGTGGCGCACGGGCGGCACGCGGCGCACGTTGCAATCGGTGAGATATTCGATTTCGTCGTAATCGTAAAACACCACGCAACCGTGCCGCGTCACGCCGAAGTTCTTGTACAGCATGTCGCCGGGAAAGATATTCGCCTGCATCAGTTGCTTGATGGCGTCGCCATATTCCTTGATGCCATGATCGATCTCGCCCATGCTGCCATGCTGCAAATACAGATTCAGCGGCACCATGCGCCGTTCGATATACACGTGCTCGATGACTAAATTGTCGCCTTCGTATTCGATCATCGACGGCGCTTCTTTTTCGAGTTCGCGGACGAGCGCGTCATCGAGCCGCGCGCGCGGCAATGCGACGCTGGAGTATTCGAGCGTATCGGCCATTCGGCCCAGGCGGTCGTGCCGCTTGACGAGCAGATACTTGTCCTGAATCTTCTGCCGCGTGGTTTCCTTCTGCGGCGGAAACGTGTCCTTGATGAGATTGAACACATAAGGAAACGACGGCAGCGTGAACATGATCATCACGAGCCCTTTGATGCCGGGCGCAATCACGAAGCGATCGCTCGAATGCTTCAGATGATGCAGCAAGTCCCGATAAAACAGGTTTTTGCCCTGCTTCTGCAAACCGACCGACGTATAGATTTCGCCCTTCGGCTTGCTTGGCATGATGCTGCCGAGAAACTGCACATACGCCGACGGCACTTCCATATCGACGAGAAAGTACGAGTGCAAAAAGCTGAAGATGATGAGCAACTGTTCACGCGACAGCAGCACGGTATCGAGCGCGAAAAGCCTTGGCGACGTATGCCGAATGGCGATGGCAAACGGCAGCAACGTATCGCCATTGATAATGCGCCCGATCACGTAACCCGCCTTGTTGCGAAAGAACAGCGACGAGAGCACGTGAATCTGAAAATTCGGCGCGGGCTTCAGTTCGCCGAAAGCATCTCTGAGCGATTGCAGCACGCATTGCACATCGTGCTGCAAATCCTCGAACGGAACATCGAGCTGAAAGTTCGTGACGATGCGCTCGAACGTCGCCGCGAGGCCATCGTGTTCCGGGTAATACGCGCAATACGTCGGCTTCGCGGTGGGTTCATCGTTTTCGATATACTCGGTGGAAATCGCGGGCCGCACGAAGATGAAATCGTTGTTGAAATACGAGCGATGCAGAATCTTGCAGCACACGGAATTGAAGAACGTCTCTGCGCATTCCGGCTGACGATGTGTCGTCAACAAACCGATGTAATGCAGCTTGATCTGCTGCCAGACTTCATCGTCGATATTTTCTGCGTCGTATTCGTCTTCGAGCAGCGCTACGCATTCGGCCACGCGATCGTCATATGACGTGATGCGATCGCGCGCGAGCTGCTGAAGCGCGAGCCAGTCACCGGCTTCGAAGAGATGTTTCGCGCGCGGCGGCTTCACGGAACACGCGGTAATGGTGCTCGAAACCTTCGAGCATGGTCTGCGCGACATCAAAGCCGATTTGCGACGAGAGCAGTTTCGGAAAGTGATGCATATCGGCTCTGCGCTTCGTGAATATGCCTTGAATCAGGCCGCTTTCTTCGCTTTATGCGCGCGCTTTTCAACGCACGCCGCTAGCAGCGCGCGGCCTTGCGCTTCATACGCGGCGAGTTCGGCGAGCGTCGTATCGAGGTCTTCGCGCTGACGTTCCAGCACTTCGCGATGCGTCGCGATCGTATCGATAAACGCTTGAAGTTGCGCAGTGGTGCCGGTCGGTGAATCGTAGAGATCGAGCAGCGTGCGGATTTCCGACAGCGTGAAGCCGAGCCGCTTGCCGCGCAGCGTCAGCTTCAAACGCGTGCGATCGCGCGATGAATACACGTGCCGCAAGCCGCTCGCGCCTTCGCGGGACGGCGCGAGCAAACCCTGATCTTCGTAAAAGCGAATGGCGCGCGGCGTGACGTCGAATTCGCGCGCCAGTTCGGTGATCGTGGATTGCATGGGTTGGGCATGGCTTCAGTCGTGGCGAGCGTCAGGCGCGAATGCCGGTGCGACGTTAGAATGGACGTTTACGTATCGTCAACTCAGCCAATTTGCAACGCGGCGCAAATTCAGGGACTTCGCACGCATGAACGCACTCGAACACCAGCTCGATTATGTTTTCGCCGACGATTTGCCCGAAGCGGGGCGCGTAAAGGAAGTCGCGCCGGGCGTGTCGTGGGTGTGCATGCCGCTGCCGTTCGTGCTCGATCACATCAACCTGTGGCTGTTGCGCGATGAAATCGACGGCGTGCAAGGCTGGACCGTCGTCGATTGCGGCATTTCGAACGACACCATTCGCGCGAACTGGGAGCACGTTTTCGATACCGCGCTCGACGGTTTGCCCGTGCTGCGCGTGATCGTCACGCATTGCCATCCGGATCATCTCGGTTTGGCGGACTGGATCTGCAAGGGCGGGGGTCAATCGCGCTGGAACGTGCGACTGTGGATATCGCTCGGCGAGTATGCAATGGGCCGCGTGATGGCCGCAGGCGATGGCTCCAACGCAGGCGGCCCGCGCGCGGCGGCGCACTTCGCGGCGCATGGTTTGACCGATGAAGCATCGCTCGAAGAACTGCGTCAGCGCGACAGTTACTACGCGACGCTCGTGCCATCGATACCGCACGAATTCCGGCGTATCCGCAACGGCGATGTCATCAGAATCGGCGCGCGGGATTGGGAAGTCGTGACGGGCTACGGCCATTCGCCGGAGCACGCGGCGCTTTACAGCGCGCAAGACAAGCTGCTGATTTCCGGCGATATGGTGCTGCCGCGCATTTCGACGAACGTGTCGGTGTTCGGCATTGAGCCGGAAGGCAATCCGCTCGCGTTGTATCTGGAATCGCTCGCGCGCTATGAATCGATGCCCGCCGATACGCTCGCGCTACCTTCGCACGGCAAGCCGTTTCGCGGCGTGAGCACGCGTATCGGGCAATTGCGGGAGCATCATCGTGCGCGGCTCGCCGAAGTGCGCGATACGTGCGCGGCGAAAGCATGCAGCGCGGCGGATATCGTGCCGCTCATGTTCAAGCGCAAGCTCGATGTCCATCAACTGACGTTCGCGCTCGGCGAAGCGCTCGCGCATCTGAACCTGCTTTGGCTTGATGGCACGCTGAAGCGTCAGACCGGTGATGACGGCGTGATTCGCTTCACGCCGGTCTGAACGCACCTTACTGCACCGCGACCGCGCCGAAATTCACCCGCCCGAACGGACTCACCTTATAGCCGCTCACATTGGTCCGCGTAACGGCATAAGCCGTCGGATACACGAGCGGAATCCACAGCGCCTGATCGTGGATGATCTTCTGCGCATCGGTATAAGCCTTCGTGCGCTTGGCCGTGTCCGGCGTGGCTTTGCCATCGGCGATGAGCTTGTCGAGCGCGGGATCGCAGTATCGCGCGAAGTTGATGCCCGACTTCACCGCATTGCAGCTAAAGAGCGGCGAGAGGTAATTGTCCGGATCGCCGTTATCGCCCGCCCAGCCCATGAACAGCATGTCGTGCTGACCTTGCTTCGCTTCCTTGATCAGCTCGCCCCATTCGATGATCTTCACCTGCGCCTTCACGCCGATCTTCGCGAGATCCGCCTGCAGCAATTCCGCGCCCGCCTTCGGATTCGGATTGAGCACGCTGCCGTTCGGACGCACCCAGATGGTCGTATCGAAACCGTTGGGGAAGCCGGCATCGGCGAGCAGCTTCTTCGCGGCATCGGGCGAATATTTATAGGCCGCGATGTTCTTGTCATAGCTCCACGTATTCGGCGGATACGGATTCACCGCCGCCGTGCCCGTGTTGTCGAACACGGTCTTCATGTAGGTCGTGCGATCGAACGCTTGGTTGATCGCCTGACGCACCTTCGGATTGTCGAGCGGTTTTTTCTGCGTGTTCATCGCGATAAACGCCGTCATGAAGGCGGGCGCTTCGCTGACCTTGAGCGACTTGTCCTTCTTCGCGTCGGTCACGTCCTGCGGTTTCGGCGACAGCGCGATCTGGCATTCGCCCGCCTTGATCTTCTGCGCGCGCACAGCGGCATCGGGCGTGATGGCGTAGATCAGGCGATCGATCTTCGGCTTCGGTCCCCAGTACGACGGATTCACGTCATAGCGGATCACCGAATCTTTCGTGTAGCTCTTGAGCGCGAACGGGCCAGTGCCGATCGGCTTCGCGTTTAGATCGGCCTGCTGGTTCGCCTTGAGCAGCTTGTCCGCATACTCGGCCGAATAGATCGATGCGAAGGCCATCGTGAGAATCGGCACGAAGGTCGCGTTCGGCTCGTTGAGTTCGATTTTGACGGTGCGGTCATCGACTTTCGATACGGCTTTGATGAGCTTCACGAGACCCATCGACTGCGCGTGCGGAAAGCCGCTCGCGCCCGCGACTTTGTGCCACGGATTGCTGTCGTCGAGCATGCGCGAGAACGTGAAGACCACGTCGTCCGCGTTGAGCGGATGTGTCGGCTTGAAGTAATCGGTCGTGTGAAACTGCACGTTCGGACGCAGATGGAACGTGTACGTCAGGCCGTCGCTGCTGACGTTCCACTTCTCGGCGAGCGCCGGCACGACCTTCTTTTGCGCTTCATCGTAGGAGACGAGCGTATTGAAGATGACATCCGCCGACGCGTTGGTCGTCACGAGCGAGTTGAATTGCACGACATCGAAACCGTCCGGGCTGGATTCCGTGCAGACGGTGAGCGGCTTGGCGAGCGCGATTTGCGGGACAAGCAACGGTGCTGCGGCGAGCGTGACGGCAGCGAGCAGTTTCAGGCGCATAAGATCTCCCGTGACCAGAGGTCACACAGCATTTCGTTTTTGTGGCGTTTGAGGCGTTTGTGGTTCGGCGCGGATCGCCAGAAAAGCGGGCGGCTGAGCAACCATGCAAGGCCGATGACGGCTCAAGACAGCAGCAAACCCTGTGCCCGCGCGCTATAGATTAGCGGATGCAAGCCGAACCGGCAGACGCGCGCGAAATAGCGCGGCGAGGGGAGGGGTTTTCAGGGATTTTCTATGCTTATGACGGGTGATGCTTTTGCTTGTCAGGCGGTTCGATTTTCCTTGTATTGTGCGATGGCTTCACGCCACGCGGCGTCCCACTCATCTCGATTCGATACACATACTGTTTCGGCATCCGTAACGTATTCAATCGAGCCGAAGCGCTTTCATGTGACGACATGATGACTTCGATATCGATGCGGAAGGCGGCATGTTGCGCGCGGTTTGGCTTGCGTAACGATGCGCGCCACGCTACACTTTGCCCCGTCTTTGGGGAGTAGCCTTCCTTCCGCAATGGAAGGAGAGCGCGTCAACATCCTCGGCACTGGCTGCCGTGGCGCGCTCGACCGGTCCGGCTTGGCGAGACCATCGATGCGCTATGTCGTTCTTGGTCGGACGGCGTGTGGGGCATCGTGGTTCGCTCGCGTCCGACCGTGGAATGATCGTGTCCCCACAACAACTACATACATCTTCGTCGCGCATCGCTGCGTGTTCCTCGCTTTTTTCGATGCGAGGCGCCGCATGACGATGTTCTTTCTCGAACTTGCGTTGATGCTCGCGATCATCCTGATCGCCTCCGAGCTTTTCACCAACGCGCTCGAACATCTCGGCGAGCGGCTCGGCATTTCCGAAGGCGTGACGGGTTCGCTCTTCGCGGCGATCGGCACGGCGCTGCCTGAAACCACGGTGCCGATCATCGCGCTGCTGGGCGGCACATCGAGCCGCGCGGTCAACGAGGAAATCGGCGTCGGCGCAATTCTCGGCGCATCGCTGATGCTCGCGACGCTCTCCACTTTTCTGATGACGCTGGCCATCGTGAAATCGCGCGGCTTGACCGGCCGTGTGATGCCGGAGCGCACGGGCTTCACGCGCGATCTCAACTTTTTCCTGTTTGCGTTTCTGATCGCGTGCGGCGCGATGTTCGTGCCGCATCACGCGTGGCCGGTGCGCGCGTGTTTCGCGGCGGGGCTGGTCGGCGTGTATGTGTTTTACGTGATTTCGACGTTCCGGGCATCGGCGCAACTGGTCGAGAGCGGGCACGGGACGGAAGCGCCCGAGGCGCTGTTTGCGTCGAAGCTCGGGCTGAAGACATCGCTCGGGTCGATCATGTTGCAGTTTCTGGTGGGCATCGTGTTGCTGGTGGGCGGCGCGAAGGGCTTTATTCACGGCGTGGAAGGCGTGTCGCATGCGCTGGGGATTTCGGCGCTGTTGCTGTCGCTGATCATCATTCCGATCGCGACGGAATTGCCGGAGAAGGTGAACAGCATTCTGTGGGCGCGGCGCGGTAAGGACACGCTGGCGTTCGGCAACATTACCGGTGCGATGGTGTTTCAGGGGACGCTGCTGCCGGCGATCGGGATTATGTTGACGCCTTGGGAGCCGTGGGTTGAGGTGCTGACTGGCGTGCTGATTACGTTGGTGGCGGCGGCCTGGTTGCGGTTTAACGCGCGGGCGAATGGGGTGGTGCTTTGGGCGCTGCTGGGGAATGGGATGCTTTATGTGGCTTATTTGGGGCTGACGTTGGGGCGGTAGGGTGTTGGGCGCTAGGCGCGATTTAGTCGCGCTTCGCGGTGGGCTTTTTCGGCGGATGGGTTTTCGGGTTTTTCGTGCTGGATCATGGGGTTATGATTGAGAATTTCCCCCGCGTGCGCGGAGATAGACTCTTGCCGTGCGAGCTTTGTCTTGCGCTGTCGGTGTTTCCTCTGCGTGCGCGGAGATAGACCAACGGGGTTATAGCGCGTGTGGTTGCCGCTCAAGTTTCCTCCGCATGCGCGGAGCTAGACCTGAGCACTCGCATATCGAGCGTTTTGCAAGAGAGTTTCCTCCGCATCCGCGGGGATAGACCAGACACAGAAGAGGTAACGATCGATGTCGATATGATTTCTCCGCGTGTGCGGAGTTAGGCCTTGCGAGGTCCGCACCGGCGTTTTGTATCTTTCAGATCCTCCGCGTACGCGGAGATAGACCTTAGTTTTCGCCGATTAGGTCTTTCGTCCTCGCCTTTCCTCCGCCATCGCGGAGGTAACCCCGGCAACGCTTACGTCTAAGACCGCGACAACACCCTTTCTCCGCTCCGGCGGATCTCCCTAAAGCCCCAATAGAAAATGCCCGCACAAGGCGGGCATTGAAGAAAAAACGAGCGCATCGCAGCAAGCCGGACGCGTAGTTCTTGTTGTTCTTATAAAGGATAACGGCGCAAAGCAAAAAAACTTTAGAGCCAAGCCGCGTTCTGATATCTACGCGCAGCCTGCGTCTGATCCATCGACTTCCGATACGCCATCGCCAACATGGCTTGCGCCGCTTCCGTGCCCCCCATCATCGATTCCATGCTTGCCTGAATCCGGCGAATCGTCACGAGCGATTCCTCCGTCTGCTGCGCCGCCTCGAACGCCATCACCAGCGGCGAGCGCGCCTGCGTCAGTTCAGCTGCACGCGTCCAGTCTTGCGCATCGGCCGCCGCTTCGATCGCCTCGGTCAGCGCCCACGCGTGTTGTACCAGTTCACGTTGATCCATGTCCTGCCTCTGCAAAATTACTTATTGGTCGCCAGCGTACCCGCGCTGTTCGTGCCACCGAAAAGCTGCGTCAGATACGATGTGTTGTTCTGCATCGTCGCCATCAGCGTGTTGAGCGCGGTGAACTGCGCGTTGTATTGCTTGGTCAGCGAATCGGCATATAGGTCTGCAACGTGGTCGTCTGCGTCGTCAGGCTCTTCAGGTCCGCGTTGAGCGCCGATGTCCGGCTGTCGATGATCCCGCCCGACGCCAGAAAATTGTCGATCTTGTCGCCCAGTTGCGTGCCGATGCCGTTCACCTTGTTGAACAGTTGATTCACCTTCGTCGCATTCGTCGAAAGCGAATTGGCAAGCGTCGTGCTGTCGTTCTGCAAATTGACGCCGATCGACGCCAGATTGGTCGTCGACGAACCGCTCGTGCTGATGCCGCTCATGATGATCGTCGACAGCGTGCTGCGGATGGATTGCAGCATCGAATCGCCGAGCAGCACGCCGCCTTTCGAGCCCGCCGCCACGGTGGAATCGAACGATGACAGCGCCGCCGCCTGACTCACAAACGAGTTGTACGCGTTGACGAAGTTGGTGATCGACGTGGTCTCGGCCGCCATGTCCGCGGCGACCGTCAGATTTTGCGTCGTTCCCGCCGATGCCGCCGTCAGATTCAACGTCATGCCGTTGATCGCCGAGGTCAGCGTGTTCGACGCGCTCGTCACTTCCGTGCCGTCGATGAAAAGATCCGCGTCCGCCGCCTTCGACGACTCCGTGTAGTTGCCCGCGCTCGTCGACGAATAACCGAGCGACGAATCCACGCTGCCGCCGGTCGTGACGGAAATCGTGTTGGCCGCGCCCGTGGACTTCGACGCGAGCACGAGGTGCTGGCCGTCCTGAACCGTCACGATCGTCGCGCTGATGCCCGGATTGCCGCTCGCCGAATTGATCGACGATGCGATGTCCGACAGCGTTTCGTTGCCGGTGAGCGAAAGGCTCATCGAGGTTGAGCCGAGCGACAGCGACAGCGTGCCGCCGTAGGTATCGGTGGATTGATGCGCGCCCGAGATGATCTTCTGCGCGCTCGCCACGTTGACGACCTGGACCGAATACGAGCCCGGCATCGCCGTCGTGCCCGCCGTAGCCGTGATGCCCTTGCCGTCCGTGGTGGCCGTGTAGACGGCGAGCGCCGTGCCGTCGCTCAGACCGCTCAGCGACGTTTGCAGCGAAGAGAGCGCCGACTTGATCTGCGATACCGCCGACAACATCGTGTTGTCGCTTGCCGTCTTGTTGGCGATCGCGGTGGTCTGGCCCGTCGTCTTCGCGGTCACGAGCGACGACACGAGCGTCGATACATCGAGCGACGACTTGGTGGAACCGCTGATGATCGACTGCGCGGCGGAAGCTAGCGTCGAGCTGATCGCCGATTGCGTCGAGCTTGCGGTCGTCGAGGTGGTGGTCGTCATCGAATGCTCCCGACTGACTGTGGTTCTTGTGCGCTTTCGTTCTTTCGTTAGCAGCGAAATCAATGTGCGCCGCTAACGAAAGCTGGGAGGCAAGCCTCCCAGTGTTCGATCGATTCCCGCATCGGCGTCCCGCGCGGGAAGTGAATGTCGCGTGCTTAGCCGAGGAGCTTCAGCACTTGCTGCGGCATCGAGTTCGCTTGCGCCAGAACCGAGATACCCGCTTGTTGCAGCACTTGCGCCTTCGACAGGTTCGCCGTTTCCTGAGCAAAGTCAGCGTCGGTGATGGCCGATTGCGCTGCGTTCAGGTTGGTCGACTGCGATTGCATGCTGGTGATGGCCGACGAGAAGTGGTTTTGCTCAGCGCCCAGCGTTGCTTGTAGCGTGTTGACCTTGTCGAGTGCGCCGTCGACTGCGGTGATCGCAGCTTGCGCGCCGCTTGCCGACGAGATGTCGATGGTCGACGAACCGAACACGCCCGATGCGGACATCGACACGGAGCCGAAGTTGACCGACAGCGTCTGGGTTAGCTGTTGCGCCGACCTGGAAGGCCACCGAAGCGACCGTGCCCGACAGCATGGCTTGGCCGTTGAACGTCGTTTGGCTCGAAATATGGTTCAGTTCCGACAGACGCTGCGTCACTTCCGTTTGCAGGTAGCCGCGCTGCGTGTTCGAGAGCGAGCCGTCAGCAGCTTGCACTGCGAGCTGGCGGATACGCTGAAGGTTGTCCGTCGTCGACGACAGGCCGCCCGACGCCGTTTGAATCATGGAGATCGCGTTGTTCGCGTTCGACACGCCCTGGTTCAGCGCGTTGACGTACGACGTCATGTTCGTCGAAATCGCGAGGCCAGCTGCATCGTCCGCGGCGCTGTTGATGCGCTTGCCCGAAGAGAGGCGGTTGATCGCGGAGGACAGCGCGCTCTGCGAGCCCGACAGGTTCTTTTGGGTGGTTTGCGACAGCGTGTTGGTGTTGATGTTCAACATGGCGTTAATTCCCTCGTTTAGGGTTTGGTGGCCGTTTAGGCACGTCAGTTACGGCGTCGCGCCGCTTTCTGTGTGTTGCAGCGACCGCCTTACTTGGGTTTTCGGCCCCCTGGAAAAAAACTTTAGGGACCGTTTTGATTTCTGTCTGATGGAAAAGTAGCGGGCTGGCAAAAAGGGCTGAGCGCCCCGGCTGACGCCCTTCTCCGCTGAATGCTGCGGTGACTGCTTATTCCGCGTTGGCCAATTGCGCGGCGTGTGCTTTAGCGAGTGGCCGGAAAATCAGCCGCATGACTTGCGGTTCTCTTTCATACGATGCGGGTAAATAAATCAGCCCGCCCGGTGAAACTTCATAAATACCGGGTTCGCGCTTTTTCATGCCGTCGAAAATAATTTCCGTACCTTGATTAAGCGGACGCTGTAAATCATGTTCACTGGCGGTATCGAGACGGCTGGCCGGAATCGATACCGCCGATTCCAGTTGCAGCAGGCTCAGTTTGCGCCCGATCAGAAGCGCGGTATCGAATTCCGAACGCGGCAGCACGACGGAGTAGTAGCCGTCGAACGTTGCGCGCGCGGACAGTGTTTGCGTCACGCTTTCGTTGCCGCGCACGAAGAGCGCCGGAATCTCCATCGAACGATACGACGTGTCGTCGATGGTGAAATCGAGCCGGTGCCGGCGAATCGCCATCAGGAAGATGGCCTGATCGATGCCCGCGAAACGCATTTCCGACGGATAACCCGTGCGGAATCCCTTGCCGACGCTGCGCATATAGAACGGCCCGCGCTCGCACAGCCCTTTGATACCCGCATCGATATTCGCGACGCCGAACGCCACGTCCGTGCCCGCGTTCAGCTTGAACACCGAACGCGTGCTGCGGGCGATTTCCTCTTCCTCCGGCAGATACACCATGCGCGCCACTTCGATCGCGGCGTTCACGCGCAAATTCTCGCGCGTGAGTTTCGACAGACGCATCGGCGCGACGCTTTCCACGTCGCGGATAAATTCGAGGCACGCGCGCTGAATGGTTTCCTGCGTGTCGATCTGCGCATCGTCCTTGATGAGATCGGCGAGGATCGGCGTGCCGTCCGTTTCGTAGCCGATCACGCTGCCGGTTCTGATCGAGCACATCTGCTCGAAATCGCCGATATGCGCGATCAGTGATTCGATCACGGTTTCATCGGCCCAGCTCGGATCGATCAGTGCTTGACGCGTGAGATGCGAGCGGGCGAATCCATCGTAAAGAGATAGCGGCCGACGACATCGACATTGAAATGCCGCTTGAACACGTCGCTGATGGCGCGCTGGATGGTGCCGTAATAACCATTGTCGGCGAGCACAAGCGTTTCGCCGAGCTTCAGCCCGACCGAGCGCTGCAAATGACGGAACAGGCGCGCGCAATTCCGCCGACTGCCGCATGATGATCTTCGACACCGCCGGCTCGACGACGATCTTCTTGAACTCCGGCACCGGATCGCCTGACTGGATGCAACGCTGAAGCACGTCCTGCTTGAGTTCGGGCGGCATCAACATCTGATCGCAGATGACATGCAGCACGTTCGGCCCGGCGTGCTGAACCGCGTATCGTTCGATGGCGAGCTTGCTGTCGAACGATGACGCGATCGCCGTGTACCGGCTCAGATAGACCGCGCCGCCTTGCCAGTCGGACGACATCTGCTTGCACGCGGGGTGAACCAGATGCGCGTCGCGCATCAGAAACGCGAGCTTGTGCGGCTTGCCGCTCGCGCTCAGCGTGCGATATTCATCGAGCAGATAACGCGCGAGGCTGTGCACGGTCGGGCTGACGGTCCTGTAGTCGACTTTCTCGTCCTGCTGCCATTGGTGTTTCGTCTGTAGCGCTTGCAGGCCGTGGAACAGACTCGGCGCGGCTTGCGTCGCGCGGATCGCCGGAAACAGCATGCGCGCGGCGATCATGCGTTGACGCGCGGTTTTCGCCATCGCTTCGTCGTGCTGCGCGAAATGCACCTCCTGCACGCCGAAGGCCGTGGGCGCGGCGTAATCGGCGATCGGATTGTTGCCGGTATGCAGAATCTCGCCCGCCGACACGCCCAGTTTTTCGATGACGACCCGCCACAGTCCGCTCGCCTTATTCATGCCGTACGCGGACGAGCAGAACACGTGATCGATCAGCGTTTCCAGCTCGGGTGCGGTCGTCGTCAAAATGCGGCGCAGTTGCGCTTCGGTGTAATGCGGTATCGCTGACGATCGCGACGGCGAGGCCGCGCGCTTTCGCTTCGCGCATCATCGCGAGCACCGGCTCGAAGATAAAGCCGATTTCGATTTCCTTCTGCACTCCACGCTCGGCCAGTTCCGCGATCACCGTTTGGTCCGCGTCCGGCGCGCATTGCGCGTAGATCTGTTCGAGCGTGGTTTCAGACGTGCGATTGGCAAAGAAGCCGTTGGTACGCGCGTGCGTTTTCGGCGCCATGCGCACGCGCGCGCCAATCCGATGTTCGATAAACAGCGGATCTTCCACGAGCGCGAAGTAGACATCGTTTGGAGCGACGACGTCGCGCCAGAACACGGTGTCGAAGCAGTCGAA
>LFMX01000184.1 GCA_001184405.1 Candidatus Burkholderia humilis
TCATCATTCGAGGCGACCCGCAGAACATCGACGACTATGTTGCCGCGGAGTTTCTATCCGAGGTTCGTTTCCCGGTGTGTTCGCCTAAGTTACTTGAGGGAAAGAAGCTGAAGCAGCCATCCGACTTAGCTAACTTCACTTTGCTGTACGTGGCCACTATGCCAGTATGTGGCCCGATTGGCTGGCAGCGGCGGGATGCAAAGACCTCGCTCCTCGCAACTCGCTGACGCTGGAACATTTCTACCTTACCTTACAAGGCGCCCTTGATGGTCTGGGAATCGCCATGGGGCCGACCGCGCTCGTAGCCGATGTATCGATGAAGGACGGCTCGTGTGGCCCTTCGAAGCTCCAGTTTTGCCGCCGTGGCGATACTTTACCTACGTCCCGGTCTCACGCATCGACGACCGCCCGACAAGGGCCTTCACGGGATTGGTTGCGTAGCACAGGAAGCGCGGAGGCACTGGCCGGAGAATGACAGTGCGTTAGTCCGGTACGGCGCGCGACGGAAAGACGATTCTCGAGTCGAGGCACCTGCGCAATATTCAGCACCGCGAGCGCCGCGAAGACCGGACCTAGCTAGCCCCATCAACGCAAGCGAGGTATTGAAGCTTCCAGTCGTCTCTTTGAGATACCCGGCAATGCCGACTGGCCTTGCGGCCACTGACAAGAGGCCCGGTGCCGTCTCCCAAAATGTCCCGAGGAAGACAAAGATTCCGACAGTGCAACCACAGAGCGCTCCCAGCGTAGCGGTTGCGTCTGCGAACCAACGCACGGCAAACAGGGATACAGACGAAATAGCGCACCCGAAGAGCAACAACGGCAGTTGACGACTCTTGTTCCGAGCAATGCCCGATGCCATGATCATCGCCGCGGCACCTAGCGCATAAGGCAGAGCCGACAGCCATCCAACGGCTGAGTCCGACATGCCGCCAAAACTTTTCACGACCAATGGTAGCCACATCCCAAACGCGTATTGAGAGAAATTCACGCCGAACGACATGGCTGCTAGCATCCAGACAGCAGGACTAGATACTGCGCCGCGGATACCGCCAGAGCGTCCCGCCTGCGCGGCGGACTCGGAGTTGAGCTCATACAGCAGCCATTGCCGTTCCGCATCCGAAATAAAGGTGGCGGAACTTGGGGCAGGAGCCAACTATTTCAAAACGATACACCCCAAGATCAGCGCGGGAACGCTCTCGAGAACGAAGAGCCACTGCCAGCCAGCAATGCCGAGATACCCGTCAATGCCCAGGATAAGTTCCGACACCGGGCCGCCGACGACAGAGGAGACCGGCATTGCGAGGAAAAATGTGCTGACCGCACGCACGCGATAACGATGCGGGAGTCACCAGCCGAGGTAGAGGATTACTCCCGGTAGGAAGCCGGCTTCCACAGCTCCTGAAGGAAGCGCAAGACGTAGAGCGACGAGGCCGACGTCGTCAACGCCATCATTCCCGAGATGACTCCCCAGGTCAGCATGATCCGCGCGGTCCATCGTCGCGCGCCCATCCTCTGGAGCGATAGATTACTCGGTACCTCGAACAGCAAGTATGCTAGGAAAAAGATGCTGGCACCAAGGCTGTATTGCCTACTCGATAGGCCGAGGTCCTTGTTCATGTGCAAAG
>LFMX01000185.1 GCA_001184405.1 Candidatus Burkholderia humilis
AACGGTTATGCGAAAGTTAGAGCCTCGCTTACTTTATTGCCGAATGGACTCCGCAACACAATTGTGTCGTTGCGGTCAGGCCCGGTCGTAATATGTGAAAGTGGCGCGCCCGCGATTCTCTCGACGCTCTTAACAAACTCACGTGCTTCGCTTGGCAGGTCAGAAAAGCGCGTCATTCCCTTAACAGACTGCTTCCAGCCCTTGAAGCGCTCGAAGATTAGCTTAGCCCGCAACTGACCAGCCAAACCTGCCGGCAATGATGCTGTCGTTCGACCGTCGATGTCATAGGCGACGCAGACCTGTATGTAATCGAAGCCGTCGAGAACGTCCAATTTCGCCAGCGCCAACGAGTCGATGCCGGAAACCTTCACGCTTTGACGCAACTGAGCACCATCGAGCCATCCGCAACGGCGCGGCCGCCCTGTGTTCACACCGAACTCTCGGCCCTTCTCTCGTAGAAGCACTCCAATTTCATCTTGGATCTCAGTCGGGAACGGATCTTCTCCGACGCGAGTAGCATACGCTTTAGTAACTCCCAGTACGTGACCCAAACGCGACGTTCCGATACCCGTCCCGGTTGCGGCAGCAGATGCCACGGTACTGGACGAGGTTACGTATGGATATGTACCCCAATCGATATCCAGCATTACGGCTTGCGAGCCTTCAAACAGGATGTGTTTGCCTGCATCACTCTGTTCACTTAGAAGTGCCCATACCGGGCGAACGAACGGAAGAATACGCGGAGCAACGTCCCGGAGCATTGGGAGGATCGTGTTCCGAGAAAAGCCTTCAAGTCCAAACCCTTTGAACCAGGCGTTGTGATAGTCAAGAAGCGCATCCAATTTCTCAGCCAGAGCGTCAATGTCTGCGAGGTCGCAGGCCCTGAGTCCGCGCCGACCCACCTTGTCTTCGTATGCTAGACCGATACCGCGGAGCGTTGTTCCGATAGGTACCTTCAGGAGCTTTTCCTGCGCGAGGTCCACTGCGCGATGAACAGGCAAAACGAGCGTGGCATTTTCGGCGATCGCCAGATTGTCTGGGGATACCGAAAGCCCCAGTTGCTCAACTCGACTAATTTCAGCAAGCAGTGCCTCGGGATCGAGTGCGACTCCATTGCCGATCACGCCAAATTTGCCGCGAACAAGACCACTTGGAAGAAGCGCGAGCTTATAAATCGTACCGTCGACGACCAAAGTATGTCCGGCGTTGTGGCCGCCGTTGTACCGGGCGACAACGTCTGCCTCGCCCGCAAGCCAATCAACAAGACGCCCCTTCCCCTCGTCGCCCCACTGGGCTCCCACCACCACGACATTTGCCATATGTCCAGCAGTTGGAGACCTGGCGCGGGCGACCACTCTTCGAACGCTACAACAGGCGCGTAGCTTTGATGGAATCAGGCAGCAGCTATTTAGCAGAGGTTGGCGCCTCGTTCGATCGAATTGCCTTAGCGACATCTGACCAAATGCAAAGGGGTCAGCAAAAAGTCCTTCGCGTCAGCATGCCCTCCACTTTTTCTCTGCGTTGGCTCGTGCCGCGCCTGTCGTCCTTTCAATTCGCCAACCCGAACATCGAGGTCCGGCTTTCAACTTCGAATGAACCTATTGAGAGGATGCGAGACATTGATA
>LFMX01000186.1 GCA_001184405.1 Candidatus Burkholderia humilis
TAAATTTGTGGATGTGCGAGTTCTCGTAGCCGTCACAGACGAAAATGTGTCCGTCTGAGCTTACGCCAACGTTGGTCGGATGGTTGAACGGCTGACCGTATGTCGGATGATCCGGTCTGCCGATTGTCACCACATATCGATAAGCGCTGTCGAACTTGTGGACGCACTGGCGCCCCGACGGTCGGTCAAATTCCCCCATGTATGGTCACTTCAAAATCCCCCAGTTAACGACCACGGGCAGAGCGGTCCTTAGCGGTGCTGCAGGACATTTATTGTCGTCTCCTTCAGAGAAGAAGGAGACCAGGGAGTGAATGTCTTGAAGCAGCATCTGCAAAGCGCGATATTCACGCTGCTTGAGCGCGGCGTGAGCCAGCACAGGATCCACGAGCTCACGGGTATCGATCGCAAGACGATTCGCCGCTATCAAGCGCTGTATGAGGCGCAGCGGGCGGATGGCGCAAAATCCTCCACCGCCGAAAAATCCTCCACTCCCGCGACCGCCCGCTCCAAGCGGAGTCCCGGTCAGTTCCTTCAACTTCGCCCGTTCGGCCAGTGAGCCCCACCGGGAATGGATCGAACAGCAGGTGCGTTGAAGCGCAACGCCCAGGCGATCTACCAGGACCTCGTTGACCAGCATGGCTTTACAGCCAGTTACGAGAGTGTCAAACGATTCGTCCGGGCGCGGCGGCACGTCGATCCGGAACAGTTCGACCGTCTCGAGTTCACCGCCGGTGAAGAAGCCCAAGTGGATTACGGCGAAGGCGCGCCGACCCGCGATCCGAAGACGGGCCGCTATCGCCGGCCACGCCTGTTCGTCATGACGTTGAGGTATTCGCGGCGCAGCTTCCGACGCGTAGTCTGGAAGTCCAGCAAACAGGTCTGGGCACAGTTTCACGAAGAAGCCTTCCGGTACTTCGGTGGCAGCGTGAGCTACGTCGTCCTCGATAATTTACGGGAGGGCGTGAGCACGCCCGACCTGTATGCCAGAGCTCAACCGCCTTTACGCCGCGATGCTCGAACATTACGGCGTCGTCGCCGACCCGGCCCGCGTACGCGATCCGAATCGTAAGGGTTCTGTTGAAAGCGCAATTCAGCATACGCAGAACACCGCGCTCACCGGCCGGCGCTTCGAGTCGATCGAGGCCCAGAATGAATTCCTGATGCACTGGGAAGAGAACTGGGCCGCCAAACGTATCCATGGCCGTGCACGGCGACAGGTTGAAGCGATGTTCCAGGAGGAGAAGCCGCACCTGAAGCCACTGTCGGCCACGGCATTCCGCTACTTCACCGAGGTCGTGCGCACCGTCTGGGACGACATCACGGTGAGCATTGATCGGAGCAACTATGCGGCGCGGCCCGCGCCCATCGGAAGTCTCGTGTGCGTACGCATCTACGACGCCACGATCGAGATCTGTGATCGCCGCTCGCAGGAACTGCTGCGCACCCATCCACGCCACATACAGCCCGGTTCCCTCGAACTGCCCGACAGCGAGCGCCCGTTCAATCCATCGCGCCAGACTAGTCTCGCGCTGGCCAGCGCCACCGACATCGGTCCACAAACGAAGGCACTTTGCCAGCACTTGTTCGACGCCGAAGATCGCGTCGGCCACCGCGGCAT
>LFMX01000187.1 GCA_001184405.1 Candidatus Burkholderia humilis
CGGTGAAAGCCACGTTGACGCGATCAAGGTATACCGCCAGGTAAGCGGCAAACACCAGCGGGACAATGTGCCACGCATACTTTGCGTATGAGCTGCTTCTCATTGACGTTTTCAGCGCCTAGGGAACCTTTACTCAAAATTTCCTCAATTAGTCACGGATTGGGCTGTGAACGTTCACGCGCATACCGAGGCGATCTCACGACCGATCGCCTCGCTACTGATGAACGGAACATCGCAGTTTGATAGATAGATCAACGATAGCTTCTTTCTTGGCATTCGCAGAATCACGCTCTTGAATCCATCCATACGTCCGCCGTGCGAAACGTATGGTTCGCCGCCAACGTCGCCAAATTCCATCCCGCACCTATAAAGCATCCCGTCGTCCCGCTTGACACCATGAAACGAGAGCATCCGTTCGAGAATCACTCGGTTCGGAAGCTGGTCGCTCCAAAAGTTTTTCTCCCACTTAACGAGGTCATCGACGGTGGTCACCAGACCGACATTTCCAACAACGTCGAAATTTTTAAGCCTCGAAAGGTATTGATCCGGAAGACGCAGGTCCGGTGCATAAGCGGTCGCACGCCTTTCAACGACGCGTGCGCGAGCTACATCGAAGAACGTCCTCGTCATCTCTAACGGCTGGAATATGGCTTCCTCAGCGACAGTGGCAAATTCCTTTCCTTCAAGCAGCGACACAATGTCGGCGAGGATTACATAATTGGAGTTGCTGTACTCATAGATTGGGGCGGGACAATTTTGTAGAACGCTTCGCTCCACAATAGCCTGCCTAACACGGACGCTCCCGAAATAACCTCTCCCGCCGGAGAACCCCTCAGCGGCCTTACCGTTTTTGTCGAGCACCTCCACGTTTTTCGAGAGGTAATCCGCCATCCCACTTGTGTGTCGTAGGAGATCTTGAATGCGCAATGGATAAGGAAAAGTATCGCAATAATCAAGCAAGTGTCTTGCGTCGTCGTTGAGCCGTAGTTTTTCCTCAACGATAAGCTTCGTAATGAGGTAAGCGGTAAACTGCTTGCTCTCGGAGCCGATATGGAAGACGGTCTCTTTTGAGGTAGGGGCGTCCCACTCTAGGTTAGCGAAGCCGAAGCTTCTTTCAAGCGTCACCTCGCCATCGATGACCACTGCACAGGCATAACCAGGGGTTTTCCCTCCGGGAAACCGCCGCTCGATACTGTCGAGGAATCCGTGATCGCGTCCATATCACGACGCAACCTTCCGGAACCTGGTAATCGTGTTGGGCATCATGTCGGCAATGTAGACGTCGCCTTCCTTACCCGTACATACGTCGTGTCCAATCGCACCAAACGTTCTGCAACGCCCCAGCATTGTGCCGTCGCGCGCATAGCGGAAATGCGCAGCGTCAGGTCAGTCACATAGATCGTGCCGGTGACTGACTGACAAATTTCTGTCGGGTGATAGGTCCAGCAGAACGTCCCCAACCGTTCACCGTCTGGTGAAAAGCGTTCAACGCGGTTGTTTTCGCGGTCCGCGACAAGAATCGAACCGTCTTGTAGCACCCAAATCGAATGAGGATTCGAGAACTCACCATCGCTCTCACCAGGGCCGCCCCACGTTTTCAAGTGTTTCCCCGAAGGGC
>LFMX01000188.1 GCA_001184405.1 Candidatus Burkholderia humilis
AGGCGCCAGAGACATGCATGAGTTTGAACACTTTTAAAAAACATGTGTTGGGCGCAAGTGGCCCGCGCGACATATCGATATAGTCTTGATGAATGTAAACATTCATCGCCGTGTCTTTTGGAAAATCTTCGAGCAGCTTCAACCGATAGTCCGCCTTACTCATCCGAAAGATTCGGATAACATCATCAAGCGGAAGCACATATTTGAAAATTTCATGACCAGTGGCTACGAGTACGCGCATGCGGTCTTCTTCGATCGCCGCGAGATCGTCGGGCGTAAAGCGCTGCTCATAGGCAATGTCATAGTCAAAGCCATCGTCGGTGACCCGTGCGATCATCATCTGCGCTGAGGGGTAAAGCTGCTTTACCGCATGACCGAGCAGTTGGCCGCAGGAACGACGAAGGATGGTGAGTCGATCCTCTTCCTCTTCCTCGGCCACGACAGGTTCGATCGTTGTATCATGGGTGATAACCTCGATGAGATCGACCAATTGCCCGTCAAGGCGTGCGGCTACTGCCTCTACTGCCTGGCTTGGATCAAGCATTGTCAGCGCCTCGCCTACCGTTGTCGGTCCTTTAAAGATGAGTTGCCGCGCCCCATCGACATCAGGCAACCGGACAGTAATCTCCTGTGGTGTCACAATCATTGCCATGTTTAAAACTCGTTCTGAATCACTTTATAGCCCCTCACCAGGGCATTGTTCGTCCTGGCCACATCGTCCGAGAAGGCGCTCGCATCGGTGCTGACGGGCGTGAGCGAACCTATGTCCGTGTCGGGGCCGATCCGTTCGGTTGATGGAACATAGAAATCCGGTGGTAGCGCGTAGCCATCAACGACGGCGTTGTAGCGTACGATGGAACCGTCGCCGATCGCACAGTTGAGTAGGTAGCACGCTGTTAAAATCAATGAACATGTTATGCCGCACCGAACAGGGACCGTGAACGATGGCCCGGTGAGCGATCGAGGTGCGCTCACCGATCGTCACCCGCGCCCCGGACTTCGTATGAGTGACTACACCGTCCTGGATGTTCGAGTGCGCACCGATCCTGATGGGCGCGATCTGGCCATTCGCATTCTGCTCATCAGCCCGGATGACCGCGTAGGGACCGATGAAGACATCTTCCTCGACAATGGCATGCCTGCACAGGATGGCCGCCGGATCGACAAAGGCCTCGGGGTGGATGACGGACAAATCGCCGCGCGGATTTTTTCGGATCATGATGCCTCGGGCGGAAAGTTGGCACGACGCTCGCCATACATGAGCCGCCCCATGAGGTCGGGTCATGCCAGCAGCCGATGATCGCCGGCGAAAAAGAAATCCTCTCCAGGCCGATGCGGCCCATGCGAAGGTTCTCGGCATCATCGCGAAAACACTGCGTGCTTCCAGTGTCCATCTCATGGCCGCGAGATAGTCCGGGTCGTCACCGGACCACAGAACCGCAGCGTGATCGAACCCGTCGATCAAGTCGCGGATATCGATCTTCAGCAAACCGAAGTCGTAGACCATCTGCCCGTGATCGAGCGCCTGCGCCTCAAGCACGAGTTCGACTCGATAAGAATGACCATGCACCGAATGGGAACAGCGTCGTGTGCTGTATCCGCGAACGATGTGAG
>LFMX01000189.1 GCA_001184405.1 Candidatus Burkholderia humilis
GTGAGGCATCGTCGCGCTCGCGAAGAAGTATCCCGCGTGGCTCGTCGAGCAGACCTGCGATCACGCCCTGCGTCACCGCCTCTATCGATACCGGCAGGTACGTGTCGTCGTCGAGCGGCTGTTTGAGCAGGCCCTTGAGCGTCTCGATCGTGCGCCACAGTTGGCCTTGCCGCTCACACAGGAACACCCCCTGATCCGTCCGGGTGACGAATACGGCGAGTTCTTCAACGTCGGCGCGCAGCACAGCGCCGGCTCTCATCCATCAACAAGTGGAGAAACAGCATGAACACCACGTTACCCGACATCGAGCGGGCGCTCAGGTTGCTGCGCCTGTCAGGCGTACGCGACACACTCGAAACCCGCGTGTTGCAGGCACAGGGCACCCAGCAGCCGTTCCTCGAGACCTTCGCCCTGATCCTGCAGGACGAACTCGACCGGCGTCAGTCGCGGCTCATCGAGCGGCGCTATCAGCAGTCCGGACTCGAGGAGAAGCTCACGCTCGCCGAGTTCGACTGGTCGTTCAATCCGAAAATCCCGCGTCAGGCCTGCTTCCAGCTCAACGCGCTGAAGTTCATCGCCGCCGATGAGAACGGATTGGTCATCGGCAAACCTGGCACCGGGAAGTCGCACGTTGCCAAGACCGTCGCGTATCAGGCGATTCTGCAAGCCCACAAGGTACAAGTATCTCGAAACCGACGACTTCTTTAACCGCTACGCGCTCAGTGCGGCGGAGCAGCGACAGACGCGACTGCGCGCGATACTCGAGGCTGACCTGCTGGTGCTCAATGACCTGTTCCTGGCCCGCTCGATACCGGACGAGGCCGGCGCGCTATTACAGACACTGGTCCATCAGCGCTACAAATTGCGCCGAAGCATCATCGTCACCTCCAATCGCGTCGTACAGGACTGGGGGACGTATCTGGGCGATAACACGATGAGCACCACGATCCTCGATCGCCTCATGCATCACTGCCACCGGCTCGAGTTCAACGGCCGGAGCTACCGCCTCAAGGAAGCCGCCGAGGCCCTTGCACAGAAAACCACAGAAAACGAAAGAGGAATAAAACTCGACCTCGTTCTGCTTCACCCGGTGGGGGATTTTACGCGACCAAAACTGGGGGAGTTTCAACTGACCGTCCGGGCTCGCCGCCTACGAAGCCGCTTACCTGTTTCGTCGCGCTATCATGGCTTACATGAAAAAAAGGACGAACGATGTACGCTAAATTTATGGCGTTGCCGTTCATCGCGCGCCGCGCGTCGATCGCAATAACGCTCACGTTTGTTGCGTTGATATCCCTGCAATTTGAGAAGGGTGCTATCAGCGAAACGGTATTTTTTGTATCGTCCGCCGGCGTCTTGTGGCCAATCGGCATCCTCGTTCCTTACCTTAAGTTCGCGCTTTGGTTGTGCAAGGTGGCGTTGAGAATGCAGCTCTATCGCTAACGCCTCCGCAAGAAACGAAGAAACCCCGACCAAATGGCTCTAATGGGGGGTGGGTAAAGATCAGGCGAGCCGATGGAGATGAGCATCGAGCTGCTCTTGGTTCGCCCAGGCTGTGCCATGAATACGTTGCAATTGCTCGTTGTGCGCATCGTCTCGCCAAT
>LFMX01000190.1 GCA_001184405.1 Candidatus Burkholderia humilis
ATGTCTCTTCGATGGCCTGACGGTCCTCGTCGCGGGTGATGAACACCACGCGTGAGCGGTGATCATCGTCCGGCCACGCCGGAAGGGAGAATGGTGGGTGAAAAATGTGCTGTACGCCCGGGATGACGTAGGGTCGGTCATGGCCTTCGACATTGAGAATATCTTTGATCTGCAGGATACCCATACCAATCAGCACCAGTTCCTGACGCGCGTCGCCTATGACGATGACTGCGACCCGGCGGGACCTGGCGGTTCTCGCGATTGTTCAGAATGTGATTGAGTAAGGTCGTCTTGCCCGCGCCAAGAAAGCCGGACAAAACTGTCATTGGCAACTTCCCGCCGGCAAGGGCTGATGTGTTGGCAGTCATGCGGATGATTTCCTCGAGGATCAGTTGGATGCGCGATGTCCCGGCGTTTGCGCGTCATTTCGCGGTTCTCCCGTCACGAAATCGCCACATCGCCCGTGCACAATTCAAATATCCGCCCAAGAAAGGCAATGAGAATCTGCTGTTGTTGCGTGGTCAACGGCATATCAGATCCACATGACAACGTGTCAATTGATATATTATAACATATCAGAGAACCATGTAGAAGCTTCGCTTGACGTTGAACCCCGGCGTTTGTCCTGGCCCTAGAGCCGGCTCAGGGCATTCTCCAGAATCCAATCCAGTCGCTCGACGCCACCCGTGGCGCGCTCTTCGGCAATTCCCGCTGTGCGAAGCGCTGAAGGCGATGAATGTCGTGCACGAGCAGCCGGGTCGTGAGTAAATGAACGCATCCCACCCGTCGCGAAATTCAACATGGACCGCGTCTGAGCGTCCAAGCGTGGCGCTGGCACGGTGCTAGAGTAATCACAGCGTACTTTTGATACTGTGAATTCTCGCGGCTCAGGCGCTCGTTGTCCCTTAGATTGGGAATGCCGTCTAGATGAGATGCAAAAGCTCCACGAGGCTCTGAAAATCGTTCTATGAACGTTTACAGGCCGCATTCGATAGCAAAAATCTGGAAAGAGGATTTTCGCAAAGTCGAGGTGGTTTTGATTAGTCTAGGTTTAGTGGGACGGCTCATCAACGGCAAGGTCGGTCATGTGGCCCTTCGTCGAAGCCAGGATGCGATCGCGTATATAACGGATATTGGTGCCGATGTTGGTTAGCTCATAGGACGCGAAGCCGGCGCGGCCTCGATAGTCGGGCCGGAACAGATTGGTGATAGCGCTGGCCGTGTACCCCATCTGCTCTAGGCCAGCGTAGTCGTTGCGCCGGATAAGAGCATTTGTGTGCGTCATCCGTTCGTGGAGTTCTTCAAGCTCGGCCAGCTTCGCGCGCAGTTTGCCGATGGCCTCGGGATCGTCGCTCGAAAGATCACTCTTGCCGAGAGCAATTGCGCGCCGGCCCAGTTCCTTCGCCTGGTCGTGCAACGCCAACACTTTGCCGAACGTGTTGTGGATGAGCCCACGATAGTTACGGTCGCGCCTCTCGAAGTGGTGGCCACACAAGATAGGCTGACCGAACGGAATATCAGACGCTATTACCTTGGCGCGGGTATAGGTCATCTTCGACGCCGACCGGGCCAGATCGGCTCGAGCCCCTAGGCGGGTGCGGCG
>LFMX01000191.1 GCA_001184405.1 Candidatus Burkholderia humilis
CTGCCTCGAAACAGTACAGTTTGCGGATCAGCATGCCGAATCCTCACCTCTGTGTCCCGCAGGAACGGGATCGTATCCGCCAGGATGCATCGGATGGCGCCGCCCGATCCGAGATACTGTCAGCCCTACACCCGTGCAGATACCGTGGGTTCGCAGCACTTCGATCGCGTCGTGCGAGCAGGACGGATAGAAGCGCCAGCGGCGCCCTAGCATGGGGCTGATGCACATCGGATAACCCCGTACCGTATAAGCGACACAAGAAACCAGGCTGTCAACGTTTTCATCATCGGGCCCATCGGAAAATTGTCATTACATGCCCGTGGCGGTATCGTTCAAAGTCGCGCTCGGCGGCGTCCAGTTCAGCGCGGACCGGATCGGCTTGTGCATAATCCCGATCGCGACGTGCCTGGTCTTTGAGTGCAATCAGCTCTGCAATACGATCAACTGACAGACTGGTGGCGCGAGATGTCCGCGTGGTCTCCTGAAGCGCTGGCAGAATCGATGATGGGGATGTCTGCAACAGAACCAGCATCACGGCGGACGCGCAATTCGGGCGGCGCGCGGAGCTTCGGCCTCGGGCGCATGCGTCGCTGCGATCGCCAGTTCGTGGAACCGAACAATGGCCACGGGCACGTTCATATCGTCGCGCAGCGCCGCCAGCAGCCGGACTCCGGTTCAACATTGTTCTCCATTCTGGCACCGCTCCGTGCCAGAATGCCGTACCAGTGGCGAAGCGTCTTTTCTGTTCATCGACCGTCACAAAGCTGTTGCGGACCCAGTTGCGGCAATACAGCGCGCCATCCCGCGCGCAAGCGCTTTGCGCAGTCTCATTCTCATAGTGCGGAAAAAGAAAAACCAGATCCTGACCACCGCCATGGATGTCGAGCGTGCCACCGATATGGCGTCAGATCATCGCCGAACATTCGACATGCCTTCCGGGGCGGCCTCGCCCCCAAGGGCTGCAGCCGAGTAGGTCCGGCGTTGAAGGCTTCCACAGCACGGAAGTTGAGCGGATTTCGCTTGTAGGGCGCCACGTCCACCCGAGTGCCCCTCAGCATGTCCAGGGGACGACGGCCGGACAATTGTCCATAGGCTCTCCATAGGACGGACGTGACGTCGAACAGGACGTGCTCCTGTGCCGCATAAGCATGCCCGCGTTCGATGAGCGCTTGGACCAGCGCGATGATGTCCGGAATATGGCCGGTGACGCGCGGTTCCAATTCGCGCGGTAACATACCCAACGCCTGCATGTCGCCATGTAGGCATCGATGTAACGCGTCGTGATCGCACGGATCGGCATACCGACCGCGGCGGCGGCATTGATCCTGTCATCGACGTCGGAGAAATTGCGGGCGTAGATTAGGCGCGCATAGTCATGCCGAAGCAGTCGGGCGAGCACATCGAACACTACAGCAGGCCGGGCATAGCCGATATGTGCGAAGTTGTAGACCGTTGACCCGCACACGTACAGGGTAACCTGATCGGGCCGCTCCGTCTGAAGAAGCTTCTGCGTGAGCGTGTTGTACAAAATATGGGTGGCGTCGTGCGCGGCGTTATGTCTCGGCCTCCCATGCCTGCGGCATGGCCTGTCGGAACGCATCGA
>LFMX01000192.1 GCA_001184405.1 Candidatus Burkholderia humilis
AACGCCACGTTGATATTGAAAAACTTGGGTAACGCCGATGCAATGCGTGGCACTACGCCCGCGAATCTCTCGAAGATGGCGACTTGCGCAATCTGCGCCGCCGGATTTTCCCCCGTTGACCAACAAATCGCAAGGCTTGCATGAACGATGTTGCCGTCATCGTGATCGATGTACAGCAGATGTTCTTCGGCGGCTCCACGCACGCATATTCGAGGGCTGGCCGGGATTCGCAAAAAATCCGCCACATCTCGGGCTAAGCTGATTTGAATGCCAAATCGATCGTCAGATCAAGCAGCGAAACGGGTCGCTGAAGATCGAGCAGATAATCCCCGAGCCGGTTGATGTGTTCCCGCCGGTATGGCGATAGCACCCGGAGCACGTCGGCATCGACTGGGTGCCCTTTCCTCTGCAATTCCTTGAGCTTGCGCGACATCCATTGCACGTTGTACAGGATCACCATGTTCGCGACGATGTGATTGTACTTGATGATCTTGCGCTGCTCGTGCCGGAGATTCTCTGGGATGACGTCGCCGCCGAACATCAGCCATTGCGCGAAGTCGTTGAACTGTTCGCTCTTGTTGGTCGCCGCGCGGATCGTGCGACGCCGTTCCGGCTCGTCCAGATATTTCAGCAGGAACAGCGTCCGGATCACACACCCCAACTCCCGAAACGCGAAGTAGAGCTTGTTCTTCACGCTTTCCGACCCGAGCCGGCGCAGGATCGTCGACAGCGTCATCTTGCCCGCCTTGATTGAAACCGCGACGCGCATCATGTCGGGATAGTGCCGTTCGATCAGATCCCAGTCAATGGTCTGACGGCAAAGGCTGTCGACGTGGGCGTACTTGCGCAGCCTGTCTGCCTTGTACAGGATGAGATCCCTGATGTTGCGCATGCGCGGCATCAGGTTGATGCCTAGCAGGTAGGACAGCCCGAACACCGGGCCGCTCTGCGCCTGCGTGTCGCCGTGAATCGTATCCGGATTGATATCGGCGCCGTTGCGAATCAGGCCGTCGAGAATGTAGACGGCTTCATGGACCCCGTATGGGATGAAGTGGCTAAAGAGCGCGATGTACATGTCGGAGACGTGGTAATAGCCTATGCCACCGTATCCGCCGTAGCGAACGTGATACTCGGAGAGCAGATTCTGCTCGTACAGGCTCCATTTGGTCTCGTCTGCTGACGCGCGCTTGCCGCTTCCCCAGAACTTTGGCAAGGCAAACTGGTTGTACGCGTTGACGACCTTCACGATTGCCTTGTCGAGCCTCTCCTCGGTGACGTGCTTTAGGTTCAGCCAGGCCACCTGCTTGCGGCTGAGGCCTTTCACCGAGCGTGCTGTCTGGCTGGGGCCGAGATTGCAGCCGTAGCAGAACAGCGTACTGATGAAGCGCTTGCGCGGTTCGTCAATCTTGGCGTCAAATCCGGATAGTGATCCGAACAGTTTATGAAGGTCGAGCCACCGCTCAGTTTCGGTGAGAAGATCCAGGATACTGATCTCATGCATCAATGCCGTGATGGCCTGGTCAATCAGTGGCTTGTTCGGCGGTTCTGGCTCCTTGCCGGGTTTGTGAATGGTCAGCCCGTTTGGGCCGAACTT
>LFMX01000193.1 GCA_001184405.1 Candidatus Burkholderia humilis
GGCTTCCTGCTTCGCTTCATACTGGTTCATCGTCTTGCTCCCTATCAACTGCTGCGCTTAACGCCAAACGACGTGGCCATAATCAGGGTAACTTCAGAAAACGGATATTGCATGCTAACATCGACCAAAGGTCGATGTTAGCGTCTTCCGAACGCGTAATTGATCTCTCGGGGGCATAGGACACCATCGTTGTACAAGGACATTGAGGTTGTCGCAGTCGAGGAATGCCGCAAATTATCGCGAACCGTCGGGGAAACGTGGTTGCCGAAAGTACCGCCCCCACATTGCGAAAGGCCTGTTGAAAATACATTTCAATTTTCATATACGATCGCCCCTCATAGACACAGTTAATTTCTTTTGCTTCAACGATCCTATGGACTTCTGGATATTGATCAACTGTCCATTTGGACAGGTGTACGCGTTCGAGCACTTCATTAGATTCTCATCACAGTCAGCGTACGGAGAGAAACAAGTGTTTATGGCGACACCGGGTACCAGGGAATCGAAAAGCGCGCGCCAGCGGTCTCGGCTCGATTGGCATGTTGCGACGCGACCGGGAACACCGCAACGCCGGGCTTTGGCCCGCGTCTACAGCCTTCTTTGGTACGTCTGCTCTCAACCAAGGCTATCTGCCAGCCCATAGTGTTCACCATGTTGCTGCGGCAGGTAACTATGCTTTGGGGACGCAGTTCTTGGACTGAATTATTCAAATGTGCGCTATTTGCCCGGCGGCGCGTCGCTTTTCGCAAACACTGCAGTATTCAATACGTACCGAGGCAACCTCGTCTGTTGGCGACGCTGAGAATGCCACACCATCTTCCATCCGAGGGCAGTTTGTCGGAATGCTTGGACTGACCGTGCTTTTCTGAGCGATGCAGTGACGCCGTACGATTGGCACGGGAACTGACCGGCCCGCGCCAATCGCCAAGCATCCGCAAGCCAAACATCAAATGAGATAAGCATTGAGCACATCAGCGCTTGACCGGGTACCACAAAGCTAGGCGCTTCGAGAATTATAAATTCCTTCATTTCCGGCGCTGATTCTTCTGCAGGTCGCTTCGATTATACGAAGGCGCTAGAAATGCCGCCTCACGGCGTGAGGCCACTATCCGCAAGCGCACGCTGCACAGTGTCTATACGGTAAATCTTCCATCGGCGCCAGAGGGCTCTTTATATTTTAGGGGCGTCTCCATCAACCGGCTCAATAACGGAGAGCAGGATGGATCAGGCAAGCCCCCAGAGCATGAACGACGACGCACCTCTTTTTGCGGATCGAGACGAGCGTTTGCCGAAGGTGGTAGTGCATTTTCTAGTTACACCAGGAGCCACGCTTACCTGGAGCGTAAAAATGGATAGCACGCTCGATGTAAAAGGAGCGCGTCTCTGGCTCACGCGCATCAGTTCGCCTTACGATTACTGGATCGTACCGGGCCAGCCAAACTTTTCAGTTGCGGCGCGGCGAGCGCATATGGCTAAGTGTGGACGGCGAGCGCGCCGCTAACGTCTTGCTGACTTACGCGTTGCCTGCCGAGGGTGGCGGTGTTCAGACGCTGGCTGAAGTGTCTCACATGCTTGAGTCTTAGGCCGCC
>LFMX01000021.1 GCA_001184405.1 Candidatus Burkholderia humilis
CGTGGCAATCTTTTTACCGTCGAGCCGGGCGGACCACGTCGCCATCAACTCGCTGGCGGGCACGTCGCGGTCTTCGGCGTGTGTCTGATACACGTTGTGGTCATTCATTTCTGTCGATGCTCCTCGAGCGCCGAAGCGGCGTCGTATCAAAAGGTGGCGGCCGGCGACGTGCGCAGCGGCTTTTTTCAGTGAGTCGATATTAGGGGAGCGCGCAAACGAAAGTCTCGAAAAGGAGGCGGTTTCACCCTCAGTTCCGGCGTTGGCAAACGTGTGGCGAAAAGCCCGTTTCTGCATGGCGCTGACGTCCAGCGTATGATTTTTTTCTCCGCTTCTCAATCTCTTTCACGGAGCAGACATGCAAAAACGCACTATCGGTACGTCGGACCTGAGCGTCGCGCCGCTCGTTTTCGGTGGCAATGTCTTCGGCTGGACGGCCGACGAGCGCACGTCGTTTTCCATCCTCGACGCCTTCGTCGATCACGGCCTGAATTTCGTCGATACCGCCGACGTCTATTCCGCCTGGGTCGATGGCCATTCAGGCGGCGAGTCAGAAACGATCATCGGCAAATGGTTCAAGGAGAGCGGCAAGCGCGACAAGATCGTGCTCGCGACCAAGGTCGGCATGCTGAGCACGCGCGCGGGTTTGTCGGCGGCGAATATTGCGGCCGCCGTGGACGATTCGCTGCGCCGCCTGAAAACCGATTACATCGACGTCTATTTCTCCCATTTCGACGACGACAAGACGCCGCTCGATGAAACGCTCAACGCGTATCAGAAGCTCATCAAGGCGGGCAAGGTGCGGGTGATCGGCGCGTCGAATTATTCGGGCGAACGGCTGGCCGAGGCGCTGAAGGTATCGAAGGAAACGGGCTTGCCGGCGTATCAGATTCTTCAGCCGGAGTACAACCTGTACGACCGCGAGGCGTATGAAACTGGGCTGGAGCCGGTGGTCGAAGCGAACAAGGTGTCGGTCGTCACGTATTACTCGCTCGCGAGCGGCTTTTTGTCGGGGAAATATCGCTCGAAGGCGGACGTGCAGGGCAAGGCGCGCGGCTCGAAAGTGGAGAATTATCTCGATGCGCGCGGCCTGAAAATCCTCGATGCGCTCGATGAAGTCGCCAAACGCAACGACACGACGCCCGCGACCATCGCGCTGGCGTGGATCATCGCGCGGCCGAGCGTGACCGCGCCGATCGCGAGTGCGACATCGGTGAAGCAGCTCGAAAGCCTGGCGCTTGCCACGCGCCTTTCTCTTTCTGCCGATGACCTCAAAACCCTCGACGACGCCAGCGCGTGGCAGAAATAAATCTGCTGTATCAAGGAGTTGTGTTGTTTGCAGGTGTTGGCACGGGCGCGGTGTTCTGGTAGCATCACACCCGAATCGAGAAATGTGTCCGATTTCTTGTCTTCGCCGCTGAAAATGACAAAGTCAAAAACCAGCAGCGAACAGCATCCGATGTGGGTATTCAAGCCGTTTTCCGAATGCGCGCGCCGCTCGAAAGCGGTGGAAACTCAACTCTCTCTTTTCCGGCCTCCGTGTCCGCTTTGCCTTGTCGGGCGGACAATCGGAGTGCCGGCGCGCGGGGCGTCAAACACGTTGCGCACTTAGAAATACGTTTAGCGAAACAGGATTGTCGTGACCACTATAACCCTCAAAGAAAACGAGCCGTTTGACGTCGCGATTCGTCGCTTCCGTCGCACCATCGAAAAGAACGGCCTGATCGCGGAACTGCGCGAGCGTCAGTCGTACGAAAACGCAAGCGCAAGAAGGCAGCCGCTGTCGCGCGTCTGCGTAGCCAGATGCTGCCCAAGAAGATGCGCTAAAGCGTTTTCGTCCGCGCCGGATCGCTTCGATTCTCGGCGCGGATGGCAAAACGGCGCGGTGCGACCCGTAAGGGCGCACCGCGCCGTTTTGTGTGTGCGGTTTTAGACGAACGCGTGGCGCTTGCCGAGCGCCGCCAGCAAATGCGGCCATTCGTTGACGCCGGCGTCATCGTGAATCTGCTCGAGTTCCATCAAGAGATCGATGATGTTCGGATCGTACGCATTCACATTCGATGCATACAGCGCGCGCAGCAATTTGCCGTCGTGTGCGTGCCGATAATACGAAATCCCGACGCCTTCGAGATCCGCTTCGTAGACGTCGTCACGCACAAGCGAGCCGATGGCGCATTTGCGTCCGTGCGCGCCGCGCAGACGGCATGAGCCGTCGTTTCTTCCGATACCGCCTGCTGCGCCAGCAAATGCACGCTGACGCGCTCGTAGATGTCCTTCGGCATCAGCATGGTGATGGGGCTTAACATCGCGTCACCCGATCGTTACGCAGCCGTCTTGAGCAGATCGGCCGACAAGCCGAACTGACGCGCGATCGACGTCAGACGCTCGCGCCATTCCCACTTGCCGAAGACATCGTACACGTTTTGCAGGCACGACAGCAGCTCGACGGTATTGGGATCGAACACGTTGATGCGCGAGCGCAAGAGCGCGCGCTTGAGCGCCACGACGCCGACATCCATATACGCCGGCACCTGTTCCGGCGGTTTGGCGATATATCGGATGGGCACCCCTTCCATCGCCGTGACGTAATCGCGCGGCTTGATGAAGCTGCCGACCGGGCAGCCGCGGCAGTATCCGCGATACGCACCACCGCCATGCGGCAGCAAAGCGGCTTGACCCTGCACGAAAAGGTGCTGGACCGCGTTATTGAAAATCTCCTGATGAGTCAGGAAGTTCAGGCTTTTCATCGTCTTCCCCCTGCGCCCCTGCGCAGGGGCCATGCGTTAAAAGTACGAGCAACCAGTTTTGCGGCGCCGGACGCCGTCGTGGGCCGGCGATCCGGATACTGCTGTCGAGCATGTTGGTTTTCCCGGCCTGGACGCTCGGTCTCATGGCGTCCTGATGCTCGCGACGGTCAGCTCACCCCTGTTTACGACCCGCACACATTATTTATAACGGTTCGGCTCGGTAAAAAAGTGTGGCATCGCACGCGAGGACGCCATTCTTACACGTTGCACACGATCGTGCAGTGCGACAACGGCATCGGAAACCATTGTTCCACAAGGATTTCGCCATGCTCCACTGCAAAAAAAACCGCTCTGAGTCAGGATTTACCCTGTGCGGTCATTTTTGCGCTCGTAAATGTTGCCAAAAGGCAAAATCTTTCCGAATGGGATCAGTCTCAAGCTTCATCCTTCGGCGACGTTTTGCGCTTCGTCTTACGTTTTTTGACGCGCGCCGAACAATGGCAGCGTGGTCGTTGACCATGCCGGTTGCCTGCATGAACGCGTAACAGATGGTCGTGCCGACGAATTTGCAGCCGTACTTCTTGAGCGCTTTCGAGAGGGCGTCCGATTCCGGCGTGGAAGCGGGCGTGGGATTGTCCGCGTCGCGCAGCGTGTCGATGGTCTCATCGCCGACGAACGACCAGACGAAGCTCGCGAACGAGCCGTGTTCCTTTTGAATCAGCTTCACGGCGCGCGCGTTCGCTACCGCGGATTCGATCTTCATCCGATTACGCACGATGCGCGCGTCGCCCACACATCGCTCGATGTCTTTCTCCGTGAAGCGCGCCACCTTGTCGATGTCGAAGCCCTTGAACAACGCGCGATAACCCTCGCGTTTGTTGAGAATCGTCGACCACGACAAGCCGGCCTGTGCGCCCTCCAGCACCAGCGTTTCGAACAGATGCTGATCGTCGCGCGACGGCACACCCCCATTCGGTGTCGTGGTAATGGATCATCGCGTCGGTGGTGGCCCAGGCGCAGCAGGTGGTATCGGTGTCGGTCATGGCGTGTTCTCGGTATTCAGGTCGCGACCAGCATAGCGGAACATCGGCGCGTTGCCACTTCGGCCATTCGGCTAATTGGCGCGCGTCGCGCTCGCCGGTAAGCTTGCGGCCATGACTCTTTCCACGAACACACAATCAAGGCTTCCTGCTCGGCGTCGATGGCGGCGGAAGCGGTACGCGCGTGATTCTTGCGGACGCGCACGGCGTCGAACTGGCGCGCGCGAACGGCGGTCCTTCGGGACTGGGGCTGGGCGTCGAACGTGCGTGGGCATCGATCGGCGACGCATGCGCGCGCGTGTTTCAGGCCGCCGACATCGTTTTCGATTGGCGCGCGTGCGCGCTTGGCTGCGGACTCACGGGCGTGAACAACGCGGATTGGTGCCGGGTTTCTCGCCTAGGCGCCTGACGTGCGCGCGCTTGCCGTCGAAAGCGATTCCTACACGACCGTGCTCGGCGCGCACGGCGGCGAGGCGGGCGTGATCGTCACGCTGGGCACGGGGAGCATCGCGGCAGCGCTGGATGCCAACGGCGTCTGCGGCATTTCGGGCGGCTACGGCTTTCCGAGCGGCGACGAAGCGAGCGGCGCGTGGCTCGGCTTGCGCGCGGCGGTGCATCTGCAACGCTTGCTCGACGCGCGCCTGCCCGAAGACGACTGGTCGCGCGAACTGCTGGCGAAAACCGGCGCGACGGATCGCGACAGTCTCGTCGTCTGGCTGTGCAATGCTAATCAGACGGCTTATGCCACGCTCGCGCCAACGGTGTTCGAATTCCGCGATCCTCCCGCGGCGGCGCGCTTGCTTCAGCAGGCGGGCGAGGAAATCGAACTGCTCGTCGCGGCGCTTGATCCGGCGGGCGACTATCCCGTCGCGCTGTGCGGCGGACTGGCCGCGCCCTACGAACCCTTCGTTCCGATATCCGTGCGCGAACGCCTGCGCGCGTCGAAAGCCGATTCGGCCGCGGGCGCGCTGGAACTGGCGCGGCGCGCGGCATCGGGCATGCGGAAAGAGCCGCGCTAAAATATTCCGCTTTCGCTCAGACAGGGCAGTCATGTACTCGGTCATCGCTACAGATCTCGACGGTACGCTTCTTCACAGCGACCACACGCTCGATCCCTTCACCGCCCAGACACTGCGCACCGTCGCGGCGCGCGGCGTGCTGGTCATCATCGCGACGGGGCGGCATTATCGCGATGTCGCCGGCATTCGCGATCTGCTCGGCATCGATGCTTACCTGATTACGTCGAACGGCGCGCGCGTGCATGTGCCCGGCGATCAATGCGTTTATTCGCGCAATCTCGATCCCGCCGCCGTGCGCCGTCTCGTGCAGCCGTATCTGGCGGGCGGCAACGGACGCGTGATCGTCAATCTGTTCGCCGATGACGCGTGGCTGATCGACCGTCATGCGCCGGAATTGCTGGTGTTTCATCAGGACTCCGGCTCAAATACGAAGTGATGGATTTGCGCGAGCACGACGGCGAGAACATCGCGAAGGTGCTGTATATCGGCGAACCGGAGGATTTGAAGGAAACGGCCGCGAATCTCGAGCGCGAATTCGGCGATTCGTTGTACGTCACGTATTCGCTGCCGGATTGTCTGGAAGTGATGACGTCGGATGTATCGAAAGGCCGTGCGCTGCGTTTCGTGCTCGACCGGCTCGATGCCGATTCGGCGCAGTGCGTCGCGTTCGGCGACAACATGAACGACATCGATCTGCTGGAAACGGCGGGGCATCGGTTCATGATGAACAACGCCAATCCCGATCTCATCAAGCGCCTGCCGAACGTGCCGCGCATCGGCAATAACTTCGAGGTGGGCGTCGCGCACCAGATTCGCAAGCTGTTCGATATTCAGGACGATCTCGCGCCGACCAAATAAGACGATGGCGGTTCGGTTTGCACCGGATCGCCATTTTTCTACACACGTTTAACCGCGATGATTCCAGCCGTCGTGGCCGCCGTGATTCCAGCCTGCGCGGTTCCTCGTGACGCCAGTACGGTGCGCTATAAACCGGCGCCGCCGGACGCACATACACCGGAGCCGGCGCCGCATAAGCCGGCGCACCGAGCGATACGCCGATGTGAACGCGCTGTGAGCCTGAGCCGCGCCGACCGCACAAATCGCAAGACCGGCCGCAACGAGCATATGGGTAACGATGCGTTTCATTGTTTTCTCCTTGAAGGAGACGTATGTCGCATGAGTTCAATGTAAGCGCCCGCTGTCTTACACGCTTCGACGACTTGTTACTGTATTTAAGCCGGGCGTAAGGAAGGAAAAATGCACACTAGCCTTATGTGACGGCGCTTGCAGACTGGTTTGCAAGACTCGTTGCCGAAATCATAAGCAGGCTTGGTAATTGGCCATTACATTTTTTAATCTGATGACGCCTTGTGGCGTCGTTAAAAAGCAAAACGGGCGCTCGAAAGCGCCCGTTTTTTTTGAGACCGAAGCGGATAACGCGCGGCGATTACGCCAGACGCGCCTTCACTGCTTCGCGCGTGAGGCTCGGATACAACACCGGCGATGATCGCGCCGACGAGCGGTGCAATCCAGAACAGCCACAGCTGATCCAGCGCCCAGCCGCCGACGAAGAACGCCGGGCCGGTCGAGCGAGCCGGGTTCACCGACGTGTTCGTAACCGGAATCGAGATTAGGTGGATGAGCGTCAGGCACAGGCCGATGGCGATCGGCGCGAAGCCGCGCGGTGCGCGGTCATCGGTGGCGCCGAGGATCACGAACACGAAGAAGAACGTCATGACGATTTCGCAGACGAGCGCGGCCATCATCGAATAGCCGCCCGGCGAGCGTCCGCCGAAGCCGTTTGCCGCAAAGCCGCTCGCGACGAGATCGAAGCCCGGCGCGCCCGCCGCGATCAGCGACAGCACCCATGCGCCCAGCGTCGTGCCGATCACTTGCGCGATGACGTACGGTGCGAGATCGTGAACCGGGAAACGGCCTGCGACCGTCAAACCGATGCTGACCGCCGGATTCAGATGGCAACCGGACACGTGTCCGATAGCGAACGCCATTGTGAGCACGGTCAGACCGAACGCCAGCGAAACGCCGGCCAGGCCGATACCGACGTGAGGAAACGCCGCTGCGAGCACGGCGCTTCCGCAACTGCCCAGCACGAGCCAGAAAGTACCGAAAATTTCAGCGCCGAGACGCTTGGACAAATGCATGATCCTGCCTATGAAAAGTTAAGAACGACTGTTGATCCGACACAAGAACGCCTTGCATCGTGCGGAGCGCAGTGTAAAGGCGGCTCTTTTTGCAAAGTGTCAAAAATGGTCGATCAGCGCTCAAAGCGGCGGGATAACACAGAAACTTCGGATTATTCCTGCGCGAAACTTTCAAGAAATGCGGCAGGCGCAACGATCGCCCGGTTGAAATCGATGGACGAAAAAAACCGCCCGAACAGGGCGGCTTTTGCGTTGCGGACGAAGCTCAGGCGATCAGCCCACGACCTGACGCAGCACAGGACGCTTGGCGGCTTGCAGCATCGACGTGTAGGTATCGACGTAGTTCTGCGCCATCGTTTTCGAGCTGAAGCGGCGTTCGAACTGCGCGCGGATTTCCGTGCAGTTGAGTTCATCAAGACGATGCAGCGCGTCCACCGCGCCCGGCACGTCTTCGCAGATAAAGCCGGTCACACCGTGATCGATCACTTCCGGCACCGAACCGCGATTGAACGCGATCACCGGCGTGTCACATGCCATCGCTTCGATCATGACGAGGCCGAACGGCTCGTTCCAGTCGATCGGGAACAGCAGTGCCTTCGCGCCCGACAGGAACTCCGGCTTTTGCACTTCGTTGATTTCGCCTATGAATTCGACATGCGCCTGCGACAGCAGCGGCTCTATCGTCGACTTGAAGTATTCCTGGTCGACCTTGTCCACCTTCGCCGCGATCTTCAGCGGCAAACCGCTTTGCGCCGCAATTTTGATGGCCAGATCCGCGCGCTTTTCCGGGCAGATACGGCCGAGGAACGCCAGATATTCCGGCTTCTTGTCCGTCTTTGGCGTCAGCAATTCGTTCGGCAGGCCGTGGTAGACCGTGTTCAACCAGTTCGCCTGCGGCAGCGGTCCACGCTGATTGTCCGAAATCGAGATGACGTTCGCCTTCGTGAACGTGTTGAAGATCGGTTGCAGTTCCGGCAGATCGAGACGGCCGTGCAGCGTCGTGACGAACGGCGTGTCCATCTGCGTGAACAGCGGGAACGGCATGTAGTCGAGGTGGAAGTGCAGCACATCGAACTCATGCGCGCGGCGGCGTACGGTTTCGAGCAGCAGCATGTGCGGCGCGAGCGCGTCGCGCACGGTCGGGTCCAGACGCAGGGCGCGCGGCCACGCCGCTTCGAGGTTCGCCTTGGTTTGCGAATCGCCGCTTGCGAACAGGGTTACATCGTGGCCGAGGTCGACGAGCGCATCGGTCAGATAAGACACGACGCGTTCAGTGCCGCCGTAAAACTTCGGAGGAACTGCTTCGTGCAACGGTGCAATTTGTGCGATTCGCATAACGTGACTCTCCATTTTTGGTTGGGCATTGCAGTCACGCTCCGGTCGAGCGCTCAACACTGCCATTCGGGCGGGCTGCGTGGTGTCGCGTGGTCTTCGCTATGCCGCCCGAGATCGGCCCGGAAAAACGAAATGATCGCGACCGGGTTATCCCTTAATCGTCATTATCGGGATCGACAGCGGCATTTCACGTCATTTTTCAATCGCTTATCGTTGTTACAGCGCGAAACAACTGCTGTTACGAAGTCAAAAATTGCATCGAATTCCGCGATGTAGAACGATATGAAGTGTCGAACGCGCCGCAGTCAGTGCTTTAGCAATCGTCGCGCCTGAGCGGATCGCTCGATGGCGCGTGCGCTGGCGCACCGCGCAGCGGCCCGTGCAGCGGGCAGAATTTCGGCTGCCACTATTAAGTCAGACGAATAGACGCTGTTATTTCAGATCAGCTAATGCGCACCTTCACGTAAGAAATATTCCTACACGAATTGACGTGTTTATCCGGCACGAATTCGGCATCTTTGTCCGATAGGCACGGCCGCGAGCCTCGTCCACAATCGGGTCGACACTACGAGCGGGACCGGAACGCCATCGAAAGGCGAAGCCGAGCAAACGTTTCCCGCAGGCCTGACCAGCTACGACTCGATTCGGGGAAAAATGACGATCAGTAATACGAGCACGCTCGCGGAAATCCGCGAGGTGAATCTGTCTGCTCTTCTCGACCGAGCGTCCGTCGTTCGCGGAACTCGAAAAACACGTGCGCCGCGTCAAGGCGAAGTAATCAAGGCGAAGTAAGCGCGACTACACGAACATGAGCACCGACAAAGACTATCCGATTTTCGTCAAGTGCGTCGTCGCCGGAAAGGGCAAGGGCCATCACGGCGGCGCGTGGAAGCTCGCGTACGCCGACTTCATGACCGCGATGATGGCGTTCTTTTTGTTGATGTGGCTGCTGTCGTCGACATCGCCCGTGCAGCGGCGCGGCATCGCCGAATATTTTCAGATGCCGCTCAAAGCCGCGATGGTCGGCGGCAAGATCACCGGCATGGACAACAGCATCATCGAAGGGGGCGGGCGCGATATTTCCAGCGACGAACCCGGCGATGCGTGCCGCACCGACGGTAAAACGCAGCTCGCCAACCGCTCGTCGCGAAAGACCGACGACGAATTGCTCAAGGCCGCGCAGAACGAATTCGAGCGCCGCGAACAGGAGCGCCTGCACGATCTGCAGATCAAGTTGATGGACGCCATCGACGCCAATCCCACATTGCGTCAGTTCAAGCAGCAGATTCGCATCGACGCTACGCAACAAGGTTTGCGCATCGAAATTGTCGATACCCAAAAGCGGCCGATGTTCGCGCTCTCCAGCAACAACGTGCAGCCGTATATGCGCGACATCCTGCGCGAAATCGGCAAGACGCTGAACGATGTGCCGAACCGCATCGTCGTGCAGGGACACACGGACGCCGTGCAATACGCGGGCGACGAAAAGGGCTACAGCAACTGGGAACTGTCGGCGGACCGCGCGAACGCGTCGCGGCGCGAACTGGTCGCGGGCGGCATGGATGAAGCGAAAGTGCTGCGCGTGCTCGGGCTGGCATCGACACAGAACCTCAACAAGAAAGATCCGCTCGATCCGGAGAACCAGCGCATCAGCGTGATCGTGCTCAACCGCAAGACCGAAGCCGAGATGATGCGCGACGACGGCGGCGCGAACGCAACCTTCTCCAACGACGCGAAGCCGCAGCTCGGCCAGATCGTGCCGCCCGTGGCGAAGCGCTGAAGACGCCGTTCGAAACACCGTTCGAAACGCATCTCAATCGTCTGCACAAAAAATACTCAAGTCTCGACACGTTTACGCCGTCAACCGAGGAAGAGCTGCGAGACCACACACATGATCAAGAACATCCTGGCAATCGACGATTCCGCTGCCATGCGGCAAATCCTCAGCGCCACGCTGACGACGACGGGCTACGAAGTGACCGTCGCCTCCGATGGCCACGAAGGGCTGGAATGGGCGCTCGCGGAGCGCTTCGATCTGGTGCTCACGGATCAGCACATGCCGAAGAAAAGCGGCCTCGATCTGATCGTCGAATTGCGGGCGAATCACGCGTACAAGGCGATGCCGATTCTCGTGCTGACGACCGAAAGCGGCGAGCCTTTCAAGGATGCCACGCGCGCAGCGGGCGCGACGGGCTGGATCGAAAAGCCGCTCGATCCGGATCTGCTGACGGAATTAGTGGCTGCGCTCGGCGAGCCTCAAGAACAGCACTGAGCTAAACGTTAATCAGGCAAGACAAGCAATCCAGCGGTGACTCAAGCATGACATTCGACATTACCCAGTTCTACCAAACCTTCTTCGACGAGGCCGATGAGCTCCTCGCGCAGATGGAGCAATTGCTGCTCGTGCTGGATATCGCGAATCCCGACCCGGAAGACCTCGCGGCGATTTTCCGCGCGGCGCATTCGATCAAGGGCGGCGCGGCGACATTCGGCTTTACCGCGCTGACGGAAACGACGCACATCCTCGAATCGTTGCTGGATCGCGCGCGCAATAACGAACTCGTTTTGCGTCGCGACATGATCGACGCATTTCTCGCAACCAAGGACGTGTTGCAGGATCAGTTGTCGGCGTATCGCGCGAGCGCGGAGCCGGACATGGAAGCAGCCAGCGCGATTTGCGCGAAGCTCGAGCGTCTGAAGAACGAAGACGCTGCAGCAGCGGTTGCTGAGCCTCAAGTATTGGCAGGCGTGAACGTCAATCAGGAAGCTCCGGTTGAGATGCCGGTCGAACCGGCGTATGTCGGCGTGAATGCGCCGCCGTCGCACGTGCTCTCGCAAGCGATGGAAGCGATCGAGGACGATGGCAGCTGGGACGGCGCGTTCGATGTCGCTGATGGAACACAGAACGCAGGAACCGCGGCCGCGAAACCGGCGGTGGAAGTGGGACCCCACCTGAAAATTACGCTACGGGGGGTGGGCGAGAAGGACCTGGAGACGCTGACTGAAGAGTTGGGGAATCTGAGAAGCATCGTCGGAGAACAAAGGACTGACGCCGAACTAGTGCTGTGGCTCGATTCGGACGTGAGCGCCGACGACATCGTTGCCGTGTGCTGTTTCGTGATCGATGAAGCGCAGATCACGATCGGTCCGTGGTAATGCGGCGGAGCATACCGCCGGCAAAGAACCGTCGAACACGACGGCACAACAAAAGCAGCAAAGCGTGTTGGAAGTGCCGCCCGCCTTGCCGACGCCTGGAGCGTCGGCGAGCGCGCCGGTCAAAAAAGAAGCAGCAGTAGAAACGGCGAAGCCGGCGGTCGTCGAACCGCCGGCGCTCCCGTCCAAACCCGCACAAGCGGCACAAGCGGCACAAGCGGCACAAGCGGCACAAACGGCACAAACGGCACAAACGGCACAAACGGCACAAACGGCACAAACGGCACAAACGGCACAAACAGAAGCCGAGAAGAAGACGTGCCCGCAGGCGGCCGCATCGGCGGAAGGCAATTCGATTCGCGTCGGCGTCGAGAAGGTGGATCAGCTTATCAATCTGGTGGGCGAACTCGTTATCACGCAGGCGATGCTCGCGGAAACCACGAGCACCTTCGATCCCGTCTTGTACGACCGGCTTTTCAACGGCATGGCGCAGTTGGAGCGCAACGCGCGCGACTTGCAAGAGGCCGTCATGTCCATCCGCATGATGCCGATGGAATACGTATTCAGCCGCTTCCCGCGCCTCGTGCGCGACATTGCCGGCAAGCTCGGCAAGGAAGTGGAACTCGTCACGTTCGGTCAGGCGACCGAACTGGACAAGAGTTTGATCGAACGCATCATCGATCCGCTCACGCACCTCGTGTGCAATTCGCTCGATCACGGCATCGAAACCGTGGAAGCACGCCGCGCGGCGGGCAAACCGACGACCGGCCAGCTCGTACTGTCGGCGGCGCATCACGGCGGCAATATCGTCATTGAAGTGAGCGACGACGGCGCGGGCTTGCGCCGCGACAAGATTCTCGCGAAGGCGCAGAAGCAGGGCATGGCGATCAGCGAATCGATGAGCGACGAGGAAGTCTGGCAACTGATCTTCATGCCGGGTTTCTCGACCGCCGAACAGGTGACGGACATTTCCGGCCGCGGCGTGGGCATGGATGTGGTCAAGCGCAACATCCAGTCGATGGGCGACCACGTGGAAATCACCTCGCGTCAGGACGCGGGCACGACGACGAAGATCGTGCTGCAGCTCACGCTCGCGATTCTCGACGGCATGTCGGTGAAGGTCGGCAACGAAATCTTCATTCTGCCGCTGAACTTCGTGATGGAGTCGCTGCAACCCGTCGCCGATGACATCTACACCGTCGCCAACGGCGAGCGCATCGTGCGTGTGCGCGGCGAATATCTGCCGCTGGCCGCGCTGCATTCCGTGTTCGACGTCGAAGGCGCGCGCACCGATCCGACGCAGGGCATCGTCACCATCATGCAGACGGAAGGCCGGCGCTTCGCCATGTTGATCGACGAACTCGTCGGACCGCAGCAAGTGGTCGTGAAGAACCTCGAAACCAACTATCGCAAGGTGCACGGCATAGCCGCCGCCATCCTGGGCGATGGCAGCGTCGTACTGATCGTCGACGTTGCCGTGCTCAATCGCGAGTCGCGGGCAGCGCATGCAACACATGCACCGCTCGCTCACTAAAGCAAGACCTCTGGGGAATACCGTGGCAGACCTTCAATCGATTCAAAACGCTACGTCAGCGCGCCGCGATGCGCGGCATACCGAAGCCGCCGGGCAGGAGTTTCTCGTGTTCACGCTCGGCGCCGAGGAATACGGCATTGACATTCTCAAGGTGCAGGAAATTCGCGGCTACGACAGCGTGACGCGTATCGCGAATGTGCCCGCGTTCATCAAGGGCGTGATCAATCTGCGCGGCATCATCGTGCCGATCGTGGATATGCGCATCAAGTTCAATCTGGGCCGCGTCGAATATGACAACCAGACCGTCGTGATCATTCTGAACGTCGCGCATCGCGTGGTCGGTATGGTCGTCGATGGCGTGTCGGACGTGCTCACGCTCATGAAAGAACAGGTGATGCCCGTGCCGGAATTCGGCGCGACGTTTTCCACCGAATATCTGACCGGTCTGAGCACCGTGGATGGCCGCATGCTTATCCTGATGGATATCGAAAGCTCATGACGAGCCGTGAAATGGAACTGATCGACCACGTCGGCGCATAACGCATTGCGCAGGGAAAAGTCATGCTAAAGATGTTGTCGATCCGCACGACGCTTACGCTCGTCGGTCTATTGTTTGTCGCCAGCGCGGCGATCATCGGTAGGATTTCGCTCGTCGGCCTGAACTCGGCGAGCGCATCGCTCACCACCATCGCGCAGCAGGATATGGTCGCGATGCGTGCGCTGTCCGAAACGTCGTCGTACTTGTTGCGCTCGCGCGTTACGCTCGATCGCGTGCGCTCGCTCGTCGAAGCGGGCAGCACGGCCGAAGCGCAAAAGGCGATGGATCGCGGCCAGTCAGTATCTGCTCGACAAGAGCAACGAGAACTGGAAGCTCTATCTGGAAACGGTCGCGTCCACGCTGCCGAAAGACACGCTCGAAACGCTCACCGCGCAGCACGACGCGTTGACGAAAACCGGCGTGGAGCCGAAATTCGCGGCGATCCGAGCGAACGATATGGCCGCGTATCACGCCATCGCCGATACGAAGATCAGCCCGATGTTCGTCTCGTTCGATCAGGTCGTGACGGCAGCCGTGCAATTCCAGCAAAAACACGCGGACAAATCGCGCGCGAGAACGGCATCGGAAATCACGACGCTGAACGTGACCATCGGCGCGCTGCTCGTGATGTCGCTGCTGATTCTGATCGGCACGCGCTTCATGTTGCGCGGTCTCATCATCAAGCCGATCGAGGAAGCCGTCGATCATTTCGAGCGCATCGCGCAGAGTGATCTCACCCACTCGGCGCACACGGAAAGCACCAACGAAATCGGGCGCTTGTTCGCGGGCATCGAACGCATGCGCGGCAATCTCACGTCGATGGTCGGCGCGGTGCATCGCGGTGCGGAATCGATCGATGTCGGCGCGCATGAAATCGCGAGCGGCAACACGGATTTGTCGCAGCGCACGGAAGAGCAGGCGGCATCGTTGCAGGAAACCGTGTCCAGCATGGAGCAGTTGACCAGCACCGTGAAGTAGAACGCCGATAACGCGCGTCAGGCGAGCCAGCTTGCCGTGAACGCGTCGGATATCGCGTCGCGCGGCGGCGAAGTCGTCGAGCAGGTCGTCGATACGATGAACGCGATTGCATCGAGTTCGAGCAAGATCGTGGACATCATCGGCGTGATCGAAGGCATCACGTTCCAGACCAATATTCTTGCGTTGAACGCGGCCGTGGAAGCGGCGCGCGCCGGCGAGGAAGGGCGCGGATTCGCGGTCGTCGCGGGCGAAGTGCGATCGCTTGCACAACGCAGCGCGGCGGCGAAGGAAATCAAGTCGCTTATCGGCGATTCGGCCGAGAAAGTGCAGAACGGTTCGGAGCTCGTGCATCAGGCGGGCGAAACGATGGGCGAGATCGTGCAGGCCGTGCACCGCGTGACCGACATCATGGGCTAGATCAGCGCGGCATCGGAAGAACAGTCCGACGGCATCGCGCAGGTGAACCTCGCCGTCACGCAGATGGACAGCGTCACGCAACAGAACGCGGCGCTCGTCGAGGAAGCGGCGGCAGCGGCGGCCTCGCTCGAAGAGCAGACGCGTCAACTCAAGGACGTCGTATCGCAGGCGTATCGATGGATCGGCGGTGGTTGCGCGTGCGAAAGCGCCTGCGCCGGCGGCGCGTGTCGAGCCGGTGGCATCGGCGAAAAAACCTGCGGCGAACATCACGAAAGTTTCGCCGGAGCCTAACGTCGCGCGCGATCCGGCCGTTATCAAGGATACGGCTCGCGAAGCTGCCAGGAAGCCTGTCGTGAAAGCAACATCAAGCGCACAGGCAACGACGGCAAAGCCCGCGAAAGCCACGACCGCTGACGACGGTGACTGGAAAACCTTCTAAAGCATCTTCACCCGAGCTGACCATGCCAGCCTTCAGCCACTTGCACGCAACGCGGCAGACGCTGAACGCGGCATGGACCGATCGACCGATCAAGCGGCGCGCGATCACGACGCCAAGGAAGCACGCAGCATCATGATGGCGACGCGCAACGCACGCGTCGACTTGGGGCAGAGCGTACGCGGCCCCGACGTCGAGCGCGATTTCGAATTCACGGCGGCAGACTTTGGCCGCATCCGCGAACTGATTCATCGCCGCGCGGGGATTTCGCTCTCCGATCACAAGCGCGACATGGCCTACAGCCGTCTCGCTCGACGCCTGCGCGCCTGCGGTCTCGACACGTTCAAGCAGTTCTCGACCGTCTCGAAGCCAACGACGACAACGCCGAATGGGAAGCCTTCGTCAACGCGCTGACCACGAATCTGACGGCGTTCTTCCGCGAATCGCATCACTTTCGGATTCTGGCCGACTTCGCCAAGCGCCGTCAGCAGCCGCTCTCCGTGTGGTGCTCGGCGGCATCGACGGGAGAAGAGCCGTATTCGATCGCGATGACGCTCGTCGAAGCCCTCGGCGATCACGCCGCGCGTCACTGCACGGTTTTCGCGAGCGACATCGACAGTCAGGTGCTCGCCAAGACCGATACCGGCGTGTATTCGCTGAATCAGGTGAAAGCGCTGCCGGTCGAGTGCCTCAAGCGCTTCTTCCTGAAGGGCACGGGCTCGCACGCGGGCCTCGTGAAAGTGCGTCCCGAATTGCGCGCGATGGTCAACTTCGGCCGCATGAATCTGACGGACGCGCGTTACGACGTCAAAGGTCCGTTCGACGTCATTTTCTGCCGCAACGTGATGATCTATTTCGACAAGCCGACGCAAGGGCAAGTGCTGTCGCGTTTCGAACCGTTGATGAAGCCGCGCGCGCTCCTGTTCGCCGAGCATTCGGAGAATTTCACGTATGTGTCGCAGGCATTCAGACTGCGCGGTCAGACCGTGTATGAACTGACGCGCGACGGCAAACTGGCCGCCGCCGCTCAAAAGCGCACGCTCGCGGGAGAACTCGCATGAGCGGCCTGCCAATCGCGTCGAATCTGTATTTCGACAATCACTTCAAGAAGCCCGGCGTGAAGCTCCTGCCGAACTAGTTCTACATGACGAGCGAAAACATGGTGCTCGTCACGGTGCTCGGTTCGTGCGTGGCGGCGTGAATCAACGATCGCACGGCGGGCATCGGCGGAATGAATCATTTCATGCTGCCCGATGACGGCTCGGACGCGTCGCACGCATCGTCGGATTCCATGCGCTACGGCGCATACGCGATGGAAGTGCTGATCAACGAACTCATCAAACGCGGCGGACGCCGTGACCGCTTCGAAGCGAAAGTCTTCGGCGGCGGCGCGGTGCTCGCGGGCATGACGACCATCAATATCGGCGAGCGCAATTCGGAATTCGTGCGGTGTTATCTCGCGCTGGAGAAGATTCGCATCGTCGCGGAAGACTTGCAGGGCATGCATTTGTGCAAGGTCGCGTTCATGCCGCGCTCCGGCCAGGTGATGGTCAAGAAACTGAAAGTGGCGCATGACCCGGTCGTCGTCGAGCGCGAGCAGGCGCTCGTGCAGCGCACGCCGGAAGAGCGCGCGGAGCGTCTGGCGAAGGCGCGCGCATGCGTCGAGCTGTTCAACCTCAACCAAACGAAGTCCGCTGCCGTTAAACCACGTGTGGAACTGTTCGGCGCAGCGGGCACGTGGCGCTGCACGAAAGCGGCGGAGGAAGCATGAGCATCGTAGTGAACAACAGGCAGGCCGTACCGAAGATCAAGGTGCTATGCGTCGATGATTCGGCGCTGGTGCGCAGCCTGATGACGGAAATCGTCAATTTGCAACCCGACATGCAGGTGTGCGCGATCGCGCCCGATCCGCTCGTCGCGCGCGAACTGATCAAGCAGCACAACCCGGACGTCTTGACGCTCGATGTCGAAATGCCGCGCATGGACGGCCTCGATTTTCTCGAAAAGCTGATGCGTCTTCGTCCGATGCCGGTCGTCATGGTGTCGTCGCTGACCGAGCGCGGGAACGAAATCACGCTGCGCGCGCTGGAACTCGGCGCGGTCGATTTCGTGACCAAGCCGAAAGTCGGCATTCGCGACGGCATGCTGGATTACGCATCGATGCCCCGGACAAGGTGCGCGCGGCGTCCCGTGCGCGCGTGAAGCAGACGACGCACGCAGCGGTGGCCGCGACGCAGACGCAAGCCGCGCAGAAACTCGCGCCGCATTTCAACAATCCGTTGGTATCGACGGAAAAGCTGGTGATCGTCGGCGCATCGACGGGCGGCACGGAAGCGATCCGCGAAGTGCTCGTGCCGCGGCCGCCGGATGCGCCCGCCGTGTTGATCGCGCAACACATGCCACTGGGTTTCACGAAGTTGTTCGCGCAACGGCTGAACGGGCTGTGCCGTATCACGGTGAAGGAAGCGGAGCACGGCAAGCGCGTGTTGCCGGGGCATGCGTATATCGCGCCGGGACACTCGCACTTGCTGCTCGCGCGTAGCGGCGCGAATTACGTCGCGCATCTGTCCGATGCAGCGCCGGTGAACCGGCATTGTCCGTCGGTGGATGTGCTGTTCCGTTCGGCCGCGACGCACGCGGGCAAGAACGCGATCGGCGTGATCCTGACGGCATGGGCCGCGACGGGGCCGCCGGATTGCTGGAGATGCAGAACGCGGGCGCGTACACGCTCGCACAGGATGAAGCGAGTTGCGTCGTGTTCGGCATGCCGCGCGAAGCAATCGCATTGGGCGGCGCGAGCGAAATCGCGCCGCTGTCGGAAATGAGCCGGCGCGTCATGGCGCGGCTGGCCTCGACGGGCGAACGCGTGCAGCGCGTCTAACGTTTTTATTGCGTTTTTGAACTGATTACGCGGCATCGCCGCATAGCGAAACACAGGGGGTAGTGGTGGACAAGAACATGAAGATCCTCGTCGTCGACGATTTTCCGACGATGCGCCGTATCGTGCGTAACCTGCTCGAGGAACTGGGTTACACGAACGTGGATGAAGCTGAAGACGGCGCAGCCGGACTCGCGCGTCTGAAGGGCGGCGGTTTCGACTTCGTGATCTCCGACTGGAACATGCCGAACCTCGACGGCCTCGCGATGCTGCAGCAGATTCGCGCGGACGCGACGCTCACGCATCTGCCGGTGTTGATGGTGACGGCGGAATCGAAGAAAGAAAACATCATCGCGGCGGCGCAGGCCGGTGCGAACGGCTACGTCGTCAAACCTTTCACGGCCGCCATGCTCGACGAGAAAGTCACCAAGATTCTCGAGAAGATGAAGACGGCCAAAACGGGAGGCTGATCGTGACCGAGTTGACCACTGAATTGGCAACGAGCGGCGCATCCGTCGTCGAAGGCGACAACGGCGATCGCATCCTCGCGCGCGTTGGGCAGGTCACGCGCACACTGCGCAATTCGATGCGCGAACTCGGCCTCGACAAGCAGGTTGAAGCGGCGGCGGAAGCCGTGCCCGACGCACGCGGCCGCCTGAAGTACGTCGCCACAATGACCGAGCAGGCCGCCGAGCGCGCGCTGAACGCCATCGAACTGGCCCAGCCCATGCAAGAAGCGATGCAGCGCGAAGCGCAGGCGCTCGACGTACGCTGGGAACAATGATGGCGCGCCGCTTGCTCAGGGAGAAGCAGGCGAGTTGCTCGCGCAGACGCGCAGCTTTCTGAAGAGCGTCCCGGAACGCACGCAGGCGACCAACGCGCAGTTGCTGAGCGTTTTACTGGAGAACACGCGCCGGAGCGACGCGAGCAGTTTGCGGCATCGGCGGCGTTGCTGGTCTCGGCGAGCGGCAGTCCGGAGTCACTGTTGAACGGTCCGCAGATCAATCCGGAAGGCAAGAGCGATGTGGTGCAGGATCAGTCGCAAGTGGACGATTTGCTCGCAAGTCTCGGTTTTTAAGCAGCGCACAACGCGCCAGAAGTGTTAAAAAATCGACGCGATGCGCATCGCGTTTTTTTATGCGCGGGATTGCGAACGTTAGGACTATTAAGCATGGCTGGCATACTTGAGCTTTCGCATGAGAATTTCCTGCGAACCAAATGGTGACAGAGCTGTCATTTGAATCGTCATAAATTGTCCGTCCGGGACGCATGCGGACGGCGAAATTAATCGATTGGAGGCCCAGTGAAGGCACTGAAACAAACCCGTCATAGGCATCTCGGAAGGGCGCTGGCGATCGCTGCCGGCGCGATCGGCGTCTGCGCGGCCATGCCCGCGTTCGCCGTACTCGGCGGCTCGCCGATGAGCACGCCGGACGGCGCCACGTCGGAGGCGCAATCCGTTGCGCGCGCGGCGACGGCCAGCGGCGCGTCGGGCGCATCGGCGGCGGTGTCGAATTACACCGTCCGTTCGACTACGCTCGCGAGCGGCACGGTCATCAACGAATACCTCGATGCGCAGGGCGTCGTGTTCGGCATCGCCTGGCGCGGTTCGCGTGTGCCCGATCTGTCGGCGCCGCTCGGAAGCTATTTCCCGCAGTATCAGCAGGGCGTGAAAGCGCAACGCGCCGCGCGCGGCGGCCGCGGGCCGGTCAGCGTGCAGAGTTCGGGGCTCGTCGTGCAGTCGGGCGGTCATATGGGCGCGTTCAACGGCAATGCGTACTTGCCGCAGTCCTTGCCGGCCGGCGTGTCCGCCAGCGACATTCAGTAAGCGAAGGAGATCCCAGATGTTTCTAACGATACGCGGCGCTTCTTCTCACTCGTCCCGAACGGTCAGCTTCGCGCGCTGGCTCGGCGCAATGGGCCTCGTGCTCACGCTCGCCGCATGCGGCGGCAGTGACAACAACAATTCGTCCAATTCCGGCGGATCGTCGGGCGGCGGTTCGTCAGGCGGCAGCACATCCACCAGCAACCCGACGGCGCAACCTATTACGGCCGACGGCACGAACTCCGTGCCGATCACTGTGAACGCGGGCGCGGCGAACTTCGTCAATATCCCGAACGTCTCCGTCACCGTGTGCCAGCCGGGCACGACGGTTTGCCAGACTATCGACAACATTCAGCTCGATACGGCGTCCTACGGTCTGCGACTGCTCAACTCGGCGGCGCAAACCGTGCTCGGCAATCTGCCGAACGTGAAGGCGTCGAACGGCGGTCAACTCGCGGAATGTGCGGGTTTCGCGGATGGCTACACGTGGGGCACTGTGCGTCAGACGGACGTTCGCATCGGCACGGAAACGGCGTCGAACATTCCAATTCAGATCATCGGCGATCTGAGCGCATCGTCGGCGCCGACCGGTTTGAACGGCTGCCCTTCGGGTAACGACGAGAACGAACTGTCGGAAATCGGTGCGAACGGCATTCTCGGCGTCGGATCGACGACCTACGACTGCGGCGCGTCGTGCGCGACCAACGCGCTCAACGCCATGTACTTCTCGTGTACGAACGGCGCGAACTGCACGGGCGTGGCGACGCCGGTGGCATCGCAAGTCGTGAATCCGGTGACGAAGTTCGCGGTGAACAACAACGGCGTGATCGTGCAGCTTCCGCCCATTCCGGACGGTGGCGCAGCCACGGCGACCGGCACGCTGATCTTCGGTATCGGCACGCAGAGCAACAACACGCTCGCCGGCGTCACGAAGTACGGCACCGACAGCTTCGGCAATCTGAGCGGAACGTATAAGGGCGCGCAGTATTCGACCTTCTTCGATTCCGGATCGAACGGCAACTTCTTCCAGGACAGCTTCCCGCTGTGTTCTAGCACGAGCGCGTTCTACTGCCCGAGTTCGGAACAAAATCTGTCGGCGGTGATCAAGGGCTTGGAAGGCAATACCGCGACGATTCCGTTCTCGGTCGTGAGCGCGCGCACGCTGACGGCGGGCGGCGGGCGGCGGCAAGTATGCGTTCGATACGCTCGGTGGTCAGTTGGGCATTTCGGGCTTCGACTTCGGCATGCCGTTCTTCTACGGACGTCATGTCTACGTCGGCTACGATCTGCCGAACAGCACGCCGTTCGTGGCGTTCTGATCGTTCGTGGCGTTCTGATCCGCTTGCGGTGAAATGAAAAACCGGCTGCGTCGACGGGCGCAGCCGGTTTTTTTATGGGCTGTCGAGACGCGTAGCGCTTATTCGCCTGCGCGCGGTTTGCGCGGCGCTTTCTCGAACGCGATGTCATAAAGCCAGCGCGGCAACGCATGCAGCAGCATGCCCGCGACGCGCATCTGCCACGGAAAGGTCGCGTAGCGGACCTTTCGCGCGATGGCGTCGGCGGTTTTTCGGCATCCATCAGAAACGGCATCCGATACGGATTGTGCGCGGTCATTTCCGAGCGCACATAGCCCGGCGCGATTGTCACGACCGCGACGCCTTGCGGGCGCATCTCCACGCACAACGCTTCGAGATACTTCGCCACCGCCGATTTCGACGCGCTATACGCGCCGCCGCCCGGCAAGCCGCGCACGCCCGCGACGCTCGCAATGCCCACGAGCGTGCCGCGGCGCGCGCGTCATCGATTCGATGAACGACTCGAACGTCGCGACCATGCCGAAATAGTTGGTGTCCATGACCGCGCGAAACGTGTCGAGATCGCCGTGACCGGTGAGCGCGCCCCGGCTCACGCCCGCGTTGGCGATCACGATATCTGGCGCACCGTGTTCGCCGATGAACCGGTGCGCGGCATCGGCGAGTGCGTCGGCGTCGCGCACATCGGCGGGATAGATGGAAATGGAAGCGTGGGGAAAGCGTGCGGCGAAAGCCGCGAGAGATTCGGCGCGTTGCGCGACGAGACCGAGAACGGCCCCGCGCGCCACATATTCTTCGGCCAGCGCAAGGCCGATTCCGCTCGATGCGCCGGTCAGAAAAACCTTCAGGGGAACGTCACTCATGCCGGCGTGCGGTGATTACATCTTCTTGTCGCGAACCTGCTGGATGAGGAAATCCATCACTTGCGTTGTACCTTGCAGGCTGTTGGTCTGCGCCAGGCCGGTCACATACTTGCCCTGCACGATGACCGTTGGCACGCCGTCGATCTTGTAGTCCTGCAGCATCTTCGCGTCACGCTGCACGGCGCTTTGCGTCGAGAACGAGTTGTGCGCGTCCATGTACTTCTTCTTGTCGATGCCTTGCGTCGCGAGGAACTCCGCCTGTTTCTCCGGCGTGAGCAGATAGTCCTTCTTCATGTGGATTTCGTTGAACACGGCCGGCGTGACTTTTTCAGCGACGCCGAGCGCGTCGAGCGCGTGATACATCTTCGAATGCGGAATGAAGTCGTCGCGGAACGCCACCGGCACGCGCTTGAACACGACGTCCGGTCCTTGCTTCTTCTCCCAGGCTTCGAGCACCGGCTCGAATTCATTGCAGTGCGGGCAGCCGTACCAGAAGAATTCGATGACCTCGACCTTGCCCGCGGGCGCGCCGACCGGCTGAGGCGCTTGCAGCACCGTGTAGTCCTTGCCCGCGGCGGGCCCGGCCTGAACCGAGCTTGCGACGCTCATCGAAGCGGCGGCGATGCCGAGGGAAAGGGCGAGGGCACTAAACAGTTTTTTCATGATTGGAGAGGGTACAAAGGAAGTCCATAAGTGGGACATACGACGTTTAAAGCAGTCTTAAACCCTTGGCTGACGCCCGCGACGGTGCGCGGGCGTTTTTATGCTGGCTTTATTGTTTGGAGAATCGAATGACGGTGGTATCGACACCCGCGTCCGACAGACGTTGGCGCGCCGTGTTCATTTCCTCGAACTTCGCGAACGGACCGACGCGCACGCGGTAATACGTGACGCCGCCTGCATCGCGCTGCGTGACCTTCGATTCGAAGCCCTGGAAGCCTAGACGCGCGCGCTGCTGTTCGGCATCCGATTGCGTCTTGTACGCCCCGACTTGCAGGTAATAGCCGGTGTTCACGTCGCCGGAAGCCGGCGGCGTGGTCTTGGCCGTGGACGAGGTGTTCAGCTGCGAGCCGTTCTTCGGCGGCGTGGCGGCGCTGCTCGTCGCGTTCGGCGCGGACGTCGCGCTCGGCCCGCTGGCACCGTTCTTCGCGGTCTTCGGCGCGGATGCCGGCGTACCCGTGCCCGGCACTTCGACGATCTGCGGTTCATCGAGCATGCCTGACGATTGTGTCTGATTGTTGCTCTGGCCCGGCGCGGTGTTCGGTGGCGTGGGCTGCGCGGCTTGCGGCACCGGCTGACCCGGCGTCTTGCCTTGCAGCGGACGGTTCGGATCGTACGGCTGAGCGGACGAAGATTGCGAGGCGTTATCCGATGGCGGCGGCGCGACCTTCGCGACGAACGGCGTCGGCGCGCGCGTGATGTAGAGCGCGACGATCACGGCGATCGCCAGACCGACGATCAGCCCTAGGACGATTCCGAGAAACGTTCCCCCGGTTTGCTTCGACTGCTTGGATTGGCCAATTTGCTTGGACGTGCGGCGTGGTTTTGCCATCGTATGAATCACCTGCGAAAAGTCTTCGAGTTGGCCGAGGATTATAGCTGCGGCTCATGACGAGCCCGCGCCATGCTGCCGTCGCGAGACGCCGAAGCGCCTCGCGCGATGGCAACCACGTCCTGAGGTCCCATTTTTTGGGGAGCCGAAATGCCGATGGTCGCCAGTCCGTTTTCGAGCACCTGATGCGTGGCCGCGAGCAGCGCGATGCGTGCATCGCGTTCATTCTGATCGTCCACCAGCACGCGCTCGGCATTGTAGAACGAGTGAAATTCACCGGCGAGATCGCGCAGATAGAACGCGACCGCATGCGGCGCGAGTTCATCGGCGGCATGCGCGAGCATCTCCGGATACTCGGCGAGCTTGTTGAGCAGCGACATCGCGCGATCGCTCGACAGCGGCGACAAGTCCGCCTGCGCCGCCTGCGTGAGATCGCCGCCGAACTTGTCCTTCCAGTCGTTCAGAATCGTGCAGATGCGCGCGTGTGCGTACTGCACGTAGTACACCGGATTTTCGTCGTTCTGTTTGAGCGCAAGATCGATATCGAACACGAACTCGGTATCCGCCTTGCGCGAGATGAGGAAGAAGCGCACGGCGTCGCGGCCACGGCGAATGGTGTCTTCATCGATCTGATCCGGCGCCATCTCGTGACCCGGCGCGAGACCGCCCGACCATTCGATCAGATCGCGCACCATCACATAACTGCCCGCGCGCTTGGAAATCTTCACTTCCTGACCATTGCGCATGACGGTGACCATCTTGTGCAGTACGTAGTCGGGATAGCCCTTCGGAATGCCGATGCCCAAACCCTGCAGACCGGCGCGCACCCGCGCGACGGTACCGTGGTGATCCGAGCCTTGAATGTTGATGACCTTCGTGAAGCCGCGCTCCCACTTCGCGACGTGATACGTGACGTCTGGCACGAAGTACGTGTACGTGCCGTCGGACTTGCGCATCACGCGGTCCTTGTCGTCGCCGTCGGCGGTGGTGCGCAGCCACAGCGCGCCTTCCTGTTCGTAGGTTTTGCCCGCGGCGATCAATGCATCGACCGTCTTTTCGACACGGCCTTCCTTGTACAGCGACGACTCCAGATAGAACTGATCGAACTTCACGCCGAACGCGGTCAGATCCAGGTCTTGCTCGTGACGCAGATACGCCACCGCGAAGTGACGAATGGCTTCGAGATCGTCGACATCGCCTTTGCCTTTGACCGGCTCGCCATCTTTCGCGGCGACGGTTTCGCCCGCCATGTAATCGCGCGCGATATCCGCGATGTACTCGCCGTTGTACGCGGCGTCCGGCCAATCGGTGTCGCCGGGTTTCAGGCCGCGGGCGCGCAGTTGAGTCGATGTGGCGAGATTGCCGATCTGCACGCCCGCATCGTTGTAATAGAACTCGCGATGCACTGCGTAGCCTTGCGTGCCGAGCAGATTGGACAGCGCATCGCCGAGCGCGGCCTGACGGCCGTGACCGACGTGCAGCGGACCGGTCGGATTGGCCGATACGAACTCGATCAGCACGCGCTTGCCGGCATCGCGTTGGCTCTGACCGTAGGCTTTCGCTTCGCCGAGCACGGCCGGGATCACGTCTTGCTTCGTCGATGCCGCGAGCCGCAAGTTGATAAAGCCGGGACCGGCGACTTCAGCGTTTTCGACGAGCCCTTTGGCTGCGGCATTGCCGAGCACGGCATCGACGATCTGCTGCGCAAGCTGACGCGGATTGGCGCGCAAGGGCTTGGCGAGTTGCATCGCGACATTCGATGCCACGTCGCCGTGCGCGGCGACCTTTGGTCGTTCGAGCACGATCGCGGGCGAGACGAAGGCGGCTTCGGTCGCGCCCTGGGTGGCAACGGCCACTTGTTTGACCGCGTTGGAGAGAAGGGTTTCGAGCGTTTCTTTGTGTGCGTGCAACATGCTGAATGTGATCCAGTGGAGCGAGTCCGGGGTGATGAGGCGAGCGGCGAAATGTGGATTGTGCGCGGCGCTATGTGCGGCCTGCAACACGATTCGCCGTGTCTTCGTGGCCTCGCCGGTATATAACGCAATGATGCTTATACACCTGCAAAATAGTAATTTTAGCAGGTGCTAAACTGTCTACTCAGGGGTTGTCAGCAAAGATCGGCTCGTCGGCGCGTGGCGCAATCAGGCTCGGCCAGGCCGGCCGTCATCCAACATAAGGAAAAGGACATTCTCATGCTGATCACTTTCAAAACCAGCGCGGCGCCCGACGTCATGATGCTGGAGAACCTTGCCGAATATCTGCTCGGCATCATCGGCAAGCTGCTGGGCGAACGAGGCGTCATCACGCACGACGAGCTGCCAGCGGCCATCGAAAAGCTCGAGGCTGCGGTCGTCGTCGACAAGCAGCAGCGCACGGAGTACGACGGGCACTTCCACGAAGGCGAGGAAGGGCACAAGCACCACGAGATTCCCATCGGGCTCGCGCAACGCGCCTATCCGTTTCTCGACATGCTGCGTCTTGCGCACAAGGAGAACACGGATATTCTTTGGGGCGTCTGACGTTTCTGCGCCCGCCGAAAGAACGAGCGCAGCGACTTCACCCGCCTTTCACGGCGGGCTTTTTTTGTGCGCTGAGCATGCGCAACAGCTTGGGGGGGGGTGCGAGTCCCCTGTCCAACCTGATGGTGGTGAAGGGCTAGTGAAACGCAAGGGCGTCGTCGCGAGGCGGGGTCTGAAGGAAGCGCAAGGGCGCGATCATGGCAGCGAGCGTCGATGCATCGGGCGTGCCGACCATCAACGCGACGGTCGGCAGCGAGCAGGAAAAGCAGCGTCTGCTCGATTTGCTCGCGGTCAAGCTCGGCCTCGACAAGTTCCAGGCGAAGATCAACGTCGATCCCGACACGAAATCCGCCGCGTGGCTCGACAAGCTCGGCGCACTGACGCCGGTGCTGACGCAGCCGGGCGCGCAAGTGCGCATCGCGGACGACGACGTCGAAGTGAGCGGTACCGCCGCCGACGCGAAATTCGGCTGGCTCGACAAGCTCAAGGCGCTGTTCGGCACGGGCTGGAATGTCGGCATGGTCGGCGGACACACCGCGCCCTTAGCGTCGGTCGCGCCGGTAACGCTGGGCAAGCCGGCGGTGGAACCCCGTTGCGCAAGCCGTGCCCGCCGGCGCCAGGTGCGAATCCGCGAACCTCGCCTCGACGCTGAATCTGAAGGCGGTTAACTTCCGTCTGGGTTCGAAGACGCTGCCGACGGCATCGCTGGCGGCGCTGAAGGAATGCAGCACCGCCGCCAAGCCGATCAAGTTGCGAATCGCCGGTTACACGGACACGACGGGCAACGCGGCATCGAACCTTGCGTTGTCGAAAAAGCGTGCGCAGGCCGTGCGCGCGTATCTGATCAGGCAGGGCGTGCCCGCTGATTCATTGAGTGCATCGGGCTTCGGCGAAGCCAATCCGATCGCCGACAACGCGACGCGCGAAGGCCGCATGGCGAATCGCCGGATCGAACTGAAAATCGCTGATTAAAAAAGCGCCGTATAGCGCTTTTTTTATGACCGCCCGTTTTCGCGCGGCACGCGGGGAAACGCTATGAAATCATTATCGATGCTTGCAGGTAGCATTTCCCGCGCGACCTCGATCCACGCGCGCGCCGCATGCGACAGATAGCCGTTGCGCCGCCAGCCGAGCGCCATGTCCCAGTGGATCTCGGGCGCGACGACGCGGCGGCACGTGAACGCGTCGGCGTCGAGCCGGCGGCAGTACGGCGCGGGCAACAGCGCGATGCCGATGCCCGCCTGCACCAGCACCGCCATGAAATCCCAATGTCCGCTGCGCCCGACGATCGTCGGCGAAAAGCCTGCCTGACGGCACGCGTTAAGCACGACATCGTTCAGCGCCAGGCTTTCGCCGTAGAACACGAACGGTTCGGCGGCGAGATCGGTGAGCACGACTTCGGTCGTATCGTCCATCGCGAGCCTTTTTGCGCGACCAGCCACAAGACCTGGCGGCTGACGGGCAGCACGTCGAACATTCCGTATCGACCGGTTACAGAACGCCGCCGAGTTTCAACTCGCCATCGATGAGCGCTGCTTCGATCGCTTTCGATCCGCGCTCGAACAGCTTCAACTCGACTTTCGGATAGCACTTTCTGAACGCGGCGATGGCGGGCGTGAACAGCGATCCGCCCATCGGCGGAATGCCGATGGTCAGCGTGCCGCGCCCGAACGTGCCGAGATCGTTGAGTTCGGCCTCGAGCCGCGCGTGCGCCGCGAGCACCTCGACGCCGCGCTGATAAACGATCTGTCCCGCATCGGTCAGCACCATTTGACGGCCTTCACGCAGTAAAAGCGGCGAACCGACTTCATCTTCCAGCGCCTTCACCATCTTGCTGATGGTCGGCTGCGTCACGAACACGTGTTCGGCGGCCGCCGTGAAACTCTTCTGCTTCACCACCTCGACGAAGTACCGCAATGCGCGCAATTCCATAGCCACCTCCTACATTCCAATCCGGAATGATACGTATAAAGTTAAGTCATTTTTATTATGGCAAAGGCGTCCCTATACTCGGACTACAGGTTAACCCTTATTTCCAGACCAACGAGTCCGCCATGTCCACGCAAACCCAATCCGCTTTCGGCCGATTTACGCGCATCGCGCTGCAATCCGCTGCGCTCGCGGGCATCTGGATGATCGCGGATTTTGTTGCGCGTACGTTGTCGCTGCCGGTACCGGGCGGCGTGGTCGGCCTCGTCGCGCTCCTCGCGCTGCTGTTTTGCGGTGGCATCGCGCCGCGTTGGGTGAAGGCGGGCGCGGACTGGCTGCTCTCCGACATGCTGCTGTTCTTCATTCCGGCGGCGGTGGCGACGGTGCAATACGGCGGTCTGTTCCGCGAAGAGGGCTGGCGGCTCGCGCTGGTCGTCGTTGGCGGAACGTTGATGGTGATGGTCGCCGTCGCGTTCGCCGTGGATCGCGCGGCCCGACTGGAACGCCGTCTCGCATTGCGTCGCGCACTGTCGGTGCACCACGCGGCGCGCGCCTGAGCGCATCGATATGGATCATTTTTACGCCTCGCTTTTCGCCGACGACGCCGCGCGCCTGATCGCGGCGGGCTGCTTCGTGCTGACCGTCGCGCTGTATTTCGCGGCGAAGGCGTTGTACGCGCGCTTTCGCAAACCGTGGCTCACGCCGCTTTTGGCCGTGCCCGCCATGCTGGCGCTGATCGTCGTCACGGCACGCATTCCCTATTCGGTGCCTTTTGTCGATGGCATTTGCGAATCGCGGATAGTCACGTTATAATTTTAGATTGGACGGAGCGTAGCGCAGCCTGGTAGCGCATCTGATTTGGGATCAGAGGGTCGAAGGTTCGAATCCTTTCGCTCCGACCACGATACACGAAGGGGTTACAAGTCTCGGCTTGTAACCCCTTTGTCTTTTCTGCTTCAGTCAGTCAGACTCAAGGAGTTCCATGTCGCGTATCGTTCCTGCACTTGTCATCGCCATTTTCGCGCTCGGCCTTTGCGCCTGCGCCGATTCGAACGTCGACCACAAGCATCCGCCGCAAGATCCGCCCGATTACAAAGGCGTGCCCACCGATATGACGCCGCCGTCGATGATCATCGCGCCGGCGCAGCCGAAATGAGTGGCAGAAATAAGCGTCCAAAAAGGCGAAGCCCCGATGCGGGCACACCGGGGCTTCTGACCCGCGCAGACTGTTCGCGCAGAGAATCGCACGGGCTGAGCGCATTGTAAGAACGCTGCGCGCAGACAACTGTGTGCGGTTGTGTCCGAGCGTAACCGCATGCAAGCGTATTCAACCGAATGTTAACGGCGGGAAGGGAAGTGGACCGTTTGCGCGGTAAAAACGACGGTCGGTCATGAATACTTGATGACAGGCTCTAAACGAGAGTCGAGCGGAAATTTTGCCGCACGGTTATGATCGGACGACTCGTTGCGTTATTGGTGTCGGTGTCGTCATGGATCTGCTGTGGGTTTTCGCCGCCGTTGCACCGTTCGCGCTGGGCTTGCTGTTCGCGTTCGCCGCGCGTATCGATCCGTTATCCGGGCGCTGGCGGGCGCGTCGTGACCAGGGCAGGCGTCACACGACGAACTCGCCGACGCCTGACACACTCACTGTTTGCAGCGAATCACCATCGAACGATTCTTGATGTTCGCGCCAAAAATTCCGCCGACCGAGCCGCCCGCCGTCGCGCCGTTGTCGGTGTCCTTGGAAATCACGTCGTAGCCGTATCGCCGCACATTTCGCCGGCCTGCTTGTAGCACGCCGCCCAGCTCGTGCTGGCATCGCCGCCGCTGCAGTTGATGGCGAAACCGGTATCGCCCGAGGGCAGATAGGTCATCGTCGGGCCGCTTGCGCAGCCGGCAAAGGTTGCGCTCAACGCCAAAGCCGCGATCAGCGCGGCCGTCTTTATCCTCTTCATCGGTTTTCCTCGTATCGACCGTTCAATGTTCAACGCGGCGGCAAATAGCGCGCCGGGTCCGTCGAGCGGCCCAGATATCTCACTTCGAAATGCAGCATCGTGCGATTGCTGTCGGTGTCGCCCATTTCGGCGATCTGCTGGCCTTGCTGCACGGCCTGGCCTTCCTTCACGAGCAGCGCGCGATTGAAGCGGTCAGATAATCGTCGTTATGCTTGACAATCAGCATGTTGCCGTACCGCGCAGACCGTTGCACGCGTAGACCACGCTGCCCGCCGCCGCGATCACCGGCGTGCCCGCCTCGTTGGCGATGTCGATGCCCTTCGAGTTCTTGCCATCGCTCGTGTGGATGACGGTGCCTTGCACCGGCCACACGAGCGATACGCCCGGCCCGGCCTTGCCTTGCCTTGCGCGAGCGAATCGGCGCTGGCGTCGCTGCCGGCCGTGGCCGTCGCATTCGATGACGAACCCGTCGAAGCGCTCGCCATCCCCGGCGGCGGCGCGACGCGCAGCACTTGCCCGACTTGGATGGCATCGGGATTCGTCATGCTGTTCCAGCGCTTGATGTTTGCCACCGACGTGCGGTTCTTGCGCGCGATCTTGCTCACCGTATCGCCGCGTTCCACGCGATAAAATCCCGGCCCGACCGGCACCGAGCCGCAAGCGGCCCGCGCGGCGAAAAGCGTGGCGCACACGAACCGTCGAATTCCTTTATGCAAACCTGACCTCTCCATACGTGCTGGCGACACCAACGCCGCGCGGCGAAGGCAGAATTTTACAGGTTCGGGTTTGCCCAGACAGAAAGGCGCGTGCGCGCATTCATGCGAGCAGCGAAACGGCCAGTCTGAGCGATGCCGTTTCGGTTTTGCCCGGCACGAGCCAGCGTAAGCCGCAGCCGTTGTGAATGGCATCCGGCAAACCGGTCCACGGTTCGACGCAATAGAAGTCCGACGTATCCGACTCCGTCCAGGTCGTGACGCAATACCACGGCACCGAATCCGGCTGATGCAGCTCGAAGCCGATCGAACGCTTCAGCCCCGGCATCTCGACGCGCACCGGCGCATCCGATGGACCGGTCAGGCAATGGAACATATCGACGATATCGGGATCGGCGAGCGAATAGCGCGGCTTGCCGGGCGGGCGTCCGTGATCTTGCCATCCGGCAACTGACGGCGGTTCTCCGTGCGCGCACCGCGATGCTGCTCTCTGCGCGCTGTTCATGCGGCAAATGCAGATAAAAGTGATGCCCCGCGTAATACGGCAGCGCGACTTCACCCGGATTGGACGTGGTCAGTTCGACTTCCAGCGTGTTGCCATCGATCAGGCGATACGCTGCCTCGAAGCGAAACGCGAACGGATAGCCGCTGCGGGTCGCGTCGCTATCGACGAGGGTTATGCGCAGGCCGTGGCCGTCGGCATCGCGCGTGGCGGAGAAAGGCAGATTGCGCGCGAAGCCATGCGTCGGCAGATCGTGCACGACGCCTTCCGGATCGCGCCATTTGCCGATTTCGTCATCGACGAAATGCCGGCCGAGAAAGGGAAACAGAAGCGGATTGCCCCCGCGGATTTTCGCCGGATTCGACCAGTCGGCAGGATCGGGCCAGTGGATGACCGGCTCGCCGCCGATTCGCCAGGTCATGAGGCGTCCGCCGGCGCGCGGCGCGAGATGGATCGACGCGCCGTCGCGTTCGATTTCGATGACATCTGTTTCGGTTGACATGATGGCGACGCATTCCGTTGATCGTTTCGGGACGGAAAGATTCTGCCTTGGTTTGTCCTACGGAGAAACCCTTTACGGGAAACCGCGACTGACGAAGGAAAATGCAATATGTTGTTTACGGTTCGAGTGTTAGGAATCAGACGGACAGGAGTGGACATGGATCTGGCGATGGCAATGGGCGTGGCGATGTTCGGGCTTTTCAGCGCGAGCACGGCGTATTTTCTCCATAAACTGAAAGGCTAATTCCTTAGCGCCGCCTTTCTAAATTCTTTACAGTTTCTTTCCATTATCTCGTAGTTTGCCGACGATTAACTGTCGGTATCTCGGATTGTGCGCATATGTTCGGTTAATGCTTGGCGCTCGAAAAGGCGCTAGGCATAATCGGTCCCGTTTGCGCGCCGTATCCTCATATTCTTCCCCGTTCGAACTTTCAATCCGCTCTGACGCACAGAGCGGGGCACGGCGCGTCCCTGAACTTTTCCATTTTTCGACGAAAAGGACCGACGCGTGACTCTCTGGTTTCTCGTTTTTCTCAGTGTGTTGCAAGGCGTGACCGAACTCTTTCCGGTCAGCAGTCTCGGCCACACGCTACTTGTTCCCAGCCTGATGGGCATGCATATCGACAAGCACGCGCCGCAATTGCTGCCGTTTCTGGTCGCATGCATCTCGGCACGGCGCTCGCGCTGCTCTGGTATTTCCGTGAGCGCTGGGTCGCGCTGATTCGCGGCTTCTTTGCGTCGCTCGGCGGACGCCGCAACGACGACGGTCACATGATGTGGGCGCTGATCATCGGCACGATTCCGACGGGTATCGTAGGGTTGCTGGCCGATAAGCAATGGGATGGACGCTCCCACCCGATGACGGCATCAATGTGCCAGAGTGGAAGTGTCATCGACCACTCAAACCGGAAGGGGCGTCATCATGCAGATTACGACGATTGGCATCGACCTGGCAACGCAATCCATCGACGCCATGGCGATGATCTACATGGCCATCACGCTCGTCTGGGTGCTGATCGCGCTGCAGTTCGTGAGTCCGACGCAGCTCGTGTCGCGCGTGAAGGAGCAACGCTAGTCGGAGCGCGACGCGCCTTTCATTCAGAGCAATGCAGTGACGAAGACAAGAGACTTATTCGATGTGCAGACCGAGCCGCGCCTGAGCATTCAGCGCGGTTCGCATCGGCTGGAGATTGCGCCGATGGCGGGCGGGCGCATCACGCGCTTTAACGGACGATCACGACTGGCTCGCACCGCTCGAAATCGAAAGCTGGCCCGCCGATGCATGGCCGAAAGCCGGCAGCTATCCGCTCGTGCCGTTTTCCAATCGCGTCCGGGATTCGCAGTTTCCCGGTCCGGACGGCGAAACGATCCGGCTCGCCGCGTTTCCGGGCATGCCAGACGCGCTGCACGGCTTCGGGCAATACGCGGCGTGGAGCGTGGAGAAGCACGAAGCGGATTGCATCGTGATGCGTTTCTCGCACACGGCCGGCGAGCACGGCTGGGGCCGTAGGCCTTCGACGCGATTCAAACGATCGAAGCAACAGAAGAAGGCGCGCGTCTGACGATGCGCGTCATCAACCATTCGGACAAGTCGATGCCGATCGGCCTCGGCTTCCATCCGTATTTCCGCGCGATCGAAGCACAACTCGATGCGAACACGGACTGGTGTCACGAAGGCGAAATCGCGGTGGAGCCGAGCGACGCGCAGCCCGCGCGCGTGCATATGCGCGAGCCGCAAGGCTACACGCGCTATCTGAGCGGTTGGGACGGCCACGCGCCGCTGCGTTATGCCGATGGCCGCGCGTTATCGTTGAAAGCGGAGGGCGCGTTGAGCCACGTTGTCGTGCATTGTCCGGCGGGCGCAGGTTATCTCTGCGTGGAGCCGGTGTCGCACGTCAGCGACGGCTTCAATCTCGACGCCAAAGGCGTGCCGGGCACGGGGATCGCGTTTATGCGCCCAGGTAGTGAAATACAGGCGTCGCTCGTGATGGCAGCCGTCGCGAACCCGGACCGACACGCCGCCGGCGACGCCTGACGCGCGCCTGCACCACGCCGCGCCCGCGCGCAGTTTTCGCCGGCAACATGCCGCCAATGACGAGATAGGCATCCTTGTTCATGGTGGCATCTCCTTCCAGATGATCAGCACGTGACCGGCGCTGCAAAAAACGATTCGACCAGTTCGACGATCCGCCATGTCGCACTCGGCCGGCGGCAGTGCGTATCGAAACCGGCTTCCTTGAGCGTGTGCACCGGATCGGCGGGCCACGCGTTGCTCATCGCGACGAGCAGACGCCCAGTCAGATCGGCATCGTTTCTCAGTGTCCGCAGAAAAACGTAGCCGGTTCCACTGTCGAGGCTCGTATCGAGCAACAGCGCTTGCGGCTGCCAGCTATGCACCAGCGCCCGCACGGATTTGAGATCCTGGGAGTGAATCACTTGCAAGTCTTTGAGTCGAAGCTGGACGGCGAGCGAATCGCCGATCGACTTGTCCTTATGCGCGATCAGGACGCAGCGCAAACGAAGTTCACCCGATACACCCGCGTAAGTACGTTTTGTATGCCACAACGCAAATTCGCTTTCGTTGTCGGCTTTCAGGCTTGACATCACATCCTCCAGGTTTTTGAGTGTTTGTATTGGTTGATTTGATGCAACTATTTTTGTCCGTCCGCAGCCTCGGCTAAACCCGACTCGGGTGGGGAAAGCGCAGGATTTTGGGGGACTGCCGAATGTATCCCTTCGAAAGGAGGGTGGAAGTCAATCAGAGCACGCGTAATATCGGAACCGTTCTCGGGGAAGTGCAATGGAAAATGGTTATTTCAAAAATGTATTGCTCGTAGAGGACGAAGGACTGACCAGGAGCGCGATGAAAAGCCTCATTCTGGCCAATGAGCCTTTGCTCGAAATCGACGAAGCGGACGGCTTCGAGCAGGCGAAAGCGAAGCTCTCGACCAATACATACGATTTGATGTTTCTCGACTACCACTTACGCGGCCAGACCACCGGAATGGACCTGCTGAACTGGATTCGAGAGGAAGAGCGTGAGGTGCAGACCATCATGCTCTCCGCGCAGGACGACCGGGATACGGTGCTGGACTGCATCAAGAACGGCGCTTGCGGGTTTATCTCCAAGGGCAGCGAGCAGGGCGCGAGCGTGTTCCGCGAAGCGCTCAAGACGATCCTCAACGGCCGCGTCTATCTGCCGAACACGGTGCTCGGCAAGGGCGGACACAGCCCGAAGCCGGTTTCGACGCACGCCGGGTCGACCATCGAATCGCTCGATCTGCCGCCTCGGTTGACCGAAACCTTGCGGTATCTGCTGCAAGGGCTGTCGAACAAGGCGATCGCGCGGAAGATGAACATCAGCGAAAACACGGCGAAGGAATATTCGAGCGATCTGCTCGCGCGCTTTCATGTCACGCGGCGAACGTTCCTGATCGTCGAGATGACGCGGCGCGGGATCGAAATGCCGATGGGGCATGGGGCATGGGGCATGCATCGCCGGCATCCTGAGCCGTTATTGGTCTCAAAAAAACGACGACGCGGGCGTTCCGAAAGGACGTCCGCGTCGTCGTTTTTGCGCTGCGGTCGTGATCTCAAAATTCCGAGGAATCCGCGCCGGGATGGTATGGTAGAGCCCGACTATTTTCGAGACAGGACGGGCGTTGGTGAATCGCAGGTCGATGTTCAGCAAAATGCAAGTGACGACGGGCGCGTTCGCAGTGGCGCTCGCCTTAGGCGCATGCGCGCCGCTTCCGCAACAGGGCGATCAGAACGCGGACGCCGTTGCGGCCGCGTCGGGCGCGTCAGCGGTGCAGGCCGCTCAGACGCCACCGAAGCCCGTCGCGCCGCCGACGCCGCCGGGCGAGCAGCGCGTCGTGGTCGGCACGCCGAACGGGCTGCATCGCACGGTGACGGCGAAAGTGCCGTCGCAAGTCTGCGATAGCGACGCTTTCGTCGATGGCGTCCGATACGGCTACGCGCTCACGTGGAACCGCCTCGTCGCCGACGAAGTCCGCGACAACGGCGGCAAGACTGCCAAACGCAAGTTCGACGACGCCGCCGTCCGCTCGCAGGACGATCAATACAAAATTCAGTGGAACGGCAAGGAGCGCACCAACGCGTGCGCATCGGACGGCTATCTGATCGGCCGCGTGGTCGGCACCCACCTTGCGGGCCTCGACATGAAGTCCTAAGGTTGCGTCAGTCGCACTGGTGGGTCGTGGCGACGTAGCGGCTCGCCACGGCGACATCGCCGTAAATGGTGTAGCCGGTGCCGTTGGCCGACTGCTGCGCGATCGCCAGCACGACCGACTGGCTCGTCATGCCGCCGCTCGGAATGGACACCGCCTGCGTGTCTGACGACAGCGCGTAGATTCGCACGCGCGCGTCCATCGGCGCCCACTTCGCCTTCGCGCAGGCGACGAAATCGTACGGTTTGAGATGCGACGTGCCCGAACCAACCGGAACGGTTTTCAGCAATGCATCGTCGGTCGATACGCACCCCGTCAGCGCCAGCGCAACGGCCATCGCCGCCGTGAATCCAGTCATTTTTCTCATGTTTCCGATGCCTTTATTTGTAGTGTTTGCTTAATCTTCCGATCGACTTCGCATTCGACTGTACCTCACTCGTTCGTCTGACAAACCGTAAAGTTATGAAGAATCGGCCCGCGACCTTATCGCACAAGGCCGGAACGCCGGTTGCGGTAAAAATCGAACCTTTCGATCCGGAGTTATCCCGATATTAGTCAAGTCGCGTCAACCGCCGCCGTTATACAGGCGTTTCATGCCCTGAAGCCAGTGGTATGGCTTGGGCGCAGGGGCGGGAGCCGGGAAGCGCTCCCACCGGAAAGCGGCGAGGTTTGCCCTTAATTAAAACGATCAGTGTTGTCCTAGGCAGTTAATTGGCCGACCGACAGCGCGAGCCAGTTCCAGAGAACGCATGTCTCGCACCCAGTTGTTCGCTCGCCGGCTTCGCGCCATCGCCACGTTCGGCCGCTCGTCGGGCGATTTCGACGTGAAGCAGCTCGCCACGCCCGCGCTGACGGTGATCGTCGGCGCGCTGCTGCTGGTCGTGTTCCAGCATCTTTCGCGCTCGGTCGATTACAAGTCCGTGATGCACGCGCTGCGCATGATGACGCCGGCCGCCTGGACCGCCGCGCTCTTCGCGACCGCGCTGTCGTTCGCGGCGCTGGTCGGACGCGATGCCATCGGTTTGCGGCATATCGGCGCGAAGGTGCCGCAATCGTTGCTGTGGCTGGGCGCGACGGTCGGCTCGGCGCTCGGCAACGTGACGGGCTTCGGCGCGCTGACCGGCGGCGCCGTGCGCTGCCGCGTGTACGGCGCGGCAGACGTGACGCCCGCGCAAGTCGGCCATCTGTCGATTTTCACCGGCGCGACGCTCGCGCTGTCGCTCGCCTTCATGACGGCGGTCGGTATGGTGTTCTCAGCCGACACGCTTTCCCCGATGATGCGTCTCTCGCCCGTCGCGATCGAAGCGATCGGCGCGGCGATGCTCGTCGTCTGCGGCCGCGAACAGCGCACGCTGCAATCGCGCTGGAAATGGCTCGCGTTCACCATTCCGACGCGCCGCGATTTCGTCGCGCAGACCGCGCTCGCTGTGGTCGATGTCTTCGGTGCGGGTCTCGCGCTGTGGGCGCTTCTGCCGGGCGCGGTGCACGTCGGCTTCGGCGAATTCATGACGGTGTTCTCGGCCGCGATGCTGCTCGGCATGATCGGCCATACGCCGGGCGGCGTCGGCGTCTTCGAAGCGGCGATGGTGTTCGCGCTCGGCGGCAGCATCCAGACGCCGGAAGTGCTTGCCGCGCTGCTCGCGTATCGCGCGATCTACTTCGGCTTGCCGCTCATTCTTTCCGCTGGCGTAATGGCCGCGTTCGAAGGCCGCGCGCTGAAAGGGCGCTTCGCGTTTCTCAGCCCGTCGCGCGCATCGCAGCTTGCGCCGCTGTTTTTGTCGATCGTCACGTTCATCGCCGGTTCGATGCTCGTCATCTCCGGCGCAACGCCCGCGTTCAAGATGCGCATCGCGGTGCTGCAAACGATTATTCCGCTGTGGGTGCTGGAAAGCTCGCAATTGCTCGGCTCGGTGCTGGGCGTGGTGCTGCTCTTCGTCGCGCGCGGTCTGATGCGCCGTCTCGACGCCGCCTGGTGGCTCGCGCTCGGTCTCGCACTCGCCAACTTGCTGCTGTCGCTCGCCAAGGGTCTCGCGTTCGTCGAAGTCGGCGTGCTCGCGTTTCTCGTCGTGCTGCTGATCGTGACGCGCGAACGCTTCAATCGCCGTTCGTCGCTGTTCGCCGAGCGCTTCACGATGACCTGGCTCTTTTCCATCGGCATGGTGATGGCGGTCGCGACGTGGATCATGTTCTTCGCGTTCCGTGACGTGCCGTACAACACCGACCTCTGGTGGCAGTTCGCCTTCGACGAGCGCGCTCCGCGTGCCTTGCACGCGACGCTCGCCGCCGGCGTGATCGCCACCGCGTTCGCCGTCTGGCAACTGCTGCGTCCCTCTGCGGGCCGCTTCGTGAAACCCGCGCCGCAAGATTTAGCCGATGCCGCGCGCATCTTCCGTGCGCAGGAGCGCAGCGACGCTGGCCTCGCGATGATGGGCGACAAGAGCTTCCTCTTCTCGGAATCGCGCGAGGCGTTTCTGATGTACGCGAAGCACGGCCGCACGTGGGCCGCGCTGCACGATCCGGTCGGTCCGCGCCGCGAATGGGCGGAACTGATCCGCAAGTTCGTCGAACTCGCGCACGCGCACAACGGCCGCGCGGCGTTCTATCAGGTTCGCGCCGATGCTTTGCCGCTCTATCTCGACGCCGGTCTCACGCTGATGAAACTCGGCGAGGAAGCGCACGTCGCGCTGGCGGATTTCGATCTGAAGGGCTCGCACCGCTCGCATCTGCGCTATGCGCTCAAGCGCGGCGAACGCGACGGCTTCGACACGGAAGTGATCGGGCCGGAGCGCATCGCGCAAAGTCTGCCGATGCTGCGCGCCATCTCCGATGACTGGCTCGAAAGCCGTTCTGCGCGCGAAAAGAGCTTCTCGGTCGCGGCCTTCAACGAAGACTATCTCGCTGCGCAATCCGTGCTGCTCGTGCGTCAGCAGGGCACGCCGGTCGGGTTCGTCACCTTCATGACGACCGACATGAACACCGAAGCGACGGTCGGCGTGATGCGGCATGTCAACGAAGCCTCGTCGTACGCGATGGAATATCTCTTCACGAAGCTCGCGCTGCATCTGAAGGAAGCGGGTTTCAAGTTGCTGTCACTGGGGATCGCGCCACTGTCGGGCGTGGAGCCAACGCCGCTCGCGTCGCACTGGCACAAGCTGGCGGGTTTGGTGTGGCGCTTCGGCGGCCGTTTCTACAACTTCCGCGGTCTGCGCGGATTCAAGAGCAAGTTCCAGCCGCGCTGGGAACCGCGTTATCTCGCGGCGTCCGGATCGGTTGGCGTGTTTTTTACTTTGGCGGATCTCTCGCTTCTCGCGGGTGGCTGGCGTTCATGAAATTCCTGAGCAAGAAAGTGGTGATGGCGGCGCTGTCGGGCGTCGTCATGGCAAGCGCTGCGCACGCAGCCGAAATGATTCCCGGCGGCCGATACGGCCAGGTCGCGCTGACCAAGCCGGCCGGCGCGATGACCGGCTTCGTCGTGCTGTTCTCCGAGAAGGGCGGCTGGAACAGTTCCGATCAGCAGGCGGCCGACGCGCTCGCCGCGAAGGGCGCGATGGTCATCGGCGTCGACACGTCGCGCTACGCGAAAAATCTCAAGGCCGACAAGACCGAAAAGGAATGCAAAAACCTCGTCGGCGATGCCGAGAACATGAGCCATCAGCTCGAGCGCACCGTGCAGACGGATCGCTATTTCTCGCCGATTTTCGTCGGCACCGGGCAGGGCGCGATCGTCGCCGAAAGCTCGCTAAAGCAGGCGCCGGACAACACGGTGGCGGGCGCGGTATCGCTGGCATCGGACCCGATGCTCGACGCGCGTTTCAATCCGTGCCCACCGGATTCGACCATCATCCATCAGAAGGGTTTGCCGGGCTTTTTCGAGTACACGGCCTTGCTCGAAGCGGGCCGCACGAAGGCCGATGTCATTCTCGCGATGACCGCGCCGCATCTGAAAAAGCCTGAGGCGGCGGTGGCGGCAGCGCCCGCATCGCAAGCCGATGCCGCGCGCGACACGGACGTTTCCGATCTACCGCTGATCGAACTGCGCGCATCGCAGCCGACCGATCTGCTCGCGATCGTCATTTCCGGCGACGGCGGCTGGCGCGATCTCGACAAGACGATGGCCTTGGCGATGCAGAAGGACGGGGTATCGGTGATCGGTATCGATTCGCTGCGTTACTTCTGGAGCGAGAAGACGTCGCAGCAGACGGCCAACGATATCGCTCGCGTGGTCCGTGCGTACAGTGCGCGCTGGCATACGAGTCATGTCGCGCTGCTCGGCTATTCGTTTGGCGCGGACGTGATGCCGTTCGCCTACAACCGTCTGCCCGACGATGTGCGCGCGCAAGTGTCGTATATCTCGCTGATGGGTTTTTCGCCCGCGGCGGATTTTCAGATTCGCGTGACGGCCTGGATGGGCATGCCCGTGAGCGACAAGGCGCTCAAGACGCGTCCGGAACTGGACAAGCTGCCGCCCGCGATGGTGCAGTGTATTTACGGCGAGAGCGAGGACAATACGCTGTGCCCGACGCTGACGAAGACGGGTATCGAAGTCGTGAAGCTGCCGGGCGATCACCACTTCGGCGGCGATTACGACGTGCTTGCGAAGCGGATTCTGGCGGGGTGGCGCAAGCAGATCGAGGCGCGGAAGACTTAAGATGATTCGAACGGCGCGCGGGTGGGAATTGGCGCGCCGTTTTCTTTAAAGCGTTCCCAGTAGTCCAAGCATTTCCGGATGTTTTTCGACTAATCGAATCAGTACGGCTGCCTGAGTGTTCGGTTTCGCTTTGCCTTGTTCCCAGTTCTGCCATGTCCGCAGATTCACCCGCAGCCTGAGCGCCATAACTGCCTGTGAGACATGCACCGATTCGCGGACGTGGCGAATCTCTTCGGCGGTGATGGTCACCGGCGGTCCTTCTTCGACGGACACACGACGCAGCGTAACCTTGTCGTCACGTTCATCGCTCAGTGCTTCAAAGCCCTCGACGAGTTCATCGAACAGGTTTCGCTTTTTCATGATGCACTCCGTTTGTCGATTTCTCGTTCCAACAGTCGCGACAACATCTTGCGTTCATCGGTGGACAGGTCGTTCATCTCGTCCTTGTCGTAAACCGTGAACATCCAGAATTGTGCTCCGCCGAGCCACCAATAATAGATCACGCGCAGTCCGCCGCGTTTTCTCTTGCCGCGCCGTTTGTCTCCATAGCGAATTTTCCGCAATCCGCCTGTTCCCTTATGAGATCGCCGGCTTCCGGATTGCCAAGCAAATGCACTTGCAAAGCGCGATATTCATCGTCGGAAAGGTAGTCGGAGCGGAAACGTTGAAACGGCGGGAGTTCCACGAAGACTGCTTTCATCCGCTCGAATATATGCAAATAGCGTATATTTCGCAAGTCGGCAGCTATGTCGGGTTACTCTATTCGGACTCCCCCACCCAAGTCCGCCATTTCCCTCATCGATCACCTCGACCATCTCGTCCTCACCTGCGTCGACGTCGAAGCCACGCAGCGCTTCTACGTCGACGTTCTGCAAATGAAGCTCGAAACCTTCGGCGATGGCCGCATGGCGTTTCGCTTCGGCAATCAGAAAATCAATGTCCACGTGCGCGGCAAGGAATACGAGCCGAAAGCGCATATTCCCGCGCCGGGCGCGCTCGATCTGTGTTTCATCGCCGCCGTGCCGCTGGATCAGGTGATCGAGCGGCTCGGGCAGATGAACGTGCCGATTATCGACGGTCCGGTCGAGCGCACGAGCGCGACGCACAAACTGCGCTCGGTCTATGTGCGCGATCCGGACTTCAATCTCATCGAGATATCGGAAACGCTTTGATCAGGCGAGCGGCCCGAGAAAATCGCGCTTGCCGATCGGCGCGCCGAGATGACGCAGGATGTCGTGCGTCGTCACGACGTGGAAGTAGAAGTTCGGCAGGCCGAAATCGAAGAGATAATCCGCGCCCGAAAACGACGGCGAAAAGTCCGGAAATTTGAGCGTGATCGTGCGCGCATCACAGCCCGCGAGCGCGGATTTATCGATGCTCCTCAGAAACGCAATCGTCTTCGCAATGCGCTCTTGCAGCGCGACGAAACTGTCTTCGTTATCCTCGAACTTCGGCGCTTCGACATCGGCGAGACGCGTGGCCGAGAGCTTCGAGGTATCGCTTGCGCGCTGGATTTGCGCGATCAAAGGCAGCATGTCGGGCGCGAGGCGCGCATCGAGCACATCGGCGTGGGACAGGCCTTTTTCATCGGCGAAGGCGGCGCCTTTTTTCAGCAAGTCGGAACAGACTTCGAGTCCGCGGATGAAAACCGGAATCGATGCGCGATACATCGTCAGTGACATGGGAATGAGCTCCTCGGTGTTTTTTTGACAAGGACATCAGCATAGCGCCCCGCGAGCGCACGCGCTCAAGCGGCCGGATGACGCGCTTCCCACGCGCGCAACGCGGCTTGGTAGCGTTCGAGCGCGGCATCGTATAAATCGAAGACGCAGGGATTGCAGCCGCTCTGGCAGCAATCATCCGGCAGCGGACGTTCGGGCGGAACGGGGCGCGGATCGTCATCGGATTGATCGGATTCGTCGGTCATGAAACGTACTGTGCGCGTGCAAACGTCCATTGTGCCGTCGAGCGGAAAAAGCGCACGCGCGTCTAGATTTTGGCGGCGATGCCGCTCGCCACGAATGCAATACTCGGCACGAGGCTGTGGATGATCCGGCACTGCGTTGAAAACATCGTCGAACGGACAAGGATTTTCCCGATGAACCGAACCGTCAGGCTTGCTGGTTTTGGCAAATTCGTTGGAACGCTCGCGTGCGCATTGCTGGCGAGTTGCGCAGCGCCGCCCGACAAGAATGTGAGCCCGACGCCACAGACGGCTTTCAGCGCGGAAATCCGCCGTACCACGGACGGCATTCCGCATATTCGCGCGGCCAATTGGGGCAGTCTCGGCTTCGGTTTCGGCTACGCGCAGGCGCAAGACAATCTCTGCCCGCTCGCCGATGGTTTCGTCACCTATCGCGGCGAGCGCGCCGCCACTTTCGGCGCGGACGCGCGGCCCGCGACGCCCGCGACCTTCGGCCAGCCGCGCAATATCGACGCGGACTTCTTCTTTCGATTCGTCATCGACCGGGCCGCGATCGAGCGGTATCGCGCAGCGCAATCGACGGAACTGCGTACGCTGATCGATGGCTTCGCCGCCGGCTACGACCGCTACATCGCCGATCTGAACGCGGGAGGCGAGCCGGGCCCGCACGCGGCGTGTCGCGGCACAAACCGTGGGTCGTCAAGATCGATCCGGACGATATCTACCGCCGTCTCATCGCCGCGAATCTCGTGGGTGGCGCGGTGCGCTTCGTGCAACCGATTGCGCTCGCGCATCCGCCGCAAGCGGGCGCCGATAACGCGCCGCCGGCCGGTCTCGATTCGCTGCGTTTTCCGCTGACCGATACGCCCGGCATCGGCAGTAACGCGCTCGCTTTCGGCGCGGATCACGCGTGATAAACGCAGCATCCTGTTCGGCAATCCACACTGGTTTTGGCGCGGCCCGGACCGTTTTTATCAGGCGCAACTGACGATTCCCGGCACGGTGAACGTCGCGGGCGTGTCGTTTCTCGGCGTGCCGCTGATCGTGCTCGGCTTCAACGACAACATCGCGTGGACGCACACGGTGTCCAGCGCGCGGTGCTTCGGCCTGTTCCAGTTGACGCTCGATCCCGCCGATCCGACGCGCTATCTCGTCGATGGCCAGTCTGAGCCGATGACGCCAGTCACGCTGTCCGTCGCGCGCCGCGCCGACGGCAGCATGGAAACGATCACGCGCACGCTGTATCGATCGCGCTACGGTCCGCTGATCGATCTTTCTTCGATGGCGCCCACGCTCGGCTGGAACGCGCAGTACGCCTTTACCTTGCGCGACGTGAACGCCGACAACGCGCGCGCGTTCCAGAACTTTTTCGCGTGGAATCAGGCGCGCTCGCTGACGGATTTCATCGCCATTCAGAAACGCTACGCCGCGATGCCGATGGCGAATACCTTCGCCATCGGCAAGGGCGACAAGCGCGCGTATTTCACGGACATCGGCGCGATTCCGAACGTGCCCGACGCACTCGCCGATGCCTGCACGACACCCGTAGGCAGCGCCTTCGCGAGCCGCGTGTCGGGCGTGCCGTTTCTCGATGGATCGAAGAGCGCGTGTGCCTGGCGTATCGATCCAGCGAGCGTGCAACCGGGCGCGCTGCCCGTCGAACAGTTGCCGACGACTGCGCGCGGCGATTACGTCGGCAATTTCAACGACAGCTACTGGCTCACGAATGCGAACGTGCCGATGTCGGGCTATCCGCGGATCGCGGGCGCAGCGGGTGCGGCGGGCGTCGAGCAATCGCTGCGTACGCGCTACGGTCACGCGCTCGCCGCGCGTTTGCAGCGCGATTCCGGCGGCGTCACGCGCGACGGGCTCGAATCGGCGGTGCTCGAGGCGGGATCGATGTCGGAGCAGTTGTATCCCAAGCCATTGCTCGATGCCGTGTGCGACGTGCTGCGCAACTGGAACGGCACGGCGGACATCGACGCGCGCGGCGCGAATCTGTGGGACGAGTTCTGGATGCGCGTGACGAAGATCGCGCCCGAGCGCTTGTACGCGACGCCATTCGATCCGTCCAAGCCGCTCACGACGCCTAGCGGCTTCAACATCGACAATCCCGGCGTCGTGCAGGACTTGCGGCAGGCGCTCGGCGGGGCGGCGCTCGCGTTGTCGCTAAACGGTTTCGCGCTGGATTCGCGGCGCGGCGACTTGCTCTACACGACGCGCAACGGCGCGCGCGTGCCGCTTTACGGGGGTTGCGACGAGCAGGGCTACTTCACGATCGTGCGCGCGCGGCGTGCGCTCGACAACAAGGGTTATCCGATGGAACCGGCCGGGCAGGGCAACAGCTACGTGCAGATCGTGACGTTCGGCGCGGCCGGCGTGGAAGCGGACACGATGCTTTCGCACTCCGAATCCGACGATCCCGCCTCGCCCCATTCCGGCGATGCCACGCGCGCCTTTGCGGCGAAGCGCTGGCAGCGTTTCCCCTTCACCGATCAGGCGATCGATTCGGATCCGGCGGCATCGCGCGTGGTCCTATCGGACGCGCGATAACACGCGTGGGCAATTTGTAAGGCAGTCTGAAAAAATTCGAGTCGAATCACGAATGTCGAGTTTATGTACGGTCGAGCGACGGCCAAAACACGTCTAAAATGTTGGTTTGCCCGCATGGAATGAATCTCATGACACCCGGCGACAGCACCCTCCACGCAGAAACCGTTCAGCTCGATTCCGCCAAACTCTGCGAATTCGTCGACCAGAAATGGAACGATGAAATCGTGCCCGCGTTGACCGATTACATCGCCGTTCCGGCAAAAAGCCCGATGTTCGATGCCGATTGGGTACGGCACGGCTTTATCGAACGCGTCGTCACCGATGCGCTCGACTAGGTCAAGGCGCAGCCCGTCAAAGGACTGAAGGCCGAAATCGTGCGTCTTCCCGGCCGCACGCCCGTCATCTTTTTCGAGACGCCCGCGACGCGTTCGGGCAGCACGGAAACGGTCGTGCTGTACGGCCACCTCGACAAGCAGCCGGAATTCGAAGGCTAGCGCAGCGATCTCGGTCCGTGGACGCCGAAGCTCGAGGACGGCAAGCTCTACGGCCGCGGCGGCGCCGACGATGGCTATGCGACCACGCGAGCATCACCGCGATCGCGGCGCTGGACAAGCAGGGCGTGGAGCGGCCGCGCTGTGTGGGCATCATCGAAACGTGTGAGGAATCGGGCAGTTACGATTTGCTGCCGTACATCGATGCCTTGCGCGACAAGCTCGGCGATGTCGGTCTCGTCATCTGTCTGGATTCGTGCGCGCGCAACTACGATCAACTCTGGCTGACGACCTCGCTGCGCGGTCTCGTCGCCGGCGATCTCGAAATTCAGGTGCTCGAAGAAGGTCTGCATTCGGGCGGTTACGGCGGCATCGCACCTTCGACATTCCGGATCATGCGTCAGCTTTTCGAGCGTCTGGAAGATGCCGCGACCGGCAATCTGCTGCCAAGGATTTTCATTGCGCGATTCCGTCGCAACGTCTGCGCGAAGCGGAAGCGACCGCAACAATTCTCGGCAACGATATCTGGAAGAAACTGCCGTGGAGTTGCGGTCAGGACGGCGGCAGCGTGTTGCCGGTCACGACCGATCCGCAGGAAGCGCTGATCAATTCGACGTGGCGGCTGTCGCTGACGGTGACGGGCGCGGCCGGTTTGCCCGCCCTCGCGGATGCCGGCAACGTGCTCGTGCCGCGCACCGCGTTCAAGCTGTCGTTGCGCCTGCCGCCGCTCGTCGAAGCGACGGAAGCGCTCGCGAAACTCAAGGCGCTGCTCGAATTCGATCCGCCGTACAACGCGAAGGTCACGTTCAAGCCGGAAGTCGGCCCAGTGACTGGCTGGAGCGCACCGGAACTTGCACCGTGGCTGGCGTCATCAATGAACGATGCATCGCGCACGCACTTCGGCGCGGACGTCGCATTCATGGGTCAGGGTGGCACCATTCCGCTGATGAATACGCTCAAGGAAGGGTTCTCGCGCTCGCAATTCATGGTGTGCGGCGTGCTCGGCCCGAAATCGAACGCGCACGGTCCGAACGAATTTCTCGATGTGCCGTACGCGCGCAAACTTACGGCATCGGTGGCCGAAATGATTGCGAAAGCGCCCTGAGTTCTTCATCTCAAGCCCGCTTAAATGCGGGCTTTTTTACGCTTAAACTGGTAAGGCCAGTTGATCGCCTGTACAGTGTGAAGCCTGCGTGTCTCGAAATAACGCGTACACATCACTGATAAGGAGACGAGAGCCGCAATGAACGAAACTCAAGCATCCGCCGCCGAACTTGCGCATCGTGCCCGATACGCTTCACGCCTATGTACGCGCCATCTGGGAGAGCGCCGGCAGCGCGCCGCGCGAAGCGGAACTGGTCGCGGATCATCTCGTGATGGCGAATCTGTCGGGTCACGATTCGCACGGCGTCGGCATGATTCCGCGCTATACGGCATCGCTTGCGGACGGGCAGTTGCAGCTCAACACCCAGTGCGTGACGTGGGCGCCGTGCTCACCGTCGATGGCCGCAAAGGTTTCGGCCAGGTCGTCGCGTTCGAAGCGATGGAACTCGGTATCGAACGGGCGAAGAAGCTCGGCGTGTGCGCGGTCGGATTGCGCAATGCGCATCACATCGGGCGGATCGGGCATTGGGCGGAACAGTGCGCGAAGGCGGGCATGGTTCGTTCCACTTCGTGAACGTGGCGGGCGATCCGCTCGTCGCGCCATATGGCGGTATCGACCGGCGATTCGGTACGAATCCGTTTTGCGCAGCGTATCCGCGCGAGGGAAAGACGCCGCTGGTGCTGGATTTCGCGACGGCGGGCATCGCGTATGGCAAGACGCGCGTGGCGTACAACAAGGGCGTGAAGGTCGCGCCGGGCATGCTGCTGGATCACGCGGGCAAGCCGACCGTCGAGCCGAAAGTGATGCACGAGGAACCGTTCGGCACGCTCACGGCGTTCGGTCTGCACAAGGGTTCGGGGCTTGCCGCGTTGTGCGAGATTTTCGGCGGTGCGCTGTCGGGCGGTTACACCACGCGCGACAGCACGCTCGAGAAGACGAACGCAATCATCAATTGCATGACATCGGTGGTTCTGGACCCGAACGCCTTCGATGTGCCCGCCGCGCAAGCCGAAGCGGAAGCGTTTCTCGAATGGATGAAGGCGTCGCCGAAAGCGGAGGGCGTCGATGCGATTTACGCGCCGGGCGAGCCGGAAGACGTGCGTCGCGCGGAACGCCGTGCGAACGGCATTGCGATCGATCCGACGACGTGGAAGCAGATTCGTGAATCCGCGGTGAAGTCGGGAATGGCTGCGGACGACATCGAGAAATTCGCGGGCGCGCTGAAGTAAAAGTGGATCGGCGAAATTGGCTTGACCAATTTCGCCGATTTTCTTATACAAGCTCTTTTTCGATCCAGTCGATCACCGAATCGCGCTTCGGCGTCCAGCCGAGCAACTTGCGCGCACGGGTTCCGCGCACGCGGCTATTCGAGCCGAGACCGTAGTTGGCCATTTCATAGCCCCATTCCTTGACGGCCTCTTCGAACGGCCAATCTTCCGGACCGCGCAGTTTCAGCGTTTTGGCCATCGCAGTCGTCATGTCGCGGAATTGCGCTTCGCCGCTTTCGACGAAATAGAATGTGCCGGCGGGCGTCTTGTCGAGCGCGCGGCGATAGACGTCGACGACATCGTCGATATGCACATTCGACCAGATATTCAGCCCGCGTCCCACGTGCCGCACGATGCCGCTTTTCTTCGCCTGCCGCTCCAGACGCAGCAACTGTACGCTCGCCGTATCCGGCACCGCGCCGTGGCCGTAGATCAGTGTGTTGCACAGCACGGCCGAGCGCACGCCGCGCTTGGCTGCATCGAGAACGAGATTGTCGATGGCGCCGCGCGGCGCTTTATCGGCGGTCGGTTCGGGCAAATTGTCTTCCGTGTAGATTCTCCGATGCCTCGCCGCCCGACGCGTCGCCGACGATGCCCGATCCGCTCGTGTGCAGAAACGGCTTGTTCGAGCCTTCGAACGCCGCGATCAGCGTATCGACCGCGCCGCGTTGATCACGGCGTCCGTCGCACGCGCTTACGACCGTGTCCTTCCACTGCGGCCCGCGCTGAATATGCTCGATGACGTTCGTGATATGACGATCGCCCGCGGCGACATCCGCGTAACCGGCGTGCATGTTCAGATTGCCCTACAGCTTGTAGAATGTTACGGGCGGCAGATGACCCGCATCGATACGGCGATCAGGCGATTGGTGGAGGCGTCATCGCCGAGACCGGCATCGCGCAAATGCTGAACGCGCGCTTCCGTGCCCGGCGCATAGTTCTTGAAGTAGTTGAACGGCTGATGGTGATACTGGAAATCCGGCACCGCGCCCGTGTCGCGATTGTCGAGCGCGTATTGCCATGCGCCGCTGTACCACGCCCAGTCGACGCCCTTCGCCGAAAGCCGGTCGCCGATGGTCGCGTAGGTTTGCGGCGGCAATACGAGCGCGTTCGATGAATCGGCGAAACGCGGATCGCCGCCCGGCGCGGGCCGGATATTGCTCGGCTGATACGGCGGGAACATCGTGTTGACCGCGTAGCCGTCAGCGCGCCATCGCGCACGAATTTGGGCGGACTGTCGAGCGCCGACCTGGGTGAATCGGGCGCGAGTTTTAGCCGCGCGCTGGTCGCGTCATCGCCATCGACGACAGCCAGCAATTTCGCCGCCGGGCCGTTTGCGCGTTCGGATAAAACGGCGCTTGCGCGGAAATCAAGAATATGTGGTTCAGCCACGAACCGCTGAACGCGGACATGAAGAAGTTGTCGCACAGCGTGTACTGATGCGCGAGTCCCCAGAGCCTCAAGGTATCGGGCGAATTCTGGTAATGCCCCATCACGAGACCGCCCGAATCGCCCCACGCGGCGAACTGGTTGTTGCGGCCTGCGTTGATCTGCATCTGATTCTGATAGAAGCGATGCACCAGATCCCGCGTGATGACGGTATTCGGCAGCGGCGCGCCGTGTGCATCGGCAATCCGGAACGGCCCGTTGCGCAGGCCGGTAATCTGGTTTTCCGCGATCGCGTAACGCATGCCGTCGACTTCCTGCGACTGCGGCACGAGCCCGCCCCAGATTTTCGGCAGCGTGGGCATGGGCGTCACGCCGTCGCGATCAAGCTGCGTGAACTGCGCGGCCGGCACGTCCGACAGCGGAAAACGCCCGCCCGGATAGTTGCCGAACAGATTCGTGAAGCTGCGGTTTTCCGCATAAATCACGACGATGTGCTTCACTTTCGCGTTGAGCGTTTGATCGAGTGCGGCATCGGCGGCGGTCTTCGGCGTGGACGGTTTGTGGTCGAACAGATTGCAGCCACCGAGCGTCAGGCCCGCGAGACCGACGCCGGCGGCCAGCAGACGCCGGCGCGCGAGATCTGACGGGACGTCGTCGGTCAGGGGATCCATGCTGGAAGGAAGACCGTACTGCGAATGGTCGTGCTCGTTCATCGCTCGATTCCTCTTGAACAGGCGGGTGAAGACGACGCTCAACCGCGCGCCGTCACAGAGAGTGACAGCGCATGATGCCGCCGGCGGAAACTCGGCCGAACGGCATAGGAGCGATTTAGACACGCACGAGAATGCGCCTATGTCTTTTGGCCGACTGGAAACCGTCGAGCGACATGACTAACATCAACTGAACACGAGCTTTATTCCGACGAGAACGAGCGTCGCGGCGAGCACGTGGCGCAGCAAGGCTTCCGGCGCTTTGGAAGACAGCATGCTGCCAATGGCAATGCCCGGAATCGAGCCCACGAGGAGCGAGGCCAGCAGCGACCAGTCGACCGAGCCAAGCATCCAGTGGCCCGCGCCCGCGATCAGCGTGAGCGGCACGGCATGCGCCACGTCGGAACCGACGATGCGTACCGTCGCCAGGCGCGGATAGAGCAGCAGCAGCACCGTCACACCGATCGCACCCGCGCCGACCGAGGTGATCGACACCAGCACGCCGAGAATGGCGCCGGTGAAAACGGTCCAGAACGCGGTGCGACCCGGCCGTTCGGGGCGGTTGCGCCCATGCTGATACGCGAGGCGCGCAAGTTGCGGCCGGAACACGAGCGATACAGCCGTAATGAGCAGCGCCGTGCCGAGTATGTGCTGGATGAGGCGCGCGGTATCGGGCGAAGCAATGCCGTGCTCGTGCAGGAAGTAGAGCGTGATGGCGGTGGCCGGCACGCTGCCCGCCGCGAGCCGCCCGGTGATGCGCCAGTCGACCGAGCCTTTCAGCCCGTGCACGAGCGTGCCGGCGGATTTCGTGGCGGCGGCGTAGAGCAGGTCGGTGCCGACGGCGGTCGCGGGATGAATACCGAAGAGCAGGACGAGCAGCGGGGTCATCAGCGATCCGCCGCCGACACCCGTCAGGCCGACCAGAAAGCCGACCGCGAGTCCGGAAGCGGAATAAAGTAAGTCGATATGCATGCGCGCGGAGAACCCGTCAGGCGTGGTTAGGTCGAAAAACCGTCGATGATAGCCGGTAAGCGACCCCAGTGCTGCACGAAAGCAACCACTGAACTGGAGCTTGGCACGACGCGGGACGCATCATGCGGCGCACGGCCAGCCCGCATGACGTCAGCGAATTCCTTTCACGTCACTTTCAGGAAAGTGCGATGGATACGAAGGATCAGACGCAACAGCAACAGCAGCGAGCGGGAAGTGCGGACAAGGTGTTCACCCCGACTGAAAACGTCAATGTTTCGAGCGAACGGCAGTTCGTCTTGAAGTCGGGCAACACCTTCGCCGTGTATGACGCGAACGGCGACATGCGCGGACGCGACGATGGACTGTTCGTCAACGATACGCGCGTGCTGTCGGAACTCATGCTCACGTTCGGCGGACGGGCGCCGTCGCTTTTGTCGGGCAGCGTGTCGAGCGACAACGCCGTCTTCACCGCGCACCTGACCAACAAGCCGCTGCCGCCCATCGGCGGGGAGCGCACGCCCGAAGGCGTGATTCACGTCGAGCGAAAACGCGTGCTGTCGGGGCATGTGCTGCACGAAAGTATCGTGTTGACGAACTACGGCACCGAGCCGTCGACCGTTCCGTTGTCGATTTCCTTCAAAGCCGACTTTCTCGATATGTTCGAAGTGCGCGGCGCCAAGCGCGGCAAGCGCGGAACGTTACGGCCGCCGGTCGTCGGGAACGGCGAAGTGGTGCTGTGTTATATCGGGCTGGACGAAGTGGAGCGCATCGCGCGCATCCAGTTCACGCCCGCGCCGGATGTACTGTCGCCGGATCGCGCCGACTATGCGCTTCATATTCAGTCGGAGACAGCGATTTCCGTGTATCTGTCGGTGACGGCCGTCACGACCGCGCTCAGCGACGCCAGCGAAGAAAGCAAGCGCAATGCGGCCGAAGCCGCCGAATGCGCGCCGGAATCGGGCCGTCCCGCAATTCGCGAAGCGCTCGTCGATGCTCACCGCCGCATGCGCGACCGGCGCAAGGCGAGCGCGCGCGTACGATCGAGCAATCCGCTTTTCAGCGAATGGATCGACCGTTCGCTCGCCGATCTCGGGCTGCTGACGACGGATCTCGAAACTGGTCCGTATCCCTACGCCGGCATTCCGTGGTTTTCGACGGCGTTCGGGCGCGACGCTATCATCACGTCGCTACAGATGCTGTGGCTGCATCCGACGCTCGCGCGCGGCGTGCTGTGTTTCCTCTCCGCCAATCAGGCGAAAGAAGACTCCGCCTTCCGCGATGCCGAAGTCGGCAAGATCATGCACGAGATGCGCAAGAGCGAAATGGCGGCGACCGGCGAAGTGCCGTTCGCGCTGTATTACGGCGGCGTCGACAGCACGCCGCTCTTTATCGTGCTGGCGGGCGCGTATGCGCAGCGTACCGGCGATACCGCGCTCATCGACGAAATCTGGCCGTCGCTGCAACTCGCCGCGGACTGGGTCGCGCGTCATTGCGACAAGAATCCGGACGGATTGCTCGACTATCAGCGCGCGACCGAGCATGGGCTCGCGAATCAGGGCTGGAAAGACAGTCACGATTCCGTGTTCCATGCCGACGGCCGGTTCCCCATCGGGCCGATTTCGCTGGTGGAAGTGCAGGCGTATGCATCGACGGCATTTTCGACGATGGCGCGCCTCGCCCAAGAGCGCGGCGACGAAACGCGTCTGGCCGATTACGAGCGGCGCGCGCATCATATCCGCGAGAAAGTCGAGGCGAAATACTGGATGCCGGACATGGAGTTTTACGGCATCGCGCTGGATGGGAAGGGCGAGCTGTGCCGCGTGCTGTCGTCGAGTGCGGGGCACTTGCTCGCGTTCGATCTCGTCGAGCGCGAGCGCGGCGAGGCGGTCGCGCGGCAGCTCGAATCGGCGCTCTTTCATACAGGCTGGGGCATACGCACGCTCGCGGCCGGGCAGCCGCGCTTCAATCCGATGTCGTATCACAACGGCTCGGTGTGGCCGCACGATACCGCCTTGTGTGCGCGCGGCCTCGCGCGTTACGGCGAGCGCGGCGCGGCGGTCGGCATTCTTCAGGCGCTGTTCGAAGCGGCGGTGACGTTCGATATGCGTTTGCCCGAGCTGTTCTGCGGTTTTACGCGTCAGCGCGGCGGGCGGCCGATTGCGTATCCGGTCGCGTGTCTGCCGCAGGCGTGGGCGGCGGGCACGCCGTTCATGATTCTCGAAGCGTGTCTCGGCGTGACGGTGGATGCCGTCAACGACGAGATTCGCGTCGACCGGCCGCAGTTGCCGGAGGGAATCGACTGGCTGGAAATCGGCGATCTGAAACTGGGCGACAAGGACGTGACGATCACGTTCCGGCGCGTGGGCGGGCAGGTCGTGCCGTCGGTGGAAGGCGCGGCGCGCGTGGTTGCGGTGCTTTGATGGGAGGGCGACGCCCTCGATCGGGCGTCGCTTTCTCTCGGGCGTCAAACCGCCACGCTGCCGACGTAGTTTTCAGCAAGCGCCGTCGCCGCCGCGCGCGATGTCGTCACGTGATCGAGTTCGGCGACTTGCAGACGCTGCTCGAAGGGCGACGTATCGTCGAGTTTGTGGAGCATGCGCGTTATCCACCACGAGAAATGTTCGGCGCGCCAGACGCGCTTGAGCGCCGTTTCCGTGTAGCGCGTGAGCTTTTCGGTCGCAAAAATCGACGATCGCCGCGTTCAGCACGCGCACGTCCGATACCGCCAGATTCAGGCCCTTCGCGCCGGTCGGCGGCACGATGTGCGCGGCATCGCCGGCGAGGAAGAGCTTGCCGGATTGCATCGGCATGGACACGAAGCTGCGCATGCCGACGATGTTCTTCTGGAAGATCTTGCCTTCGGTGATCTGCCAGCCGTCGGCGGTATCGACGCGTGCATGCAGTTCGGCCCAGATGCGGTCGTCGGACCAGGCATCGACGGAGTCTTTCGGGTCGCACTGAAAATACATACGCTGCACGCCGGGCGAGCGCGTGCTGATCAGCGCGAAACCGCGATCGTGATGCGCGTAGATGAGTTCGTCGGAAGAGGGCGGCGCTTCGACCAGAACGCCGAACCAGCCGAACGGATAGATACGCTGATAGTCCTGCCGCACCGCTTCGGGAATCGACTGGCGCGACACGCCTTGCGAGCCGCCGCATCCGATGATGAAGTCGCACTCCAGCGTTTCGTCGCGTCCTTCGTGCTGATATTGGATGCTCGGTATGCGGTCGCTGCCTTCCTGAAAATCATGCAGCGACACATTCGACACGTTGAACTTTAGCGCGCCGTTCGCCGCGAGCCGCGCCGCGACGAGATCCTTGATGACTTCGTGCTGCGCGTAGACGGTGATCGAATGACCGGTGAGTTCGGTCAGCGCGATACGGCGCCGCTGACCTTCGAACGCCAGCTCGAACCCGTGATGCAGCGCGCCCTCGGCCTGCATGCGCGCGCCGAGTCCGGCCTGATTGAGCAGATCCATCGTGTCTTGTTCGAGCACGCCGGCGCGAATCGTCGATTCGATATCGTGCTGGCTGCGCGCTTCGAGCACAACGGATTCGATGCCGCGCAAATGAAGCAAATGGGAAAGCAGAAGTCCGGCGGGACCGGTGCCGATATGCCGACTTGAGTACGCATGGTTGTCTCCGGGAGGCGGCGTGATGTTGTGCGTACAGTGTCGGCAGAGCGGCTTTATGCCGCAACGCGATGGGGGATAAGAAGTATCGGTATTCGAGATAAAGCCGCGAAATGAGGCTTTTTGGGCAGTTTCTTAGGGAAAGTCCTGAGCGCGAACTCATGCGCGACTTCCGCCAGTGGCCGAAGTCGCGCAGTCTCATGAACCTCAACCCTTCAACTGATTCTTCCGATACTCTCCCTGCCGATTCAGCATCCACCCCGGATACTCCGCCGGCAACTGACTCACCTCATCCAGCGCTGCCAACTCATCCTCATTGAGCCGAACCTTCGTTGCGGCGATATTGTCATCGAGCTGATTGACGCGTTTTGCCCCAATAATCACGCTCGTCACCGGCTTCTGATGCAGCAGCCAGGCCAGCGCGATCTGCGCCACCGATACGCCTTTGCTCTCGGCCACGCGTCGCAGTCATACGCGCGGTCCACGTTCACCGGCGGAAAGTCGAATTTTGTGCGGCGGCTGCCTTCTTCCTTGCCGCCGTCGCGCGTGAATTTGCCCGACAAGAGACCGCTCGCGAGCGGACTCCACACCATCAACCCGACGTTTTCGCTCTGCAAAAGCGGCACGATTTCGCGTTCCAGATCGCGCCCGGCGATCGTGTAATACGCCAGCAACGATTCGAAACGCGCCAGCCCGAGCCGCTCCGAAATGCCGAGCGCCTTCATGATCTGCCACGCCGCCCAGTTCGACACGCCGATGTACCGCACATGCCCGTGCTGCACGAGATTGTCGAGCGCCCGCAGCGTTTCCTCGATCGGCGTGGCCGGATCGAAACCGTGAATCTGATACAGATCGATGTGATCGAGCTGCAGGCGCTTCAAACTCGCCTTCACGCCATCGATGATGTGATACCGCGACGCGCCGCGCGAATTCGCGCCCTTGGTGCCGGTTTCGCCCAGAATCTTGGTCGCGACGACCACATTTTCGCGCGGCACTTTCAGGTTCTTGAGCCCCTGTCCGGTGATGATTTCGGACGCGCCATCGGTGTAGACATCGGCGGTATCGATGAAATTGATGCCTGGATCCAGCGAGCGCCCGATCAGCGTGTCGGCTTCCGCCTGCTGAAGTTGACCGATGTTGTCCCAGATGCCGCCGGTGCCGCTGCCGAACGTCATCGTGTCGAGACAGAGTTCCGAAACGAAAAGACCGGTATTGCCGAATTTCTTGTAGCGCATGGTTGGACGGACCGGGCGCACGCGGCTTGGCAAAGGCAAGCGGGCGTTGCGCCGACAATGCAGTATCTGCCTGCAACGTGCGCCGTTCATAGCCTGATTCTGTTCAATCCTTGCCTGTTTCTGCAAACGCGCCCGGCGACCCCGAGCGCAATCGCGCACGCGCGAGTAAGGCTAGGCGGACTTACTTCCAGACGAAATTCCTTCGGAAATCATGGCGCTAAACGATACGCCCGGCTTCGACGGGCAGATGCATCCGATCATCCCAAAAGCGGGCGTCTTGATGCCGCGCTTGACGCCGCGCGGCTCGATCTCGTCGCGCTGCTCGACCACTTCACGCTCGGCTGCGAAGGCACGGTCGAGACCTGCGTGCCCGGGTTTTTCCTGCACCGCATCATGAATCCAGGCGGGCCGAAGCACGGCATTCAAACGCCCGCGCTCGCGCTGATTGCGCAGGGTTCCAAGCGGCTGATGGTCGGCGACGAGGATCTATAACTACGATCCGATGCACTATCTCGTGTCGTCGGTCGATTTGCCGGTGTGCGGGCAGGTGTCGGTCGCGAGCGAGTCCGAGCCGTATCTCGGCGTGCGGCTGGATTTGGACGTCGACGAAATCACGTCGCTGATTCAGGACCAGAATCTACCGCCAGCCACGCACGACGATGCATCGCGCGGTCTGTACGTGAACTGTCTCGGCAGTTCGATGCTCGACGCCGTGCTGCGCCTCCTGCATCTCGTCGATACCCTCGAAAACGTGCCCATTCTCGCGCCGCTGGTCAAGCGCGAGATTCTGTACCGGCTGCTGATGAACGGCTCCGGCGCGCGGCTGCGGCAGATCGCGCTGCAGGACAGCCAGACGCAGCGCATCGCAAAGGCCATTCAGTTGCTGCGACGGAATTTCGATCAGCCGCTGCGCGTGGAAGATATCGCGCGCGACGTGCATATGAGCGTGTCGTCGCTGCATCATCATTTCAAGGCGGTGACGGCCATGAGCCCGTTGCAGTATCAGAAACAATTGCGCCTTCAGGAAACGCGGCGCCTGATGCTGCTCGATATCGCCGATGCCGCGACCGCCGCGCATCGCGTGGGCTATGAGAGCGCGTCGCAATTCAGCCGCGAGTACAGCCGCCTGTTCGGTGCGCCGCCGTTGCGCGATACGCGTCGCTGGCGCGATGCGGCCGCTGCGGGCGCATAAACAACTTTTTGGCAGGCGCGGCGTTGATGGCCTTGAATGAAATAAATCGATGCGACGGCGCTGCCGCATCGATTTATTTCATCGTCCGCGGAATAGTGCAGCGCTTCCGAACGTTCTACGGATACTTCTACAACAAGGAAAGATGAAATGAAGAAGCGAATCCTGACGACCGTCGCCCTGTCCGCCGCCTGCGTCGCAACCGTCGCGTTTGCGGCGCCGCCGAAAGAATCGAACGGCATGTATGTCGATTCGAGCGGCATGACGCTCTACACCTTCGGCAAGGACAAGGCCGGCTCGCCGAGCGCCTGCACGGACGGCTGCGCCGAAGCGTGGCCCGCCGCGATGGCCGGCGTATCCGATCAGCCGAGCGGCAAATGGACCACCGTCTCCGCCGATGGCGGCAAGCAGTGGGCCTACGATGGCAAGCGCGTCTACACGTTCAAGAAAGATACCAAGGCCGGCGACATGAACGGCGACAACTTCAAGGACGTCTGGCACGTCGTGAAATCCTGACGCCGCGCGCGTTTACGTGCTGCGCGGAATATTTCGCGCGGTGCGCCAGTCAATATTTCAACGGATATCGATCATGGAACGAGCGATCGGCATGAAGGCGTGCGCGCGCGCCGACGGGCACGTCGGCCTTGAGCTTCGAGAGCGATCTACTCGCGCATCTGCCGCAGTTGCGCCGCTATGCGCGCGCTGACGGGCGATCGCGCCTGGGCCGACGACCTCGTGCAGGATGCGACCGAGCGCGCGCTGAATCGCGCAAAATCGTTTCACGCGGGCACGAATCTGCGCGCGTGGCTGTTCACGATCATGCGCAATCTGTTTATCGACCAGTTGCGCGGACGGCGCGACATCGCCGTCGACGATGAAACCGCGCCGTGGCGGCACATGGCCGCGCCGCGCGGCGAAGTCGACGGACTCGTGCTGCGCGACGTGCGGCGCGCGCTGTATTGCCTGCCGGTCGAGCAGCGGGAAGTGATGTTGCTGGTGTGTGTCGAGAGGAAATGAGTTATCAGGAGACCGCTGTGGTGCTGAATATGCCGGCTGGAACCGTGATGTCGCGCCTGTCGAGAGCGCGCGAGCACATGCGTATCCTGCTCGGTGAGGAGACGGGGAAGAAGCCGTCGTCGTCGTTGAAAGTGGTGAGCCGGTCATGACGAAGCCTACGAACGAAGACCGTCCGTCCGAGCGGAGCGCGCACGAAGAGCGCGAATTGCAGGCGCTCTCCGCTTTCATCGACGATGAACTGCACGGCGAGGAACGCGATGCGGTCGCCGCGCGCATTGCGAGCGATTCGGCGAGCGGCGCGACGGCGGCGTATCACGCGCAGGACAACGCGTTGCGAGCGCTGTTCGCGGATCAGACGGAACCGCAGATCGTCGTCATGAAGCCGCGCGCGAAAGAGCGTGTCTTGCTGGCGGCATGCTTTCTGGTCGTCCGCATCGGATGCGGATTTTTGATGCATATGTTCCTGCCGACGCTGGCCGAGCCGCAGGCGCGTTTTGCGGAGCGCGCGGATATCGCTTATGCGATGTATGCGCCGGAGCAACGGCACGCGGTGGAAGTGGGCGCGTCGCAGCAGGATCATCTGGTGACGTGGCTGTCGAAGCGGCTCAATCGCAGCGTGACGATTCCATCGCTGACGGAGTACGGATTTCAACTCGTTGGCGGAAGGTTGCTGCCGGGCGAGGAAGGACCGGCTGCGCAGTTCATGTATCAGAACGCGGCGGGCGAGCGGCTGACGCTTTATATGACGACGGCCACCGTGCGCCGCAATGATGCGAAGGTTCGCGCACGACATATTACTGGGCGTGGGATCGCGTCGGGTATGCGTTGTCCGGACAGATTGGACAGCCGAAATTGCAGGCCATCGCATACGACACGTGCAAGGAGTTGGGCGGCGATCCAAAGAGTTGGTAATAACGTTATCGCCACAAGCAAAAAAGCCGCAGCACACTGCGGCTTTTTTGCGTTCTACGGCCGATCTAACGATGCGGCGGCGGCACCATATGACGCGGTCCGTGGTCACGTTCCCACTCGTTGCGCGCCCAATAGCGGTGGTCGTATACCGGTCGCCGTGCCAGCCCACCTTTACGGCGTGGTGATACGCGTGATGATCCTGCGCCGACGCCACGTTCACCAGTCCCATACTTAGCGATGCGGCAAGGGACGCTATCAGCAATGTCTTCTTCAGCATGTTCAACTCCTTCAAATAACTTTTAAACAGCGACAACCGAGGGTGTAGTTATCAACGATAGTAATAGTCGTGATGATGCCAGCCGCCGCCATCCGGCACGACGATGCAGCCCGACAACGCGCCCGCCAGCAACACGCCGAGTGCCGCGAGGATCGCTTTCTTCTTCATGGGATGGTTCTCCGTTTGAAACCATGAAAGCAATTTAGCGGTTCGCAAAATGACAAGCCGTATTCCTTTGTAAGCAAACGTGTTGCATGAAATATTTGTAATCGTCAGCCTTCAGAAAGGTGTCCATTGCCTGCGCTAGCTTAACGCGTTATCCTGAACTACGATTCGAAATGTCGGAGTGGCTATGTCTCACATCAGCACGGGCGTGGAGTACGCGCTGCACTGCATGTTGTATCTCGCCGGGCCGCCGCATGGCGTGGAAGAGGCGGGCGTGCGCGATCTCGCGGAATTGCAGGGCGTGCCCGCGGAATATGTCGCCAAGCTGTTCACGAAGCTGCACAAGGTGGGGCTTGTCGTGGCGACGGAAGGCGCGCGCGGCGGTTTTACGCTGGCGCGGCCATCGAAGGAAATCAGTGTCCTGGATGTTGTCGATGCCATCGACGGGAACAAGCCGCTATTCGAATGCCGCGAGATTCGCGCGCGCTGCGCCGTCTTCAACGACGACGCGCCGCCCTGGGCGATGAGCGGCGTGTGCTCCGTGCATGCGGTGATGAAAAACGCGGAAAAGCGCATGCGCGAAGCGCTGGCAGCGGACAAGCTGTCCGATCTCGCCGCGCGCGTGACCGCGAAAGCGCCGCGCGCGTACGGCACGCAAATCGTGAAGTGGCTGGACGAGCGCACCGGCCAGCGGCACGCTGCAAGAGCCTAGAACTAGAAGTCAGTGAATCGCAGTTCAGCGAACGATCTGCGGCTTCATGTTCGGCGTGAGCGATACCCCCACCACCTGACCATCGCGCACGCCGCATCGGCTATCCACGCGAGTCCAGTTGGCGGTGTCGCGCGCCTTGGCGAACGCGCGCATCACGATGACCTGATCCACCGGAACCGGATTGCCGATGCTCAGGATCGGCGTTTCGCTGTCGATCTTCGCGGAGAGCACGCGCCGGTCGGGCACGATCAGCGTGTCGTACTTCGGCGCATGTTCGACCCAGCGATCGAACTCGGCGACGCATTGCACGACGACATCGGACACATGCAGCTTGGTGAGATACGAATAATCTTCCGGCCAGCTCGGTGTGTCTTGTGCGCGAACGAATTGAACCATCGACGCAGACAACACGAGCGCGGCAAGTGCGGGAACGAATGAGTTTTTCATGCGATGGCGGCGAAATAAGGGCATGAAACAAGCGCAATGCATAACGATGCATACGCTTTTTGAGGTAGCGCAGTATATCGTGCGATGTTTTCGTGCGTCGAGCGTGGGACGCGTTTTGAAACCCGATCGAAAGCGAATCGCGGCGCGTTGTATCCTGCCGAGTCAGGCAAACACAGACGAACCACGCGAGAGGCGCGCGATGAAAACAGTGCGATGGTCGCAGGAAGACGGCACAGGTCTGGAGCATCTCGTCCTGAATGCCGATACAGACGGCGCGTTGATCGAAAGCGTCGTGACGGGCGAAGACGGCGACGATGCCTTCGGCCTGATCTATCGCATCGAATGCGATGCGCGCTGGCATGTCACGCGCTTTGCCGCGCGGCTCACGAGCGGCGAGACGCTGGATTTGCGGCGTGAAATCAGTGAAAGCGCTGCGAACACATGGATCGATGCAAACGGCCAGCATCTCGATACGCTCGACGGTTGCATCGACATGGATCTGACGGCGACGCCTTTCACGAATACCTTGCCGATCCACCGTCTGCGCTTGGAAGAAGGCGAGCGGCACGTGATTCGTGTCTATGTGCACGCGCCGACGCTTGCCGTGAGCGTCGCGGAGCAGGCTTACACGTGCATCGAGCCGAACCGGCGGTATCGCTATGAAGGGCTGGATACGGGCTTTACCGCCGAACTGACCGTCGATGACAACTGCATCGTGCAGGACTATCCGGGCATCTTCAGGCGCATCCGGCGATAATGTCGCCACGAACCTCACCCTCACGCAGAACATGAACGATACGACGTCTCCTCGTTTAACGAGCCTTTCGCATGGCGGCGGCTGCGGCTGCAAGATCGCGCCGGGCGTGCTTGCCGATTTGCTCAAACGCGCCGCGCCTCTGCCCGCGTTTCCCAATCTTCTCGTCGGCAACGACACCGACGCCGCCGTGTATCAACTCAACGACGAACGGGCGATCGTCGCGACGACCGACTTCTTTATGCCGATCGTCAATGACCCATTCGACTTCGGCCGCATCGCTGCAACGAACGCGCTGTCCGATGTCTACGCGATGGGCGGCAAGCCAATTCTCGCGCTCGCGCTGGGCGGCATGCCGATCAACGTGCTGCCGCACGAAGTGATCGCGCAGGTGTTGAAGGGCGGCGAATCGGTGTGCGTGGAGGCCGGCATTCCGGTGGCGGGCGGCCATTCGATCGATTCCGTCGAGCCGATCTACGGGCTTGCGGCGATCGACGTCGTGCATCCGTCGCGCGTGAAGCGCAATGCGGCCGCGCGCGCAGGCGATGTGCTCGTGCTCGGCAAGCCGCTCGGCGTCGGCGTGCTGTCGCGGTATTGAAGAAAGATCAACTCGATGCATCCGGCTATCAAGCCATGATCGATGCCACCACGAAGCTCAATCGTCCGGGCGCGGACCTGGCGCAACTCGACGGCGTGCACGCATTGACCGATGTCACCGGCTTCGGTCTGCTCGGCCACACGCTCGAAATCGTGCGCGGCGCGAAGCTGACCGCGTGCATCCGCTATGCCGATTTGCCGTGGCTGCCGCAAGTGCAGGACTTTGTGCGCAAGGGCATTTTCACGGACGCATCGGGACGGCGTACGGCAATGACATCGCGCTCAACGTGCAAAGCGACGAGGCGCGCGCCTTGCTAACGGACCCGCAAATGTCGGGCGGCTTGCTTGTGTCGTGCGCGCCCGAAGCCGTGAACGACGTGCTCGCCATCTTCCGCGCAGACGATTTCGCCGATGCCGCCGTCATCGGCGAAATGATCGACGGCGCGCCGCGCGTGGAAGTCGTTTAATCGAAAAGAAGACAAGGACCGCATGAAGGAAGAATCGCCGAAGCCATTTTTTACGCGCTCGCTGCCAACTTCGGCATTGCCGTGTGCAAGTTCGGCGCGGCTGGCCTTCACCGGTTCCGGCTCGATGTTCGCCGAAGCCATTCATTCGACGGCCGATTGCGGTAATCAGTTGCTGCTGCTCTTCGGCCTCAAGCGCGCGCAAGCGCCTGCGAATGCGCTGCATCCGCTCAGCTCGGGGCGCGAAATCTACTTCTATGCGTTGATCGTCGCGCTGTTGCTGTTCTTCGTTGGCGGGGCGTTTTCGGTGTACGAAGGCGTGCATCGGTTGATGCATCACGAGCCCTTGTCGAACCCGATCGTCGCGCTCGTGATTCTCGGCATTTCCGTCGTGCTCGAAGCGTTTTCGCTCGCGGGCGCAATCCGCGAAATCCGCAAAGGCGCGCCAAACAAATCCTTATGGCGATGGTTTCGCGAAACGCGCGAATCCGAACTGCTCGTCGTCGCGGGCGAAGACGTCGCCGCGCTGATGGGCCTCGCTATCGCGTTCGCCGCCGTGCTCATGACGATGATCACCGGCAACGCCGCCTACGACGCAGCGGGTTCCATCGGCGTGGGCGTGCTGTTGATGATCATCGCGTATCTCGTCGCGCGTGAAGTGAAGTCGATGATCGTCGGTGAAAGCGCGAGTCCCGAAGTGCGCAAGGCCATCGATGCGCATTTGCGCGCGCGGCCTGAAATTACGCGCATCATCAATTTGATTACGCTGCAGTGGGGAAAGCATGTCGTGGTCGCGGTGCAGGCCGAAATGGTCGATTACGCCAGCGGCCGCGCAATGATCGATGCCATCAACGTCATCGAAGACGATTTGCAGCGCGCCTTTCCACAAGTGCGCTGGGTGTTCTTCGAGCCGGACGTTGCACGCTAGAAGTCATGGGCAAGTGTGCAGGCGGACGCGCGTATCGCGTGCGCGGCGTCACGGGCGTTTCGGGCACCTGCGTCTGGCCGCGCGAAGGCAATTGCGTGACGCCCATTTCGGGCAAGGGCGCGGCGGCATCGGACGCGGCGTGATCGTGGCGTAACACGCTCGTCTCGTTCATCGGCGATGCCCACAACGGGGCAGGAGCGTCGAGTGCTACGCACAACAGGGCGGCGATGCGCCATCGTGAATGATCGGGCATTGCGTTTCTCGCGCTGTTTCAATGACAGCGCTTCCAGCAGATTTCGTTCCGCGCTCTTCCAAGGACAATGGCGTTAGCATGGTGATGTGCGCGCCGTCCGCATCGAGTCCCTGAATTTTTTCATGGCGAGCATCGTCTCGCTGATTCCTTCCGTTTCCTTCGCCGCCGATACCGCGCGCCACGCGTCACAGCCCGCCGTCGCGCTGACGCCGCAGCAGGCGCGCGCTGCGCTGTCGGTGCTCGACGATCCGCAAAAACGCGCGCAAGTCGCCGATACCTTGCGCGCTGTGGCCGCAGCGGGCGCGCTTGCTACGCCGCAAACGCCTGCGAGCGGCGCGGCGCCTGCATCAGCGGCGTCGGACGTGCTCGCCAAATCGCTGACGGCGAACGGGCTCGCCTCGCAAGTGTCGCGGCAGGCGGGCAACTGGCTCGTCAAAATCGGCAAGGATTTGCGTGCGTCGGTTACCGCGCTGCTCAACGGGCGCTCGCTCATCAACTGGTGGCAGGACCGCACGGCGACGCCGCAGGCGCGCGATCAGCTCGGGCATGTCGTGTGGGCCGTGCTGTTGTCGCTGATTCCGGCGTTCGTCATCGAATTGCTGTTGTCGCGCACCTTGCGCCGCGCGCGCGATAAAGTGGCCGCACGCGGCGTCGCCGATGCCGAAGTGACCGATCCCGGTCTCGTGCATCAGGAACACGCCGCCGTGCGTGCGGAACAGTCGGCCGAACGGTCCGGCGATGAAACCGCCATGCACGTCGCCGAGCGTAAGGTCGAAAATGCGCGCGGGCAGCGTCACGCCGCGCGGCACTGGACCTTGTTGCAGCGCTTGCCGTCGGCGCTGCTGTATCTCGTGTTGAAGTTCATTCCGCTCGCGGCATTCATCGCCGTGGTGACGGTGCTGACCTCGATCGTCATGGAAGACGAGACGACCGAGGCGCACGTGGCGGGCGCGATCATCGATGTGTATCTGATCTGCCGCGTCATCATGATTCTGTGTGCGTTCTTCCTCGCGCCGCATGCGCGACGGCTGCGCCTCATTCAGATGCGCGACAACTACGCGATCTACACGTACCGGCGCTTGCGCAGCATCGTGATCGTCGCGGGCTTCGGCATTGCGCTCGCCAACGGTCTGGAACCGCTTGGTCTCGCCGATGCTGCGCGCATCGCGATTCTCAAGATCGTCACGCTCGATGTGCACGTGGTGATTGCCTACACGATTTTCGAATGCCGCCGCCCGGTCGCGGAGCGCATTCGCGAACGCATGCAGACGTATCAATCGACGCGGCTCCTCGGGAGCTGGATCGCTGATGTCTCTGGGCCGGTGTCGCGATCTTCTTCGTGCTGGCGCTGTGGTTCGTGTGGGCGCTCGATGTGTAGAACGGTTATCGCACGCTGTTTCATCTGGGTGGTGTGTCGATCCTCGTGCTGGTCGGCGCGCGCGTAGCCGCGATCGTCGCGTTCGGCGCGCTCGGGCGCATCTTCAACGACAACGAAAACGACACCAACGATGCCTCCGCGAAGTCGATCCTGCATCAGCATGCGTACCGCTATTACCCGAATCGTGCAGACGGTGATCGGCGTCGTGACGATCGTCATGCTGCTCGAAGTGTGGGGCGTGCATATCGTGCATTTCTTCACGTCGGGCGGCGTGGGCAACAAGATCGCGTCCGCGCTCGTGACGATCGCGATTGCCGCGGTGTTCACCGTGATCGTGTGGGAAAGGGCCAACGTGCTTGTCGAACAACGTCTCGAAGAATGGAACGCAAGCGGCGACCGCGTGCGCGCCGCGCGTCTGCGCACGCTCTTGCCGATGATGCGCACGTCGCTCTTCATCGTCATCGCGATGGTCGTCGTGTTGACGGGACTGTCGGAGTTCGGCGTGAACACCGCGCCGCTGCTTGCGAGCGCGAGTATCTTCGGCGTGGCGCTCGGCTTCGGCTCGCAAAAGCTCGTGCAGGATTTCATCACCGGCATCTTCCTGTTGATGGAAAACGCGATGCAGGTCGGCGATTGGGTCACGGTGTCGGGTGTATCGGGCACGGTCGAATATCTGTCGATTCGCACGGTGCGTCTGCGTGGCGGCGATGGTTCGCTCTACACCGTCCCGTTCAGTTCGGTAACGACGGTGAACAACACGAATCGCGGTATCGGCAATGCGGCGGTGCGCGTGCAGATTGCGTTGGGGCAAGACGTCGACCTCGCCATTTCGACGCTCAAGGAAATCGGCGCGCCTTGCGTCAGGACGAAGCGTTTCGCGACGGCATTCTGTCGGACTTCAGTTTCTGGGGCGTCGATGCCGTCGATGGCTCGACCGTCACGCTCGCCGGCCAGATCCAATGCCGCGACAGCGCGCGATGGCCGACGCAACGCGAATTCAACCGGCGCATTCTCAACGAGTTCACGGCGCGCGGTATCAAGATTGCGAATCCGCAGCACAATTTTGTGATCGTCAATGGCGGGACGGAAAACGGCGCGCCGGAACCACATGATCCGCATGCCGATGCGGACGTTGCGGGCGCGGATCAGCGCGGCGAACCGTCGAAGGCCGCGCAGCATCCGACCGGCGAAGCGCAACAAGCGCAGAACGCGCCGCCGCCGCGTGCATCGGGCACTTGACCTAAGGGTTATGCATCGTTTGATCTGAATTTGGCGCTTCTATAATCGGTCGGCCGGCCGCGTCTGTTTGCAACGAATGGGCGCGGCCTTTCTTCGAAATTCGAACCTTCACGAGGAAAACGCCTACCATGAAAAATGCTGCCGTGTCACGATCGAACGCATCCCCACGCACACTCAAACGAACCGTTTGCGCCGCGCTGCTCGGCATGTCGGTGGTCACCCGCAGCCCCTTCGCGTAAGGCGACGACGACGCTTTCAGCAGCGATCGTCACGGCGACGGCGGCCGTAAGGTCAAGGTGATGATCATCTCGATGTTCGGTCCCGAAGGCCAGGTGTGGCTCGATAATCTCGGTCCGTGGCAACCGGTCAAGGTGGCGGGTTTGTCGCCGGACTATCCGGAAGTGCATTGCAATCGCGATGACGTCTGCGTCATCACCACCGGCATGGGACACACGAACGCCGCTGCATCGATGATGGCGCTCACGTTCTCGGACCGCTTCGATCTGCGTCACACGTATTTTTTGATCGCCAGGATCGCGGGTATCGATCCGGCGCGCGGCACGGTTGGTTCGGCGGCGTGGGCGAAGTATCTGGTCGATTTCGGCATTCAATGGAAACTCGACGCACGCGAAAAACCCGCTGACTGGCGCACCGGTTTTCTCGGCATCAACACGAAAGGGCCGAAGGAAAAGCCGCCGTGGTGTGGTGGTCGGGCAAGTACATCGGCGAGCGCGCACGCGAATGGACGCGCTTGCTGACCGACGGGCAGGGCGTCTATTGCACGACGCAGCAGGAAGACAACGCGACCTATGAAGCGCTCAAGCGCGCGGCGAGTGTGAAGCGCGTGGATTTGTCGCGTGTGGCGGCATTACGCGCAGGCTCGGATTTCGACCGTCCTTATGAAGAACAAAGCGCTTCGGATAATCTTCTGAACTATGCAACACAAGGCGGTTTTGCACCCGCCATTCAGAATTTGTATCGAGCCGGTAATCCGGTGGTGCAGGAGATCGTCACGTACTGGGGGGTGCATGGCGCAAAGAGGTGTGCCGCAGCGTTAACACAAGCGGTAATAATCGCGTATTCGTGTAATGTAACAGCATATCGACATGAATTACTCAAATGGCCGCTCATCGGTAAAACACGATGACGCGGCATTTTTTCCGATTTTCAGCCGCTTTCAATCCTCTTAAAAATACTTGCGATTCGTGTCAACCGAATCCGTCAAAGCCCCCCTTAATTCGGGCGTCAGGCAATTAATCCAACAAAAAATCAGCCGACTCTTTTAAGCGCCGCAAACATAGCGACAACCCAAAAACATCGGTTAATTTTTCCTGTTTTTTTATCATAGAAAAACTTACCGATGAAAAGTGTTGTTTGCAACAAAATATTATTGAGACAGTCTTGCTTTGTTCTCAAACCCTACTTAGAATCCGTTTCACAGTGTTGTTACAATTTGTAATGGCCTGAAACAAAGATTACGTAAGACGTAGCCGGGCGGACCAAAGCCTGGTGAGGCGCAAAAAAGATATCGGCGAAAAGCCGGCAAGCAATTCGGGGATTTAACGGAAGCAGCAACCATGAACGGTCGCGAAACGCTGGAATCGATCCGGGAAATCAATCGTCGTACATCATGCTCGCGCAGCGTTTGTTGCGCGAAGACCGCGCTATCGGCATGTTCCGGCTCGGTCTGTCGAAGGAACTCGCTGATCTGCTGTCGGCCCTGACGCAACCCGCGAAGAATGCGGAAATCGCGCCGACACACGCGGCAATCCTGCTGGCTGGCCAGCCGGCTGAACAGTTCGCTTAAAGCCCCTCAGAGAGACGAAGCGAGCCATGCTGAAGAAGAGCCTCACCGAAGACGCCCAGGAAGTGTTCCGCGCGATCGCGCTGATCGAACTCGGGGCGCGCATGTAAGTGCTGGAGAGCGAACTGACGCTCTCGCGCGACCGCATGATCCGTCTCTATCGCGAAGTGAAGGGCGCATCGCCGCCCAAGGGCATGCTGCCGTTCTCGGCCGACTGGTATATGACGTGGCTGGCGAACATCCACGCATCGCTCTTCTATAACACCTATTCGTTCCTGCGTAACGAAGCCGGTTGCACGCATCTCGATGCGTTGACCAAGGGGTACTGTATCTCAAGCACTGCAACCACAGCGGCGCCGAAGCGGTACTCGATCTCACGCGGGCCTGGACGCTTGTGCGCTTCTTCGATGCCAGCATGCTGCAGATGACTTCATGCTGCCGCTGCACTGGGAAGTTCGTCGCACATAAACATGATTTGCAGAACAACGTGGTGTGCGGGGCCTGCCAGCCGCTGTCACGCGCGGGGAAGACCAAGAAAGCGGCGGCCGCACGACAGGCCACTCAAGAAGCCGCGCTGGAGGTTGTGTCCATCAAGAACGAAGCGCCCGAAGAGCAGGACGAGCTGGCATTATCGGCGCTCGCAAACGTGGCGGCGTTGCAGCCGCAACGGCCAAGCCTGGTCGCACGGCTGCTTAGGCGGTAGCGGCGCCGGATTTTCGCCGAGGACCATCCGCGGATTTGTCCGGACGGGATGGTGAATGACGGGATCGCCGCTACCGCATTTCCTATTTCTCAGCCAAGGGCGCTCATTTGGGCGCCCTTAGTTTTTTCCGAGCCGCCATTAAAATGTGTCGATTGCACGCGCACTCGAAGGAATCGGCTTGTCTCAGTTACAACACGGGTTTTTACTGACACGTCATTGGCGCGATACCCCCGCGGGGGTCGAAGTCGATTTCTGGCTCGCCACCGGCGATGGTTCGCAAAGAGTGCGTAGCACGTTACAAACGCCGGTCGCGTTCATTCGCGCAGAAGATCGCGCGATTGCCGAGCCGATCGTCGCCGCCTCGCGCGATGCCCAATTGCGCGATTTGCCGCTCAAGGATTTCCGCCAGAAGCCGGTGCTCGGTCTGTATTGCCCGCAATATCGTCAACTACTTGCGCTCGAAAAGGCGTTGAGAAGCGCGGGCGTAAACGTGTTCGAAGCC
>LFMX01000194.1 GCA_001184405.1 Candidatus Burkholderia humilis
ACCGAAGCTCACGGACGCGCTGATGAAACGGCCCGAGTTGACCGACGTGAATTCGGATCAGCAGCAAGGCGGACTCGAAGCGATGGTCACGTTCAACCGCGCGACTGCCGCGCGGTTGAACATCAAGCCCGCGCAGATCGACAACACGCTTTACGATGCGTTCGGCCAGCGGCAGGTTTCGACCATCTATAACCCGCTGTCGCAATATCACGTGGTCATGGAACTCGCGCCGAAGTAACTGGCAAGACCCGGAAATGCTGAAGCAGATCTGGATCAGCACGTCGGGCGGCACGGCGAGCGGGTCGACATCGACGCAATCGACGACGACCTCCTCTTCCAGCAGTGCTGCAGCGACCTCCTCCACGTCGACCGGCGTATCCGATACGACCGCGTCGCTCGCGCTCGCGGCTGTGAAGAACGCGGCGACCAACGCCATCGCGGCGAGCGGCAAGTCGAGTTCATCGGCGGGCGCGGCGGTATCGACATCGAAGGAAACGATGGTGCCGCTTTCCGCCATCGCCAAGTTCGGGCCGGGGAACACGCCGTTGTCGGTGAATCACCAGAGCCAGTTCGTGGCCTCGACGATTTCGTTCAACCTGCCGCCGGGCCGCTCGCTGTCGGATGCGACCAATGCCATCTACGAAACGATGGCGGAAATCGGCGTGCCGCAGACCATTCACGGCAGTTTTCAGGGCACGGCACAGGCGTTCCAGCAATCGACCAGCGCGCTGCCGATTTTGATTCTCGCGGCGCTCGCGGCCGTGTATATCGTGCTCGGCATTCTGTACGAGAGCTACATTCATCCGGTTACGATTCTGTCGACGCTGCCGTCGGCGGGCATCGGCACGCTGCTCGCATTGCTGCTGTTCAAGACGAAGTTCAGCATCATCACGTTCATTGCGGTGATTCTGCTGATCGGCATCGTGAAGAAGAACGCGATCATAATGGTCGATTTCGCGATCGAAGCGACGCGGCATGGCGCAAAGACTTCGCGCGACGCCATTCGTGAGGCGTGTCTGCTGCGCTTTCGCCCAATTATGATGACGACGGCCGCGGCGCTCCTCGGCGCGCTGCCGCTCGCGTTCGGTTCGGGCGAAGGTTCGGAAATGCGCGCGCCGCTCGGCATCGCGATCGTCGGCGGGTTGATCGTGAGTCAGATGCTCACGCTCTATACAACGCCGGTGGTTTATCTGTACATGGACAAGATTCGCGTGCGCTCGGAAGCGCGGCGCGCGCGGCGTCGCGGGCGTGGTGCGGCATCGGCGAATGCGGCGGAGTGATTACACCGCCCCAACCAACCGATACCCCACGCCCGTTTCCGTCACGATATGTTCCGGCTGCGCGGCATCGCGCTCGAGCTTTTGCCGCAAATGCGCCATGTAGATGCGCAAGTAATGCGGGCTTTCGACGTGCGATGGCCCCCATACATCCAACAAGCACGCGCCCCGCATACCGCACGAGCGTCGAGAGCAGCCGGTATTCGATCGGCGTCAAGTGCACGTTATCGCCGTTCCGCGTGACACGGCGTAAGGCGAGATCCACGGTGACATCGCCGAACGTGACGATAGGCGTCTCGC
>LFMX01000195.1 GCA_001184405.1 Candidatus Burkholderia humilis
TCGACGCCGCCTGATTGCGCCGCCGCAGATGCGCGCGAATCCGCGCCATCAGTTCCGATACGCCGAACGGCTTGGTCAGATAATCGTCCGCGCCCGCATCGATCGCGGCGACTTTCTGCTCTTCCTGCGTACGCGCCGACAGCACGATGATCGGCAGTTCGGTCCAGCCGCGCAGTTCCCGAATCATGTCGATGCCGTCCGTGTCCGGCAAACCGAGATCGACGATGACGAGATCGGGCTTGCGCGTCGCCGCTTCGACGAGGCCCTTCTGGCCGGTCTCCGCTTCGTGCACGCTCATGCCCTGCGCCTCCAGCGACACGCGCACGAAGCGGCGAATCTGCTTCTCGTCCTTGATCAGAACGACGGTCGCGTCGGGTTCGCGCTCGGATTCGAACTCAAGGCAGAAAGATGGTCGAGCCGGTGGTCTTGCGCGCTTCGAGGTCTTCGTGCGCCTTCGCCGCGTCGGACAACGCATAGCGCTGGCGCACGTTCGTCTTCACTTTGCCCGATGCGACGACGTCGAACAACTCGGCCGCCATCGCATCGAGATCGGCGCGTTTGGCAATATAGCTGAAAAGCATCGGCCGCGTGAAATACAGCGAGCCGCGACCGGCAAGTTCGGACGAATCGATCGGCGGCACCGGGCCGGACGAATTGCCGAAACTCACGAACAGCCCGAGCGGCGACAGGCAATCGAGCGACGCAACATACGTGTCCTTGCCGATCGAATCGTAGACGACCGACACGCCCGCGCCGTTGGTGATCTCGCGCACGCGCTGCGTGAAATTCTCGCGCGTGTAGACAATCGGATAGTCGCAGCCGTGCGCCTTCGCGAGTTCCGCTTTCTCGTCCGATCCGACCGTGCCGATGACCGTCGTGCCAAGTGCCTTCGCCCACTGGCACGCGAGCATGCCACGCCGCCCGCCGCCGCGTGAATCAGCACGGTATCGCCCGCCTTCACGCGGTACGTGCGGCGCAACAGATATTGCGCGGTCAGCCCTTGCAGCATGATCGACGCGGCGTCTTCGTAGCCGATCGATTCCGGCAGCTTCACGACGTAGTCCACCGACATCACGCGCTCTTCGGCATACGCACCCGGCGGACGCGACGCATACGCTACGCGATCGCCCGGCTTGAATTGCGTGACGCTCTCGCCCACCGCCGCCACTTCGCCCGCGGCTTCCATACCGAGACCGCCGGGCAGCGGCATCGGATATAGACCGGTGCGGAAATACACGTCGATGAAATTCAGGCCGACCGCATGATGCTTCACGCGGATTTCGCCCTTGCCCGGCTCGCCCACGTCGACATCGACCTACTTCATGACTTCCGGGCCGCCGGCTTTATCGAAACGGATTGCTTTGGTCATCGCTCGTCCTTTATTTCAAGATGCCTTCGAAAAACGCAGGCACAGATCTGCGCGCGGTGACGATATTCGGCGCGCACGGCACGTTGTGCACGTCACACGCGCGCACGAGTGCGTTGATGTCGGGTTCGTGCGGCTGCGGCGTCATCGGGTCGCGCAGGAAAATCACCATGTTCACGCGCCCTTCGGCCAGTT
>LFMX01000196.1 GCA_001184405.1 Candidatus Burkholderia humilis
AACACACGGACATTCTCACGGATGTCGCCACTGACCTGCAGCAGAATGGCCAATCGGTCTATATCGAAATCGACCGGCCGACGGCGGCGCGCTTCGGCATCACGCCCGCAACCGTCGATAACGCGCTCTACGATGCGTTCGGCCAGCGCATCATTTCGACGATCTTCACGCAGTCGAATCAATACCGCGTGATTCTCGAATCCGAACCGAGCGACGCGCATTACAGCGAAATCCTGAACGGCATCTATCTGCCCTCTTCGACCGCCACGAACGGTCAGGTGCCGCTCGGCCATCGCGACGTTCCATGCGCGCCGCGCCGTTGCTCGTCACGCATCTCGGCCAGTTTCCGGCGACCACCGTGTCGTTCAATCTGGCGAAGGGCGCGTCGCTCGGCGCAGCGGTCAAGGCGATCGAGCAGGCGAAGAACGAGATCAACCTGCCCGCGTCGTTCCAGATTCGATTTCAGGGCGCGGCGCTCGCGTTCCAGTCGTCGCTGTCGAACGAGCTGTCCCTGATTCTCGCCGCCATCGTCACGATATATATCGTGCTCGGCGTGCTGTACGAGAGCTTCATCCATCCGATCACCATTCTGTCCACGCTGCCGTCCGCAGGCGTCGGCGCGCTGCTTTTCGCTGATGATCACCGGCAACGATCTGGACATCATCGGGATCATCGGCATTGTGTTGCTGATCGGTATCGTGAAGAAGAACGCGATCATGGATCGACTTCGCGCTCGAAGCCGAACGCGAAGGCGGCAAGTCGCCGCGCGAAGCCATTTTTCAGGCGTGTCTGCTGCGCTTTCGCCCCATTCTCATGACGACGATGGCAGCGCTCCTCGGCGCGCTGCCGCTCATGCTCGGCTGGGGCGCGGGTTCGGAATTGCGCCGGTCGCTCGGGATCGCGATCGTCGGCGGGTTGATCGTTTCGCAATTGTTGACGCTCTTTACGACGCCGGTGATCTATCTCGACTTCGAATCGCTCGGGCGCAGCTTGCGTGCGCGGTTCGGGCATCACATCAATCCGTCGCGGCCCACGCGTGATGAGCAATAAGCGATGAACATGTCGCGCTTCTTCATCAACCGCCCGGTCGCGACGACGCTGCTCGCGATCGGCATTGAGCTTGCGGGCAAGTTCGCGTTCGTGCGGCTGCCGGTCGCGCCGCTGCCGCAGGTCGATTTCCCGACCATTTCCGTGCAGGCATCGCTGCCGGGCGCGAGTCCCGAGACCGTGGCGACGAGCGTGGCCAGTCCGCTGGAGCGACATCTCGGCACCATTGCGGACGTGAGCGAAATGACGTCGATGAGTTCGGTCGGCACCACGCGCATCACGCTGCAATTCGGCCTGAACCGCGATATCGACGGCGCCGCGCGCGATGTGCAGGCCGCGATCAACACCGCGCGCACCGATCTGCCGACCGCGCTGCGCAGCAATCCGACGTATCACAAGGTCAATCCCGCCGACGCGCCCATTCTCGTCCTCGCGCTTTCGTCGCCCACGCGCACGCCCGGCGCGCTCTACGATTCCGCCGCGACCGTGCTTCAGCAGACGCT
>LFMX01000197.1 GCA_001184405.1 Candidatus Burkholderia humilis
GTCGACCGTGCCCGGCGTCGGCGAAGTCGATGTCAGCGGCTCGGCCAATCCCGCCGTGCGCGTGGAACTGGAACCGGGCGCGCTCTTTCACTACGGCATCGGGCTGGAAGACGTGCGCGCGGCGCTGGCATCGGCAAATGCGAACAGCCCGAAAGGCGCAATCGAGTTCAAGGGCACGCACGTCCAGCTCTACACCAACGATCAGGCCAGCAAGGCCGCGCAGTACAAGGACCTCGTGGTCGCGTACCGCAACGGCTCGGCGGTGAAACTGTCCGATGTCGGCGAAGTCGTCGATTCCGTCGAGGACCTGCGCAATCTCGGCCTCATCAACAACAAGCGCGCGATACTGGTGATTCTGTACCGGCAACCGGGCGCGAACATCATCGAAACGATCGATCGCGTCAAGTCGATGCTGCCGCAACTGCAGGCGGCGCTCCCCGCCGACGTGCAGATCACGCCGACGGCCGACCGCTCAACCACCATCCGCGCATCGCTGCACGACACGGAACTCACGCTCGTGATTGCGGTGGCGCTCGTCGTGATGGTCGTGTTCCTGTTTCTGCGCAACTGGCGCGCGACCTTGATACCGAGCGTCGCCGTGCCGATATCGATCATCGGCACCTTCGCGGCGATGTATCTGCTCGGCTTCTCGCTCGACAATCTCTCGCTGATGGCGCTGACCATCGCGACCGGTTTTGTGGTCGATGACGCGATCGTCGTGCTCGAAAACATCTCGCGCCATGTGGAGAACGGCGTGCCACGCCGGCAGGCCGCGATCATCGGCGCGCGCGAAGTGGGCTTTACGGTGCTGTCGATCAGCGTGTCGCTCGTCGCGGTGTTTCTGCCTATTCTGCTGATGGGCGGCATCGTCGGACGCTTGTTCCGCGAGTTCGCGTTGACGCTGTCGCTGCCCATTGCCGTATCGCTCGTCGTCTCGCTCACCGTCACGCCGATGATGTGCTCGCGGCTGCTCGAAGAATCGCACGACAGGCGCGAAGAAGGCCGCACCGCGCAGTGGCTGAAGCGGCAGTTTCAGCGCATGCAGCGCGGTTATGCGCGCACGCTCGAATGGTCGCTCGCGCATCCTCGCTTCATTCTGCTGACGCTCGTCGCCACCGTCACGCTCAACCGGCTATCTGTATGTCATCGTGCCGAAGGGCTTTTTCCCGCAGCAGGACACGGGGCGCATCATCGGCGGCATTCAGGCGGACCAGAGCACCTCGTTCCAGGCGATGAAAATCAAGTTCGCCGAGGTGATGAAGATCGTCGAAGCCGATCCAGCCGTCGATAGCGTCGCGGGTTTCACGGGCGGACGATCGACCAATTCGGGTTTCATGTTCATTTCGCTCAAACCGAAGAGCGAGCGCAAGGTATCGGCGGATCAGGTCATCAACCGGCTGCGCACGCCGCTCGCCGATGTCGCCGGCGCGCGCACGTTCCTGCAAGCGGTGCAGGACATTCGCGTGGGCGGACGGCAATCGAACGCGCAGTATCAGTTCACGCTGCTCTCCGATACGACCTCCGATCTCTACACGTGGGG
>LFMX01000198.1 GCA_001184405.1 Candidatus Burkholderia humilis
ATTCCTTGCCGCCGATGGCGCGTAACGCAGCAGCAGTCAGCGCGAGCCGCCTTCGGTCGATCTCGTGACGGCGCCCGCATTACGCTGCGCGGTGAGCGCGCCGGCACGCCGCCACCGCTTTCATTTAGCCGTTTTTGTCAGGATTTCGGGGAATCAAATGAAGTTACTCGTCGTCGGTTCCGGCGGTCGCGAACATGCGCTGGCCTGGAAGCTCGCGCAATCGCCACGCGTGCAGATCGTCTATGTCGCGCCGGGCAACAGCGGCACGGCGCAGGACGAGCGTCTGCGCAACGTCGATATCACGGACCCGGCAGCGCTCGCCGATTTCGTCGAGAAGGAAAACGTCGCGTTCACGCTGGTGGGGCCGGAAGCGCCGCTGGCGGCGGGCATCGTCAATCTGTTCCACTCGCGGGGGCTGAAGATTTTCGGGCCGAGCAAGGAAGCGGCGCAGCTCGAAAGCTCGAAGGACTTCGCCAAGGCGTTCATGAAGCGCCACGCCATTCCGACCGCCGAGTACGAAACCTTCACGGACATCGCCGCCGCGCACGCGTATATCGATGCAAAAGGCGCGCCGATCGTCATCAAGGCCGATGGCCTGGCCGCCGGCAAAGGCGTGGTCGTAGCGATGTCGCTGGAAGAAGCGCACGCGGCCATCGACTCCATGCTTGCCGACAACAAGCTCGGCGATGCCGGCGCGCGCGTGGTGATCGAAGAGTTTCTGGCGGGCGAGGAAGCCAGTTTTATCGTGATGGTCGATGGCAAGCACGTGCTCGCGCTGGCGTCGAGCCAGGACCACAAGCGTCTGCTCGACGGCGACAAGGGTCCGAACACCGGCGGCATGGGTGCATATTCGCCCGCGCCGATCGTCACGCCGCAATTGCACGCCCGCGTGATGCGCGAAATCATCCTGCCGACCGTGCGTGGCATGGAGCAGGAAGGCATCCGCTATACGGGTTTTCTGTACGCGGGTCTGATGATCGACGCCAACGGCAACCCGAAAACGCTCGAATTCAACTGCCGAATGGGTGATCCGGAAACGCAACCGATCATGACGCGCCTGAAGGGCGATTTCTCGAAGGTCGTGGAAATGGCGATCGACGGCAAGCTCGACGGCACGGAACTCGACTGGGACCGCCGCACGGCGCTGGGCGTGGTGTTGGCCGCGCACAACTATCCGGACACGCCGCGCAAGGGCGACCGCATCACCGGCATTCCGGCGGAAAACGAGCAATCGGTGACGTTCCACGCGGCCACCGCGCTCGCCGACGGCAAGCTCACGACGACCGGCGGCCGCGTGCTGTGCGTGGTCGGTCTGGCGGATTCCGTGCGCGGCGCGCAATCCGTGGTCTACGATACAGTCAACCAGATTTCGTTCGACGGCATGCAGTATCGGCGGGACATCGGCTATCGCGCGGCGAATCGAAAACAGGCCGAATGGCATAGTTAAGCCGCGCCTCGGTCACGTTGTATCCTTGCGCTGCCGGACCTCGCGTCCGGCAGCGTGCTTTTAAGACTTTCGAGATCAACGAGAAATCGACG
>LFMX01000199.1 GCA_001184405.1 Candidatus Burkholderia humilis
ACGGCGCCTCTGGCGCATTGCAGCAATCGATGAGTGAACCGAACCAACGCCACGAAGACCACGCATCTCACAACATCGCGGCCGTGCGCGATTACCTGACGGACTTGCAGACGCGCATCGCCGATGCGCTCGGCCGCTTCGACGGCACCGCGTTCGCCACCGACGCCTGGACCCGCGAACCGGGCGCGCATCTGCGTGGCGGCGGCATCACGCGCATTCTCGAAAGCGGCGTATTTTTCGAGCGCGGCAGCATCGGCTTTTCGGATGTGCAGGGCGATGCGCTGCCGCCGTCCGCGAGCGCAGCGCGTCCGCAACTCGCCGGTCGCGGTTTCGAGGCGATGGGCGTCTCGCTCGTCATGCATCCGCGCAATCCGCACTGCCCGACCGTGCACGCCAATGTGCGCATGCTGACCGCGATCAAGGAAGGCGCAGCGTCCGTGTTCTGGTTCGGCGGCGGCATGGATCTCACGCCCATTTACGGTTACGAGGAAGACGCGCGGCATTTCCATCAGGTTTGCCGCGATGCGTTGCAACCGTTCGGCGCGGACCTTTATCCGCGCTTCAAGACGTGGTGCGACGAGTATTTCTTCCTGAAGCATCGCAACGAGCCACGCGGCATCGGCGGAATTTTCTTCGATGACTTCTCGGAAGGCGGTTTCGATCACGCCTTCGGGATGATGCAAAGCGTCGGCGATGCGTTCCTCAACGCATACTTGCCGATCATCGAAAAACGCCGCGACATGCCCTACTCCGAACGCGAACGCGAGTTCCAGTTGTACCGGCGCGGGCGCTATGTCGAGTTCAATCTCGTGTTCGATCGCGGCACGCACTTCGGTCTGCAAAGCGGCGGCCGCACGGAATCCATTCTCATGTCGATGCCGCCCGTCGCGAACTGGCGCTACGATTGGAAGCCGGAGCCGGGCACGCCCGAAGCGCGGCTCTACGCCGACTTTCTGGTGCGCCGCGAATGGCTTTGACTCCGTGCGCCAAGCGCGTCGGCCTGCTCGGCGGCACGTTCGATCCGATCCACAACGGCCATCTCGCGCTCGCGCGCCGCTTCGTCGAAGTGCTCGATCTGACCGAAGTCGTGCTGCTGCCCGCCGGTCAGCCGTGGCAGAAGGAAGGTGTTTCCGCGCCGGAGCATCGGCTGGCGATAACGCGTGCGGCGGCTCAATCGCTCGAACTGGAAGGCGTGGCCATCACCGTCGCCACCGACGAAATCGATCACCACGGCGACACGTACACCGTCGACACGCTCGCGCACTGGCGCGAACACGAAGGCAAGGACGCATCGATCACGCTCCTGATGGGCGCGGATCAATTGGTCAAGTTGAACTCGTGGCATCAGTGGAAACAGCTATTCGACTACGCGCATATTTGCGTGGAAACGCGCGCGGGCTTCGACGTCGCCGCGCTCAACGCCGAAGTCACGGCCGAACTCGATGCGCGCCGCGCCGCGCCCGAAGTATTGCGCGCGAGCACGCACGGACATATGCACATCGACGAAATGCTTTTGCTCGA
>LFMX01000200.1 GCA_001184405.1 Candidatus Burkholderia humilis
CCGCGCCGATCTGCAAGTCGCCGCCGTGCGGACCGGACAGCTTGCGCTCGACTTCCAGCCCGTGCGCCGCCGCGATGCGCCCGCCCGTCGTGCCCGTCGCCACGAGCTGGCACTGCGCGAGCGTATCGGTGAATTCGCCCGCCAGTTTGACGATGTCGTCCTTCTTCATGTCGTGCGCGATCAGCGCGACGCGTGTTTTCATCGAGTGTTCCATTTCAGTACGTGCCCGGATAAGCGCCGCCGTCGATCAGCAGATTCTGTCCGGTGATGTATCCCGCATGCACGCTGCACAAAAACGCGCACGCCTTGCCGAATTCTTCCGGATTGCCGAAGCGCCCGGCCGGCAGACTCTGCGCGCGCCGCTCGCGAATCTCGTCGAGCGGGATGTTTTGCGCCTTCGCCTGCGCTTGCATCGTCACGGCGATGCGGTCCGTATCGAACGTACCGGGAAGAATGTTGTTGATAGTCACGCTGGTTGCCGCGACCTTGCGCGCCACGCCCGCGACGAAACCCGTCAGTCCGGAACGCGCGCCGTTCGAGAGACCAAGCACATCGATCGGCGCTTTCACCGACGAACTCGTGATATTCACGATGCGCCCGAAGCCGCGCTCGATCATGCCGTCGATGGTCGCCTTCATCAGTTCGATCGGCATGAGCATGTTGCCTTCGAGCGCCTTGATCCACATCTCGTGCGTGAAGGTGCGGAAATCGCCCGGCGGCGGACCGCGCGCGTTGTTCACCAGAATGTCCGGCGTGGGGCACGCGGCGAGCGCGGCGGCGTGGCCTTCGGGCGTGGTGATATCCGCCCGCGACGGTCTTGACATCGACACCGTAGGTCGCGCGGATATGCGCGGCGGTCGCTTCGAGGGTTTCGGCGGTGCGCGCCGTGATCACCAGATTCACGCCCTCGGCGGCGAGCGCTTCGGCGCAGCCGCGCCCCAACCCTTTGCTCGCCGCGCACACGAGCGCCGTGCGGACCGCGATTCCCATATCCATCGTTCGTCCTCCGTGTTCGTCAAGTTCTGTGACAGCCTCTCGCGCATTCTAGAAGAATCGGGGCGGCAACGTGGGCGTGCACCATGTGCGAATCTTCTTAAGTGCGCCCGGGCTTTTCGGTAAACTGTCGCCACTGTCCGCTCCGGCGCGTTGCTTTAGTTCGATGCGAGCCGTTTCTCCGAGCGCACCAGGCAGCCCATCATCCGAGCAGAACGCGCACCGCGCGCGAGACCCATGAAACAAGACAGCCGCTTCCCCAATCTTTTCATCACCGATCACCCGCTGATCCAGCACAAGCTCACGCACATGCGCGACAAGGACACGTCCACGCGCACCTTCCGCGAGTTGCTGCGCGAAATCACGCTGTTGATGGGCTACGAAATCACGCGCAATCTGCCGCTCACGACCAAGCGCGTGGAAACGCCGCTCGTCGAAATCGATGCGCCCGTGATTGCCGGCAAGAAGCTCGCGATCGTGCCGGTGCTGCGCGCGGGTATCGGCATGTCGGATGGCTTGCT
>LFMX01000201.1 GCA_001184405.1 Candidatus Burkholderia humilis
GGATCTCGTGCCGTCGGCGCGCGTCGGGCATATCGGCGTGTATCGCGCGGAGGATCACCGGCCGGTGGAATATCTCATGCGCCTGCCGCCCGATCTCGAAGAGCGCGTGTTCATCCTGTGCGATCCGATGGTCGCGACCGGTTATTCCGCTGTCCACGCCGTCGATGTGATGAAGCGGCGCAACGTGCAGCCGGAAAACATCATCTTCGTGGCGCTGGTCGCCGCGCCCGAGGGCGTGAAAGTGTTCCAGAACGCGCATCCGGATGTGAAGCTGTATGTCGCGTCGCTCGATTCGCATCTGAACGATCACGCGTATATTGTTCCGGGTCTCGGCGATGCGGGCGACCGGCTGTTCGGCACGCGCACCTGATGCTTTTTTCTTTGCTCGGCGGTTTGCGTTTTCGGCCCCGATTCCCCACTTTTTCAACGATTTCAAAGCCGCAAAGCCGTCGCGGCGGGCATGTCGGCGTGCCCCGCCATGATAAAATTTGAATTTGTTCCTAGTCGGGCCTAAGCAGACTTTAGCGGTTACGGCACAAAACACGTGCCTTCCGGCATGGCATCGCCCCGACGAATCCAGCAGCCGCTTAACGAGCACGAATGCGCGAACACACGCGCTCGAAGCTGCATCACCGGCACAGACACGAATATTTTCAGCATCAGGCGCGGGCACGGCCCGAGGCGCACGACGGAGAAAGGTAATGGCAGGTCATTCGAAATGGGCCAACATCAAGCATAAGAAAGCCGCGGCCGACGCGAAGAAAGGCAAGGTCTGGACGCGCCTCATCAAGGAAATTCAGGTCGCGGCGCGCATGGGCAGCGGCGATATCGATTCGAACCCGCGTCTGCGTCTGGCCGTGGACAAGGCGTACGACGCCAACATGCCGAAGGACAACATCAACCGCGCGATCCAGCGCGGCGGCGGCGGCGTGGACGGCACGAATTACGAAGAAATCCGTTACGAAGGCTACGGCATCAGCGGCGCGGCGATCATCGTCGACACCATGACCGACAACCGCACGCGCACGGTCGCGGAAGTGCGCCACGCGTTCTCGAAGTTCGGCGGCAATATGGGCACGGACGGCTCGGTGTCGTTCCTGTTCGATCACGTCGGCCAGTTCATGTTTGCACCGGGCACGCCCGAAGACAAACTGATGGACACCGCGCTCGAAGCCGGCGCGGATGACGTGGTCACGAACGAAGACGGCAGTATCGAAGTGGTCTGCCCGCCGAACGACTTCCAGAAGGTGAAGAACGCGCTCGAAGCCGCGGGCTTCAAGGCCGAACTCGCCGAAGTGATGATGAAGCCGCAAACCGAAGTGGAATTCGCCGGCGACGACGCCGTGAAAATGCAAAAACTGCTCGATGCGCTCGAAAATCTCGACGACGTGCAGGAAGTTTATACAAACGCTGTCATCGACAGCGAGTAAGCGCAGAGACCGTACGTTCCGTCGATCGTCGATGGAACGCCTTTCGCTTCGGATCGATCCGGAGCGCCAGAC
>LFMX01000202.1 GCA_001184405.1 Candidatus Burkholderia humilis
CGTATCCGCCACGGCGATCCGCGAGGAAGCGCGCACGATGATGACCGACATTCACTATGCGCGCTCGCAAGTCCCGGCGGCTGTCTGGGACTACATCGTTCAACATCATCTGTATCAACGGTAATCATGGAAATTCAAAAGCTGCAACGCGCGATCATCGACGGTCTGGAAGACGTCAAGGCGCAAGACATCAAAGTGTTCAACACGACGCATCTGACGTCGCTCTTCGACCGCGTGGTCGTGGCGAGCGGCACGTCGAACCGGCAGACCAAGGCGCTTGCGAACAGCGTGCGCGAGAAAGTCAAGGAAGCGGGCGGCGATATCGTCAGCACCGAAGGCGAAGAGATCGGCGAATGGGTGCTGGTCGATTGCGGCGACGCGGTCGTGCATATCCTGCAACCGGCGCTGCGCCAGTACTACAACCTCGAAGAAGTCTGGGGTGACAAGCCGGTGCGCGTGAAGCTGCAAACGCCGAACATGTTCGGCGGCGCGCGCGTCACGGCTGACGAGGACGAAGAAGAGGAAGACGACGCGCCCGCGGTCAAGCGTCCCGCACGCAAGACCTCGCGCAGCAAACACTGAGCGTTCTCTTCGATGAAGCTCTGCATCATCGCCGTCGGACACAAGATGCCCGACTGGATCACGAATAGCTTCGACGAATATGCGAAGCGCATGCCGCCAGAATTGCGCATCGAGCTGAAGGAAATCAAGCCCGAGCAGCGCTCGTCCGGCCGCAATACCGAGAGCGTGATGGCGGCGGAGAAACAGCGCATCGAAGCTGCGTTACCGAAGAACGCGCGCGTCGTTGCGCTCGACGAACGCGGCCGCGACTGGACTACGATGCAGCTCGCGCAGGCGCTGCCCGGCTGGCAGCAGGATGGACGCGATGTCGCGTTCATCATCGGCGGCGCGGACGGCCTGGACCCGGAAGTGAAATCACGCGCGGAACTGTTGCTGCGAGTGTCGTCGCTCACGCTGCCGCACGGCATGGTGCGCGTGCTGCTCGCCGAACAGCTTTACCGCGCGTGGAGCATCACGCAGAATCATCCTTATCATCGCGTGTGAGGCTTTTGGGTCTTCGTTGGACTTCGAATGCCGCGCGCGCACTTCGAATCCAACGTCACGATGACTTCTCCTACGCCTTCGTTTATCTCGCCTCTCAAAGCCCGCGCCGTCAGGAGCTGCTGCGCCAACTCGGCGTGCCGTACGAACTCCTTCTCCCCTGTCCCGATGAAGACGCTGAAGCGCTCGAAGCCGAGTTGCCCGGCGAATCCGCCGGTGCGTATGTCATGCGCGTGTGCGCATTGAAGGCGTACGCGGCGCGCGATCGGCTGGTCGCGGGCGGACATCGCGCGGCGCCTATTCTCGTTGCGGATACGACCGTGACCATCGACGGACTCATCCTCGGCAAGCCTTTGCATGAAGACGACGCCGTGACGATGCTCGAGCGCCTCGCGGGCCGCGAGCACGAAGTGCTGACGGCGATCGCCGTCGTCGATG
>LFMX01000203.1 GCA_001184405.1 Candidatus Burkholderia humilis
GCGAAGGCACGCTGCTCGAACCGGTGCTGTCGCGCTCGCACGTGCGCTTTGCTAAAGCCGGCCGTGCTGCGCTGCAACGCGCTATGCCGCGACCGGCGAGCCGCTCGGCAAGGCCGGCGCATACGGATACAGGGACGCGCGGCGGAGTTTATCGAGCGAATCGACGGGTCCTATTCGGGTATCATGGGTCTGCCCCTTTTCGAAACCGCAGCACTCTTGCGCGTGGTGCGCGTCGCATTCTAAACAGGCCATGAACGAAGAAATCCTGATCAACGTCACACCGCAAGAAACCCGCGTCGCACTGGTTCAGCAAGGCGCCGTTCAGGAACTTCACGTCGAGCGCACGTTATCGCGCGGACGCGTCGGCAATGTGTATCTCGGCAAGGTCGTGCGCGTGCTGCCGGGCATGCAGTCGGCGTTTATCGATATCGGTCTGGAGCGCGCCGCGTTTCTGCATGTCGCGGATATCTGGCATCCGCGCATTGCGGGCGAATCGCATAACTCGCAGCCACATACACCGATCGAAAAGATCGTCTTCGAAGGGCAATCGCTGATGGTGCAGGTCGTGAAGGATCCGATCGGCACCAAGGGCGCGCGGCTTTCGACGCAGGTGAGTATCGCGGGGCGCACGCTGGTTTATCTGCCGCAGGAGCCACATATCGGCATCTCGCAGAAGATCGAGAGCGAAGCGGAACGCGAGGCCGTGCGCGCGCGACTGACCGCGGTTCTGCCGGCCGATGAGAAAGGCGGTTATATCGTGCGCACGATCGCGGAAGATGCAACCAGCGAAGAACTCGCCGCAGATGTCGCGTATCTGCGCAAGACGTGGACGACGATCGTCGCGCAGGCGCAGCGCGTGCCGCCGACTTTCCTGCTCTATCAGGATTTGAATCTTGCGCAACGCGTGCTGCGCGACTTCGTCAACGACGAAACCACGCGCATTCAGGTCGATTCGCGCGAGACATTTCAGATGCTGTCCGACTTCGCGGCGGAGTTCACGCCTGCGGTGGCATCACGCCTGCATCACTATACGGGCGAACGGCCGTTATTCGATCTGTACAACATCGAAGCGGAGATTTTGCGGGCGCTGTCGCGGCGCGTGGATCTCAAGTCCGGCGGTTATCTGATGATCGACCAGACCGAAGCGATGACAACCATCGACGTGAATACGGGCGGTTACGTCGGCGCGCGTAATTTCGATGACACCATATTCAAGACCAATCTCGAAGCGGCGCATACCATCGCGCGGCAATTGCGGTTGCGGAACCTGGGCGGGATCATCATCATCGATTTCATCGACATGGAGAATGTCGAGCATCGGGATCAGGTTTTGGGCGAGTTGAAGCGGGCATTGTCGCGGGATCGGACGCGCGTGACGGTGAACGGATTTTCGCAGCTTGGGCTTGTCGAGATGACGCGCAAGCGTACGCGGGAGTCGCTGGCGCATGTGCTGTGCGAGCCTTGCCCGACTTGTCAGGGTAAAGGTCAGGTAAAGACG